>NZ_RZTE01000038.1:44432-49748 GCF_003997415.1 Mesorhizobium sp. M7A.F.Ca.MR.245.00.0.0 | reverse complement strand
CTCGATGATGGTGCCGGCAAGCGCGTGCTGCTCGATGACGGCAGCGCGGTCGACACCGGTGACATTGGCGAGCAGCGTCGTCACATCCTTGCGCTTGCGCAGGAGGTGGCGGATCGGCCAGGCAACCTCGGAGGTGGCCAGCGCCGTCGTCGCCACCTGGTAGAGCAGCGGCTGGAAGAGGTGATGGTTGCGCTTGTCGATCATGGTGATACGCACCGGAGCGCCAGCAAGTGCACGGGTGAACTCAAGACCGCCGAAACCCGCGCCGACAACGACGACATGATGCCTGGCTTCATTCATTTCGTTCACCCCGATAGCAAGATTGCCTGTCCTGGATGTAGGTATTTTTGTGCAATGCAACAACAGACAGGCAGTGACCGAGACTCGTCGTTGCATGTCGTGAATGCACATGTTGTATCGTATCGCGAGGTATAGCGTCATCGAACACGCGATGAGGTGAGGCATGGCCAACGATCGTGACGACGATGCTCCGGCGCAGTATTCTTCGCCGCCCTGTTTCATGCACGAGCTCGATCCGGAATTCCGTGCGCCTTCGAGCGGCTGGACCGATGTGAGACGCTGGCGCAAGGCCGAACGCGAACGGCTGATCGCTGCGCGTCTCGCCGTTTCGGCCGACGCGCGAGCGGTAATGTCGCAACGCATCGCCGATGGCCTCGACGCGATCATTGGCGAGATCGCCGGGCGCATGGTCAGTCTTTACTGGCCGTTTCGCGGCGAGCCGGATTTGCGGTCTTGGATGGCGTCCATAAACGAACGCGGCGGCCGCACCGCCCTGCCCATCGTCATCGACAAGGGGCAGCCGCTGATCTTCCGCGCCTACAAAGCGGGCGACCGGCTGGAGAAAGGTGTCTGGAACATCCCGATCCCGGCCGAGGGCGATCCGGTGCTGCCGGACATCGTCATCTCGCCGATCGTCGGCATCGATCCCCAGAACTACCGCCTGGGTTATGGCGGCGGCTTCTTCGACCGCACGCTGGCAGCGATGCCGTTCAAGCCGCTGGTCATCGGCGTCGGCTACGAGCTGCAGCGCATCGCGACCATCTACCCGCAGCCGCACGATATCCCGATGGACCGGGTGGTAACGGAGGCCAGCTAGTCCAGGCTGTGCTGAGATTCAGGTCAGGCCGAGTCGAAAATGGTCGCTTCCGAGAACGGGAGCGGAGCGTACTTTTCGTACGCGAGCACCGGAAGCGCAGGGAGCTACCATTTGCAGGCCGGCATCACCTGAATATCAACGCAGCCTAGGCCATTTCCGGCTTCATGCCCATGGCGGTCCTGTCGACGATTTCGCGTAGCGCAAAGGACGAATTGATCTTGGTCACGTGCGGCATCGCCGACAGCCATTCCTTGTGGATGCGCTCATAGTCGACGAGATCCTTCGCCGCGATCCGCAGGATGTAGTCGTACTCGCCCGACATCAGGTGACAGGACAGCACGTTCGGGCAGCGTTTGATCGCCGCCTCGAAATCCGAGAGCGTCTTCTCGAACTGTCCTGACAGCGATATGTGCACGATCGCCGTCATCTGGTGGCCGAGTGCTGCATTGGAAAGCCGGGCATGATAGCCGCGGATGGTTCCGGATTTCTCCAGATTGTCGAGCCGGCGCGAACAGGCCGACTGCGACAGGCCGACCTTCTCGGCCAGTGCCGCATTGGGTATCCTGCCATCCTTCTGCAAAGCCTCGAGAATGGCGATATCAATCCTGTCGAGCCGCATTTTTCGTGAATCCTGCGAATATTCAGCTATTTCGCGCAACGATTATCGAAACCTGCCGGTTGGCGCAAGCGCATTCGCAAACACCTGCGCAAGGATTCGTGGTTCACTCCATCCATACAGGGAACGAGCCCAAAGGGCCGGATCAGGAGAAGAAAATGCGCGTCGGCTGCCCCAAGGAAATCAAGAACCACGAATACCGCGTCGGCCTCACCCCCGGCTCGGTCCGCGAATATGTCGCCCATGGCCACGAAGTGCTGGTTGAGACCGGGGCCGGTGCCGGCATCGGCGCCGATGACAACGCCTATCGCGCCGCCGGCGCCACGATTGCCAAGACGGCCGCCGAGGTGTTCGCCAGATCGGACATGATCGTCAAGGTCAAGGAGCCGCAGCCCAGCGAATGGGCGCAGCTTCGCGAAGGCCAGATCCTGTACACCTACCTTCACCTTGCTCCGGATCCGGAGCAGACCAAGGGCCTGCTTGCGTCCGGCGTGACGGCAATCGCCTACGAGACCGTGACCGACGACCGTGGCGGCCTGCCGTTGCTGGCGCCGATGTCGGAAGTTGCCGGACGCCTGTCGATCCAGGCCGGCGCCACGGCGCTACAGAAGGCCAATGGCGGCCGCGGCGTGCTGCTCGGCGGCGTGCCCGGCGTGCTGCCCGGCAAGGTCACCGTGCTCGGCGGTGGCGTCGTCGGCCTGCACGCGGCCAGGATGGCGGCCGGCTTTGGCGCCGACGTCACCATCATCGACCGCTCGATCCCGCGCCTGCGCCAGCTCGACGACCTCTTCGCCGGCCGCGTCCACACCCGTTACTCGACTGTCGAGGCGCTGGAAGAAGAGTGTTTTTCAGCCGACATCGTCGTCGGCGCGGTGCTGATCCCGGGTGCCGCGGCGCCAAAACTGGTTTCGCGCGAAATGCTGTCGGGCATGAAGAAAGGCTCGGTGCTGGTCGACGTCGCCATCGACCAGGGCGGCTGCTTCGAGACCTCGCACGCCACCACTCATGCCGAGCCGACCTATGAGGTCGACGGCGTCATCCACTATTGCGTCGCCAACATGCCTGGTGCCGTGCCGGTCACTTCGGCCCACGCGCTCAACAACGCGACGCTGCACTATGGCCTGCAGCTTGCCGACAAGGGCCTGAAGGCGCTGGTCGACGATCATCACCTGCGCAACGGCCTCAATGTCCACAAGGGCAAGATCACCAACCGGGCAGTCGCCGAGGCGCTCGGCTACGAACTGGTCGAGCCGAAAGCCGTTCTCGCCGCCTGATTTTCGCGAAAACAGCTCCTTTCAATCCAGCCCGCCGGTTCCATGCCGGCGGGTTTTTTCTTGCGAGCTGTTTTTCAGGCAAAGCATGGCGTCGAAAGATGTGACGCAACGGCACTTTGCTCATCATTGTTGCATATTTGTCATTCCCGTACCGGCCGACTCCCTGCTAGAGACATTCTGGGTTTACTCATTGGGGTACGGGCATATGTTCATTCGCACATCCGCGAAATCTTTTCTTCTTGGTGCTGTTTCTGCTGTGGCTTTGATGTCTGCTGCTCATGCAGCAGACGTCGTGCAGCCAGTGGAAGAAGCTGCCGGCTTTAACTGGAGCGGTCTGTACGTTGGTTTTGGCGTCGGTGCCGGTGCCAACGTACACGAGCTCAGCAGCGATTTTATTCCAGTCTCGCTGAACGGCATTGGTGGCGAAGGCGTCTATGGTGAGCTGACGGTCGGCTATGACTATATGGTCTCGCCCCGGTTCCTCATCGGAGGTCTGCTGGACGCTCACGTGGGCAACATCAAGACCACGCTGGACATTACGGGGTTCGACGCTTCTATCAAGGAAACCTACGGTTTCGACGCTGGCCTGCGTCTCGGCTACCTCTTGACGCCGAACACTCTGGGCTACGTGCTGGGTGGCTATTCCTGGCAGAAGTACAAGCTCGATACGAACGCTGGCTTCGACTTTGATTGGGATCAGAGCGGGTATTTTGTCGGAGGTGGCATCGAAACGGCCATCAACAGCAATTGGACGATCAAGACTGAGTATCGCTATACGGGCTTCGGGACCAAGGACGATCTTCTTTCCGAGGCTGGCATTGTCGGAGTACCGGACGGTCTCCTCAATCTTGACACCTCGCGCCATACTTTCCAGATCGCAGCCAATTACCGTTTCGGTGCCCAGAACGGCGGCGGTGCTGCCTTCGAGACGCCAGCCTACAACTGGACCGGCTTCTATATCGGTGGCGCTGGTGGCGCCGGTGCGTCCGTGCATCAGATCAACGTTCCGCCGCTCGGCGACCTGGAATTCAATGGTCTCGGTGGCGAAGGTGCCTTTGGTGAACTGAACGTCGGCTACGATCATGACTTCGGCAGCTGGGTCGCAGGCGTCATGGTCGATGCACGCTACTCCGGCATGACTTCCAAGCTGGATCTCGGCGGCGGGTCGATCAACGTCGATACCGACTATGGGTTCGATGTGCTGGGCCGCGTCGGCATGAAGATGAACGAATCGACCCTTGCCTATGCGCTTGCCGGCTACAGCTGGCAGCATTTCGATCTGAACGCTTCCGACCCGATCGGCGACATTCTCGACTGGGGTTCCAGCGGTTTCTCGGTTGGTGGCGGCCTTGAAACGGCTCTGTCCAGCAATGTCACCGTCGGTCTCGAATATCGCTATTCGCAGTTCGCCGAGAAGGACTTTTCTTCGGAATTCGGCGCACCCGACGACACCCTTACCTCGACTTCCTCTTTCCACACCGTGCGCCTCGGCGCGAAGTACAAGTTCAACTAAAAGGCCCTCCAGCCAAACAGTTGCAGCCCGTCGGCCATGCCGGCGGGCTTTTTTATTGCTCGAATCTTTCCGCGCCAAACGCAGGCAACAAAAAAGCGGAGCCAAAGCCCCGCTTCCTCGATGTCGAGATTTACCGCCGGTTCATCCGCGGTCGGCAAATCGATCGACAATAGCTTTCTATCGCGAATATGCGACGGGAGTACGACAACTGTTTCCAGCGGCTAATCTCAGCCTCAAGCGCGCTCGATGCGGCACTGGTAGCAATTGTTACGCGCCGAACGGACATGGACGTAGGCGATCTCGTCGCGTTCGAACAGCGTCTCGGCCCGTGCAGCAATTGCCGTGGTCGGGATGACGCCGCCGCTGCCATAGACGATGCGATCATCCCTGCCATAGCCGCGCACGATGTAGTCGGGGCTTTCGAGAATCTCGGGCAGCGCCTCGCTCTCGGCAGCGCGGTCGCATTCCTCGCCATGCAGGAAGATCGGCCCCGTTTCAGCATAGGGCTGAAGCTGCGGGAATGGCCGGTACGCCAGAACAAGATAGGCATCGCCGGCGGCGATGTTCTTCAAGCAATGCCGGCAAGGCATGCCGTCACCGTCGGAGATCTTTCGCTCGGGCATTTGGCCATAAGCATCGATCCCGCCGCGCTGCAGCGTCCTGACACCTTCGGTCGGCAAAGCTTTGAACTGGATGGTCATGGAAAATCTCCGGTGTGGTCTACCGGAAATTATCCCTTTGAACTCTCGCCGCCCACCCGATTCCTGCCAGATATCGAAGAGCCGGGCGCCCGTCG
>NZ_RZTE01000038.1:38255-44422 GCF_003997415.1 Mesorhizobium sp. M7A.F.Ca.MR.245.00.0.0 | reverse complement strand
GTCGGCGACCGGCTCTCATCAAGTCCCGTCGAAAGCGCCGGCTAACTAAAATTCAGAGCTGCGGCTCAACGGATGAAATCGTCGAAGCGGCGCAGCGTCACCCGGCGATTCCGCCAGTTTTCGTTCTGCGTCTGCACCAGCAAAAACTCCTCGCCATAGCCGACTGTCTCGAGAGCATGACCCGGCACGCCGAATTCGCGCACCAATGTGCGCTTGAGCGAAGCGGCGCGCTGTTCGGACAGAGCCTGATTCGACTGGAAGGAGCCGACGGCGTCGGTGTGGCCCTCGATCAGCACGCGGGCGCCGCGATCGCGGCGCAGGATGCGCCGCAGCGCGTCGGCAATGGTCTCGATCTTGTCGTATTGCGAGTTGGCAATAGCCGCCGAACCGAAGGCGAAGTTGATCGACTGGATATCGATCGAGCGGGCCATGCGGCGCAAGTCCGGGCGCCGCTTGAATTCGCGGATGGTGACGCGCTCGTTCGGCCGCAATTTCACACGCGGCGCCGCCTCGAGCTTCCGCTCGATCGTCGCGGCCGAAGGCGTTGTCGCCTGGGCTGCGGCCAGGCTTGGCATGGCAATTGCCGCGATCAGCGCGGCGGCAAGTGTACGGCGGGTCAGCATATCTTCGTCTCCTTCGGCCTTGGCCGCATTGATGGTGCCGGCAACATGCCAAAAACAGCCTGAAGGGCCGATGAACGGCGGGTTCAGATTCGAACCCGTGTCAGCTTCCGGCTAGTCTAGGGCCGCATGACGCTGGCCGCGCGCTCGGTGAAAGGCAGCGGATGGACGATTTCCCTCTTTTGCGCCACCGGTGCAAAGCCGAGCTTCTGGTAGAGCGGCAGAGCCGCCGGATGATCGAGCGTGCAGGTCTGCACCGTCACCCGCTTCGGCCCATGCGACCATGCGGCGGCGATCGCGGAGCCCAGGAACCAGCGGCCGATGCCTTGCCCGGTGGCATGTTCCATCATGCCGAAATAGGCGAGTTCGACTTCTTCCGGCAGATGCGGCTTGAGATCGAAGAAGCCGGCGGGCGCGCCGTCGAGGTAAAGGACCCTGATGTCGCGATCCTCACGATGGATACCGGCGGAAAGCTCGTCGTCATCCAGCCTCAGCACATTGACCCAGTGCCATTTGCGCCCCACCCGGTCCATCAGATAGCGGTAGAAATGCAGCGGAATGTCCTTGGTCTTCAGCAGCGCGACCTGACGGTTATACGGCACGGCCGGTGAATAGGCCGGAGGCACATGCATCTCGAGGAACGTCACCGTGACTTCGATGTCTTCCAGCGCGCCGTTTTCCATCGTCTTCATTCCTTGCCGATCACAACGGGGCCGGTCACGACAGGCGTGTCGGAAAGCCCGCCCCACTCCGTCCAGGAGCCGTCGTAAAGCCTGTTGTTCGTATGGCCAAGCGTTTCCAGCGCCAGCGTCACCACCGCCGCGGTAATACCGGAGCCGCATGAAGTGACGACAGGTTTCGACAGATCGATGCCGGCCTCCTCGATCACCTTGCGCAGGCGGTCCTTCGACAGCAGCTCGCCATTTTCCGACAGCGCCGAATAGGGCAGATTGCGCGCGCCGGGCATATGGCCGGAACGGATACCCGCGCGCGGCTCAGGTTCAGTGCCGGTGAAGCGGCCCGGTCCACGGGCGTCGGCGATCTGGTTCGCCTTGGTGTCGACGATCCCGCGCATGTCGGCGAGGCCAGCGACGCGCCCGGCGTCGAAATCGGCATGAAACACGCTTGGCGCGATCTTCGTCGGCTCAGCCGTCACCGGCCTGCCGGCCGCTTTCCAGCCATCGAAGCCGCCCTCCAGAATATAGGTCTGAAAGACGCCCATCACCCGGAACATCCACCACGCCCGGGGTGCGGAGAAGAAACCCGGGCCGTCGTAGACGACGATTGTGTCATCGGCCGAAACGCCCATGGCGCCGACATACTGGGCAAAATGCTGCGGCGACGGCAAGGTATGCGGCAGGGGCGAATCCGGGTCCGAAACGGCATCCTGATCGAGAAAACGTGCGCCCGGGATATGGGCCGACTCATACTCGCCGCGCGCATCGCGCCTCTGCGCCGGGAGATACCAGGATGCGTCGATGATCGTCAGGCCCGGCTCGCCGAGACGTTGCTGCAGCCAGTCTGCGTCGACGGTGAAGGGGCTGTCCTCGGCCATTTTGTTCTCCTGCTCGCTTTTTGGCGATCACTGTCCTGTTCAGTTTGCCGGCATCGGCCCAAAGCGGATGCGGAAGCGCCGGTTCTCGCGGCCCTTCTTCTCGATCTTGCCGATGTGGATTTCGCCGACTTCGGCGGTGCTTTTCACATGGGTGCCGCCGCAGGGCTGGCTGTCCACGGATGCGTTGTCGCCGATACAGACCAGGCGGATCTTGCCTGTGCCCACCGGCGGCCGAACGTTCTTGGATTTCACCAGGCCGGGATTGGCGGCCAGGTCTTCGTCACTGATCAGCCTGACAAAGATCGGATGATCGGCCCGCACCAGGTCCATCAGCCCGGCGGTGACGTCCTCCTTGGTGAAGCCGGCATCCGGAGCGTCGAAGTCGACACGGCTGTCGTCCTCGGAAACCGAGGCACCGGTGATCGGGAACGGGCAGACGACGGTAAGCAGGTGGCAAGCCGCGTGCATGCGCATCAGGAGATGCCGCCGCTCCCAGTCGATCGCCAGCCTCAGCGCCTCGCCGGGCTGCGGAACCGCCTGCTCCGGCGCCGGCACGTGTATGATCTCGTCCTTGGTCTCACCGGTGAGGGTGGCGGCAATGGCGATTCGGCTGCCGTCGCCACGTTCGAGATACCCGGTATCGCCCGGTTGGCCGCCCGACGTGGCGTAGAAGATTGTCCGGTCGAGGATGATACCGCCGCGATCGTTGACGGCAACGACAGTTGCGTCCGCCGTCCGCAGATAGGCATCGTCGCGAAACAGGGCGTCCGTCCTGTTTGCCATCACGCGACCTTTTCGAACGGCACCGGAATTGTGCTCTTCAGTTCCATCCAGCCTGGCACCGGCAGCTGCTTTTCGCGCAGGAATTCCGGGTTGAACAGTTTTGATTGATAGCGCGTGCCATAGTCACAAAGAATGGTCACGATGGTGTGGCCGGGGCCTAGTTCCCTGGCCAGACGGATCGCGCCGGCTATGTTGATGCCGGTCGAGCCGCCGACGCAAAGGCCCTCTTCCTGGATCAGGTCGAAGACGATCGGCAGCGCATCCTCATCGGGGATCTGGAATGAAAAATCCGGCGTGAACCCTTCGAGATTGGCGGTGATGCGCCCCTGCCCGATGCCTTCGGTGATCGAGCTGCCTTCGGACTTCAGCTCGCCGCTGGTGTAGAAAGAATAGAGCGCGGCCCCCAGCGGATCGGCGAGCGCGATCTTCACATCCCGGCTTTTGGCTTTCAGTCCGGAGGCGACGCCGGCTAGCGTGCCGCCAGAACCGACCGCCGACACGAAACCGTCGACCTTGCCGCCGGTCTGGTTCCAGATCTCCTCCGCGGTGGTGCGGATATGGCCGTCACGGTTGGCGACATTGTCGAACTGGTTGGCCCAGATGGCGCCGTTCGGTTCTGTCTTTGCCAGTTGTTCGGCCAGCCGCCCCGACAGTTTCACGTAATTGTTGGGGTTCCTGTAGGGCACGGCCGGCACCTCGATCAGCTCAGCGCCGAGCAGCTTGATCGTGTCCTTCTTTTCCTGGCTCTGCGTATCGGGAATGACGATCACGGTCCGGTAGCCGAGCGCCTTGGCGACCAGCGTCAGCCCGATGCCGGTATTGCCCGCCGTTCCCTCGACGATCACGCCGCCGGGCTTCAGCAGCCCGCGCTTCTCGGCGTCGCGGATGATGAACAGGCCCGCACGATCCTTGACCGACTGGCCGGGATTCATGAATTCGGCCTTGCCCAGGATCTCGCAACCGGTTTGTTCCGAAGCTTTGTTGAGGCGGATCAGAGGCGTGTTGCCGATCGCGTCGATCACAGAACGGGGCATTCAGGATTCCTTGTGTAGGTGCGCCGAAACCCTAGAAACCCGAAGCTGCGGTTTCAAGGCAAGAATTTGTCTGGTCCAGTCGCATTTGCAGTGCTGTTGTTGCGTCGGCGCTTCCCGAGGCTGGCCTCTTGCGCCACTGTTCATTTCCGGCTGACGTTGAAAAGCGGCTTTTCATTCGATTTCTTCACCGCTAGAGCAATTCCAGGAAAAGTGTGAAACGGTTTTCCGTCCGGAATTGCGTAGAAACAAGGAGATAGGGCAGTTCGCCGTTTCCGTGAAACGGTGAACCGCTCTAGAGCAAAGCACCAACAAGTCGACAGGGCGCAGCATGACACTCTACCGGGCTAACCCGAAGCACGGCGTCGCCTGGATCACGGGCGGCTCAAGCGGCATCGGCCGTGCGCTGGCCAGGGATCTTGCTTCCCAGGGCTATGCCGTCGCGGTGACGGCGCTTGACGACGATCCGATCGACACGCTTGTCGTCGAGACCGCGCAGATGCCGGGCAGTGTCACCGCCTTTCCCTGCGATGTCACCGACGAGCCGCGCATGGCAAGAACCGTCGCCGCGATCGAGAAGGAGCTCGGTCCCATCGTGCTCGCCATCTTCAATGCAGGGAACTACATTTCGACGCCGGGGGAGAATCTTGTCGTCAACGACTTTCGCCGGTCCTTCGAGGTCAATTATTTCGGCATCATCAACGGCCTCGTGCCCGCGGTCGAACGCATGCGTGTGCGGGCGCGCGGCCATGTCGTGCTGGTCGGCTCGGTGACATCCTATTTCGGCTGGCCGACAACGGCCGCCTATGGCGGCACCAAGGCGGCCATCAACATCCTGGCCGAGTCGCTGAAATATGATTTCGACAAGATGAACGTGCGTATCCAGGTGTTCAATCCCGGCTTCATCGACACCCCGCTGACCGAGAAGAACATGCTGCCCATGCCGGGACTGATGCCGGTCAGCCGCGCATCGCGCCGCATGGCGCGGGGCATCAAGTCGGGCGGCTTCGAAGTCCATTTCCCGCGCCGGACCAGCTGGCCCCTGAAACTGCTCGGCCTGCTGCCGAGACCGCTGTGCAGAGGGTTTATCAGCCTGATGACCGGTTGGAAGGCGCGGCCGCTGCATTACGACCGCAAGCCCCCGATCGAATAGGACGCCGGCGAAATTGGCAGGCTCACCGTTACGGGCCGCCTTGGTCATGGTTGAGACAAGTGCTGCGTGGAGTCTGCGATGGGGCGACGGATCGTGCTTGCTGTGCTGGGCCTGATCGCCATTCTCGCACTGGCCTTCGTGCTCGGCCCGCGCGTTCGCGTCGACACCACGATCCGTTTCGATCCCTCGCTCATCGCTGACGATCCGCAGGCCTATGTGGCAAAGGCGGAAGCCGCCATCCCCGGAATCCGTGACGGGCTGGAAAAAGAGATCGTCTGGGCCGATCCGTTGGTGCATGCCAGGACGCCGCTGTCGATCGTCTACATCCACGGCTTTTCCGCATCCAAGGGCGAGGTCCGCCCGCTGCCCGACGAAGTGGCGGAACAGCTTGATGCCAATCTCTTCTACACCCGGCTCACCGGTCACGGGCAGGATGGCGCGGCGATGACGCAAGGCAGCATCAACGCCTGGATCAACGACTATGAGGAAGCGCTCGCCATCGGCCGGGCGATCGGCGACAAGGTGATCGTCATCTCGACGTCGACCGGCGGCTCGCTGGCCGTCTGGGCGGCAACGCAGCCCGGTGCATCGGACGGGGTGGCGGCGATTGCGTTCATCTCCCCGAACTTCGGCGTCAAGGCTTCGGGCGCCGAGATCCTGACCATGCCGTGGGGCAAACAAATCGCCAGGCTGGTCGCCGGCAAGGAACATAGCTTCGTGCCACGCAACGCGCTGAATGAAAAATTCTGGACCACCCGCTATCCGATCGAAGCAACCTTGCCGATGCAGGCGCTGACCGAGCTTGCCTATGGCGCGCCGGTGGAGAAGGCGACCATCCCTGCTTTGTTCATCTTTTCTGATTCGGACAAAGTGGTGCGGGCCGACCGCACCCGCGAGATTGCCGGGCGCTGGGGCGCGCCGCATGAACTGGTTCCGGTCGATGACACCGGCGACCCGGACAATCACGTCATTGCCGGCGACGCGCTGTCGCCATCGACCACGGCGTTTCTGGCGCAAAGGATCGC
>NZ_RZTE01000038.1:0-38245 GCF_003997415.1 Mesorhizobium sp. M7A.F.Ca.MR.245.00.0.0 | reverse complement strand
GCCGTCTGGATCGAAGCGGTGGTGAAGTAAGCCGACGAAAAAGGGCGGCCGAAGCATCGCTTCAGCCGCCCTTTCCTTGGTCTGTCCCGGCAATCAGCCAAGCTAAGCCTGACTGACTACAACGCGATCTGGCTTACGCAGCCCGCGCCGCCGGACGCTTACCGCCGAAGCGGCGCTTGTTGTTGCCCTTGAAGGCCGGCTTGGCGCCATCCGGCTTGCGCTCGCCGGCGAAGGCAGGCTTGTCACCGAAGCGCTTCTTGCCAAAGCCGTTGCCCTTGTTCTCGCCACCGGGCCGCCTGCCGTCGCGACGGCCATTGCGGTCGTTGCGATCATTGGCCGGCTCGAAACGCTCGTTCTTTTCAGCCGGATTGCGCAGCGGATCGGGGCTGCCGAGATGGTCGGCAACGATCGGCAGCTTGGTGCGGATGATGCGCTCGACCTGGCGCAACTTGCTGTTCTCGGAAGGATCGCAAAGCGTGATCGCGATGCCGTCCATGCCGTTGCGGCCGGTACGGCCGATGCGGTGGACGTAGCTCTCGGCTTCATCAGGCAAGTCGAAATTCACGACATGGCTGATGCCGGGGACGTCGATGCCGCGCGCCGCAATGTCGGTCGCCACCAGAATGCGCACCGAGCCGTCGCGGAAATCGTTCAGCGCTTTCTGGCGGGCATTCTGCGACTTGTTGCCGTGGATGACGGCGGCCTTGAAGCCGTCGCGCTCGAGGTCCTTGGTCACCCTGTCGGCACCATGCTTGGTGCGCGAAAAGATGATGACGGACTTCATCGCTTCATCGGCGAGCATCGTCGACAGAACCTGGCGCTTCTGCTTGGTGCGGGCAAAGACGACGCCCTGCACGATCTCGGCCGCCGCCGTGCTTTGCGGCGCGACTTCGACACGAATCGGGTTCTTCAGCAGGCCCTTGGCCAGTTCGGCGATTTCATTGGGCATGGTCGCCGAGAACAGCACCGTCTGACGGTCGGGCGCCGTCGCCTTGGCGATGCGCTTGACGTCGTTGATGAAGCCCATGTCGAGCATGCGGTCGCCTTCGTCCAGCACCAGCCATTTGGTGTCGGCAAGCACGAGGTCGCCCTCACGCACCAGGTCGGTCAAACGGCCGGGCGTGGCGATCAGGATGTCGACGCCGGGAGCAACCTTCTTCACCTGGCTGAAGCGGGACACGCCGCCGAGCACAAGCGCGGTCGAGACATGCGCGCCCTTGGCGAGGATCTTGATCGTGTCTTCGATCTGCACGGCGAGTTCGCGCGTCGGCGCCAGGATCAGCGCACGCGCCGTCTTCGGCCGGCGCTTGGTGCCAAGCGCAATGATCTTCGACAGGATCGGCAGCGCGAAGGCTGCGGTCTTGCCGGAGCCGGTCTGGGCGATGCCGAAAATGTCACGGCCTTCCATCTGAGGCGGGATCGCCTGTGCCTGGATCGGCTTCGGCTCGGCGAAGCCGGCGTTGTGGGTGGCCTTGAGCAGCGCGCCCGTAATACCCAGTGCCGCAAAACCGGTGAGTTCCGCAGTGCTACCGGGCAAAGTGTTTTCGTTGGTCAAAATAATCTTCTTTCACGCGGCTTCTGGCCGCAAACATCGATGGCGGCAGGGCGCAACCTGCCGTCGAAAAATCTGTGATGAACGACAAGGCGGGCGGACGTATTCGTCCACTCGGCTGCGCTGTCGTGCCCGCAGGCATCATGCCACGGGGCTTTTTCGCCGCTTTGTGATTTACCGGAAAAAGGGCCGATATACCGGAAAGAGGGAAAACAGACGCAACCAGTCTCATTCGTCGAGAAGGCCGGATTCGTTCCCGGCCCAAGCGCCTATGGGCTGCATATGGCTGAGTTCGCCGCCAAATGCAAGGGGCGTCATGCTGCAGCGCAACAAAACCCGTGGCGCAAGCGGCGCTTGCGCTCGCTTGCCGGCACGATTACCACGAAATGCCACTGGCTTGGGAGGTAATCGATGAAAGACGTTCTCAAGGAACTCGAGCGCCGCCGCGAGATTGCCCGCATGGGCGGCGGCCAGGCTCGCATCGATGCCCAGCACAAGAAGGGCAAGCTCACCGCGCGCGAACGCATCGAGGTGTTTCTCGACGAGGGCTCGTTCGAGGAATTCGACATGTATGTCGAGCACCGCTCGACCGACTTCGGCATGGAGAACACCAAGATCGCCGGCGACGGCGTCGTCACCGGCTGGGGCACCGTCAACGGCCGCCCGGTCTACCTCTTCGCCAAGGACTTTACCGTATTCGGGGGCTCGCTGTCGGAAGCGCATGCCGAGAAGGTCATCAAGGTGCAGGAGATGGCGCTGCGCAACCGGGCGCCGATCATCGGCCTCTACGATGCTGGCGGCGCGCGCATCCAGGAAGGCGTGGCAGCACTCGGCGGCTATGCCGAGATTTTTCAGCGCAACGTGCTGGCCTCAGGCGTCATTCCGCAGATTTCCGTCATCATGGGGCCGTGCGCCGGCGGCGACGTCTATTCGCCTGCCATGACCGACTTCATCTTCATGGTGCGCGACACTTCCTACATGTTCGTCACCGGACCGGATGTGGTGAAGACCGTGACCAACGAGACGGTGACCGCCGAGAGCCTCGGCGGCGCCTCCGTCCACACGACGAAATCCTCGATCGCCGACGGCGCCTATGACAATGATGTCGAGGCGCTGTTGCAGATGCGCCGGCTGGTCGACCTGCTGCCGGCTTCCAACACATCGGAGCTTCCCGAGATCGAATGCTACCAGTCGGTCACCGATCATGATTTGTCGCTCGACCGGCTGATTCCCGACAACGCCAACAAGCCCTACGACATCAAGGAACTGATCATGAAAGTTGCCGACGAAGGCGACTTCTTCGAGATCCAGCAGAACTTCGCCAAGAACATCGTCACCGGGTTCGGGCGTGTCGAGGGCCGCACCGTCGGCTTCGTCGCCAACCAGCCGATGGTATTGGCCGGCGTGCTCGATTCCGACGCCAGCCGCAAGGCGGCCCGTTTCGTGCGCTTCTGCGACTGTTTTTCGATCCCGATCGTCACCTTCGTCGATGTCCCGGGCTTCCTGCCCGGCACCGCGCAGGAATATGGCGGGCTGATCAAGCATGGCGCGAAACTCCTGTTCGCCTATGCCGAGGCCACCGTGCCGAAGATCACCGTCATCACCCGCAAAGCCTATGGCGGCGCCTATGACGTGATGGCGTCGAAACATCTGCGCGGCGACATGAACTATGCCTGGCCAACGGCGCAGATCGCGGTGATGGGCGCCAGGGGCGCGGTCGAGATCATTTATCGCAAGGACATCGGTGACGCGGAAAAGATCGCAGCCCATACAAAGGCTTACGAGGATCGCTTCCTGTCGCCCTTCGTCGCCGCCGAGCGCGGCTATGTCGATGAGGTGATCATGCCGCACTCGACCCGCCGCCGCATCGCGCGCGCGCTACGCATGCTGCGCAACAAGGACATGCAGAACCCCTGGAAGAAGCACGACAACATCCCGCTGTGAGGCGTGGCTGGGCATCTATCCGAGGTAACCGTCGGGCAGCTCACTCCTCTTCCGCCGCGCCAAATCCCGCCCCCATGGTGGCGCGGACAGGGCTGCCCCATGGCGTCGCGTGACTGTCGATACGCATCTGGAAGATAAAGTAAGTCGGCGAGCAGAAGCCGATGCCTTTGACCTTGCCGATGCCCGGCGTGTCAGGCGGCAGCGACTGGCACATATAGTCCTCGCGGCAGAAATGATCGGCCGAACAGGCCGGCCGGTTGCCGCGATTGACGGCGCCGCCAAGGCATTGGTCGAAATTGTTGGTGGCCACGCAGATGTCGAATTTCTTGCCGCCGACTAGCCCGCAGATCTCGTTCGGCATCGGCTTGCCGGCCTTGAAGGCCGCGAAGTCGCGGTCCTTGTCGTCGCAGCCGCGATAGGCGATGCCGCCAGGCACGCCGATCTTCGGCGGACGGCAGGTGTAGGCGGTACGGGAAATGTCCCGGGCGAAGGCCGCGAATTGGCCCGATTTGCTATAGCGGTCGTTGAAAGGCTGCGCCGCGTTGCTGGCGATCGAGCCGGTCAGGCAGGGGTGGCCGGAAAACATTTTTTCGCTGTCCTTGGGCAGCAGGCATTGCGCCAGTTTCGTGTGCACGCCTGAAGCGGTGGCCAGCGGCGTGCAGACGGTGCCGCCGTCGCATTGCCAGGTCGCGCCGAACCGCGCGGCATCTTCCGGCATCAGGCACGGCATGGCCATCTCCGCCGGCGCATAGTCGACCGCGTCGGCGTTCGTCCAGACCGCCGGCGGCGCAAAGGAGAGCGGACGGAAGCGGTTCGGCTGCTTGCCTTCGGCCGTGGCGGCGAGCCACGCCTGGCGCCGCGGGATCTCGGCATGAAGATGCGGCGAAATCCCGACCTCGATGCGGTTCAGCGGCGATGTTGTCTTGTCGTCTAGCCCGATGAAATGGAAACCGGCGGTCGAACCGGCCTGATGGCAACCCTGGCAGGCGCCATTGTCCAGCCGCTCGACCAGCGCTTCCGGCGTGCGCAGCAGTTTCAACGCGGAATAATCGAGCGATGCGAATTCCTTGGGCTGGAATAATTGCGTAAACGGATGATTGGCCTGCCGCGCGCTGCCGAAGGTCGACCATGATATGATCTTTCTGGCCAGGAACTCGTCGGGGATTTCATAGACGCCTTCGTCGACCGCCGGCAGATTGGCGCCGACATAGGCGGCAAGCCGTGCTTTCAGCGCCGCGTCCTGCGAGAGCCGTGCGGTGTCGGGCGTGTTCTCCAGCGGCTTCTCGCTGATAGCAGCGCCATAGATGCCGAATACCCGCATGAGATAGGCCGCCTGCCCGCCGAACTCGGTTTCCTGGCCGGACGGGAAGCGAACCACCTGCGCGTTGAGCTCCAGCTGCTTGAAGGTCAGCCCGGCCTTCTCCAGCGGCCCGCCGGTCAGCCAGCCGGCATCGACGCTCTCGTCAAGCTGTGGCGCCCAGCGTCCGGCAGTGCCGACGCAGCCGCCATCGGCATCGGGCGCGGCGCTGTAGACGGCATTGAAGTTGAAAGGCAGGCGTGATGCCAGCAGCTTGCCGTTCTTGCGAAAACTGTAGGCCAGGCGGTAGATGAAGCGCACCTCGCCGCAGCTCCTGTCGCCTTGCAGCGGCATGAAATCGCGACGGTCGAGCCGGTTGACGACGCCGACCAGACGGAAGCGCGCGGCGTCGGTCTTCAGCCAGCGCACATCCATGATGCGGCCGACATTGCCGTCTGTCACCTCGTAGAGCGGCCGCCCGCCGGCCTTCATCTCGGCGCGGAGCGCCGCAACATCGGAGGCAACGATGTCAACGATGGCGTGATAGGCGGGGGCCTCGCCGTAAAGCGTCTTTAGACCGTCCTCGCCGTCAACCCCCAAAACATCGGCGAAGCCGAAACCCCCGGCATCGAGCGCGGCGAGCACCGCCGGATTGTCGATGACGGTTACAGGGCCTTCGGCGCGCGCCGTCGACGCCACGAAGGCGATAAAGAAAGTGGCAAGCAAAAGAGCAAAGGGACGGCTCATGGAGCGGCCGTGCGCGCGTCGAAGAGTTCACGCAACACCGGCAGCAGCGCCAGCGGCAGATCCTCGGCGATCAGGCCGGGTCCGAACCGGCTGCCGGCTTCAGCGTGTAGCCACACCGCTGCGCAGGTGCCCTCGAAGGGCGGCATGCCTTGTGCGAGCAGACCGGCGATGATACCCGACAGCACGTCGCCTGACCCGGCTGTGGCCAGCCACGGCGCACCATTGGAATTGATGGCTGCCTTGCCATCAGGCGCAGCTATGACCGTGTCGGCGCCCTTGTAGACGATCGTTGCGTTGGCCCGCGCGGCAGCCGCTCGCGCCTTATCCAACTTCGACATGGTTTTGTCTCCGGCCACATCTGGGAACATGCGGCCGAATTCAGCCTCATGCGGCGTTATCACCAACACTGGAGCGTTTGGCTGACGGGCGGCTTCGAACAGCGCCTGCGGCTGATGGGCCAGAGAGGTGATGGCATCGGCATCAAGCACGATCGCTCCTCCGTGGTTTGCAGTTTGCGATGCGCGTGCACCCTCCGCCAAGGTCTTGATCAGTTGCAGGGCGAAATCGCCGACCTTGGGCTTTGGCCCGAGCCCCGGTCCAAACACCAGCGCCTCGGGATGGCGCGCCGTCAGAAATTCCTGCACCTCCTCGAGTGACCCCGCCTCTCGCAGCATGATCGAGGTGAGGTGTATCGCGTTCACCTGCATGGCATTGCCAGGCGACAGCACGGTGACCGCCCCTGCCCCGCTTCTCGCGGCGGCCATCGCCGACAGCCGCGCTGCGCCGGTAGCACTGGGACCGCCGGAAAAGACGCCGACATGGCCGCGCTTGTATTTATGCGCGTCCACCGCCGGCACCGGAAATTCCCGCAACCACAGGTCCGGCACATTTTCGAAGGTCGAGACGGCGAGCTGGGCGATGATGCCGTCATCGATGCCGATATCGGCGAGCACGATCTCACCGCATTGCCCGCGCCCCGGCAGCAGCAAGTGGCCGGGCTTTTTCCGCGCGAAGGTGACGGTGACCTCGGCGCGAAACGCCCTGCTCAATATTTCGCCGCTGGCTCCCGAGACGCCCGACGGCAGGTCGATCGCGACCACAGGCAGGCGCAGGGCTGTCACGGTATCGACAGCTTTCGCGGCATCGCCGGACAGCGGCTTGGACAGCCCTGCCCCATAGAGCCCGTCGATCACGATCGAGCCGAATTCGGCGTCGAAATCAGACAGCGGCCGGGACTTGACCAGGGATTCCGCGGCGGCGAGCGCCGCATCGCTTTCCGGCCTCGGCGCTCCGGATGACCAGATCGTTGTGCCGACGCCGCTGCCGGCCAGGAGGCGTGCGACGACATAGCCATCGCCGCCATTGTTGCCGAGCCCGCAGAGCACATGGATGTGCTTTGCCGAGGGATAGCGCTTGAGCACCTCGGCCGCGACCGCTTCGCCCGCGCGCCGCATCAGGCTGATTCCATCGGCCGGACCGGCCGCGATCGTCAGCCGATCAGCCTCGCTCATTTCGGCCGGGGAAAGAAGTTCGTTGCTCATGGATTGCCGATCCGCATGCTATCAAGCATTGTCCAATTTCGATCCTAAGCAAACAAGGGGGAGTTGCCGAGATCTGCAGCCATAACGTCGGCACGAAGGCATCGCGGGCAGAAAATTGCCTGCGGGATAGGCGATATGCCTGATTTTTGTGCGGACGCGGGTGCTGGCGCTGTGTAGGCTCAGGCAGCCCATGCCGCTTCCGGCGCAGCGAATGACGCGAATTTGCATCCCGATGCGGCGCGGCTTTGAAATCTTATGAGACCGCTTCGAATCCGCTGAATTGGCACAGTTCGTGCTTGATGGAGGCGCAAGCGGGGGGTCACAACCCGTTTTTTTGGCAGTGGAGGCCACTTTTTACATGAAAAAGATCGAAGCGATCATCAAGCCATTCAAGCTGGACGAAGTGAAGGAAGCGCTTCAGGAGGCCGGACTGCAAGGCATAACCGTCACCGAGGCAAAGGGCTTCGGTCGTCAGAAGGGCCATACCGAACTCTACCGCGGCGCCGAATATGTCGTCGATTTCCTGCCCAAGGTGAAGATCGAGGTCGTGCTTGGCGACGACGCGGTCGAAGGCGCCATCGAGGCCATCCGCAAGGCGGCCCAGACGGGCCGCATCGGTGACGGCAAGATCTTCGTCTCCAACATCGAGGAAGTCGTGCGGATACGCACCGGCGAAACGGGCATGGACGCGGTCTGAACCGACCGCCCCATCCTCCTGAAAACGTCATCATCAAAAAAAGTCATCACACAGGGATACACGACATGACGACAGCCAAAGACATCATGAAGCAGATCAAGGACAACGACGTGAAATTCGTCGACCTGCGCTTCACAGACCCGAAGGGCAAGCTGCAACACGTGACGATGGATGTCATCGAGGTCGAGGAAGACATGTTCGCCGATGGCGTGATGTTCGACGGCTCGTCGATTGCCGGCTGGAAGGCCATCAACGAGTCCGACATGGTGCTGATGCCCGACCCGGAAACGGTTCACATGGATCCGTTCTTCGCCCAGTCGACCATGGTCATCCTGTGCGACATCCTCGATCCGGTTTCGGGTGAATCCTACAACCGCGATCCGCGCGGCACGGCCAAGAAGGCCGAGGCTTACATGAAGGCCGAAGGCATCGGCGACACCATCTATGTCGGCCCGGAAGCCGAATTTTTCGTCTTCGACGACGTGAAGTACAAGGCCGATCCCTACAACACCGGTTTCAAGCTCGACTCCACGGAACTGCCGTCGAACGACGACACCGACTACGAGACTGGCAATCTCGGCCACCGTCCGCGCGTCAAGGGAGGCTACTTCCCGGTGCCGCCGATCGACAGCGCGCAGGACATGCGCTCGGAAATGCTGACCGTGCTCGCCGAGATGGGCGTGCGCGTCGAAAAGCATCACCATGAGGTGGCGGCGGCGCAGCACGAACTCGGCATCAAGTTCGACGCACTGGTACGCAACGCCGACAAGATGCTGATCTACAAATATGTCGTGCACCAGGTCGCCAATGCCTACGGCAAGACGGCGACCTTCATGCCGAAGCCGATCTTCGGCGACAACGGCTCGGGCATGCACGTCCACATGTCGATCTGGAAGAACGGCAAGCCGACCTTCGCCGGCAATGAATATGCCGGTCTGTCGGAAAGCTGCCTGTTCTTCATCGGCGGCGTCATCAAGCATGCCAAGGCGATCAACGCCTTCACCAACCCGCTGACCAATTCCTACAAGCGCCTGGTGCCGGGTTACGAAGCGCCGGTTCTGCTCGCCTATTCGGCGCGCAACCGCTCGGCGTCCTGCCGTATCCCGTTCGGCTCGTCGCCGAAGGCCAAGCGCGTCGAGGTCCGCTTCCCCGATCCCGGCGCGAACCCCTACCTCGCTTTCTCCGCGCTGCTGATGGCCGGCCTCGACGGTATCAAGAACAAGATCCATCCCGGCCAGCCGATGGACAAGGATCTCTACGACCTGCCGCCGAAGGAACTGAAGAAGATCCCGACCGTCTGCGGCTCGCTGCGCGAAGCCCTGCAAAGCCTCGACAAGGACCGCGGCTTCCTGAAAGCCGGCGGCGTCTTCGACGACGACCAGATCGACAGCTACATCGAGCTGAAGATGGCCGAAGTGATGCGCTTCGAAATGACCCCGCATCCGGTCGAATACGATATGTATTACTCTGTCTGAGCCTTCAATCTCAGACTAAGATACGCCATAACAACCAAGCCCTTGAAAGACTTCCCTCTTTCAAGGGCTTTTTGCTGCGCTCCAATAGGAATTGCCAGCCGACCGGCATGTCTCGCCTGCGCGGCAGCCACGCATGGACAGCCATATTGGTCTTTCGTCTTCGACGATCATACGATGCCTGGATTCTGGACCCACGGTCCATCGGAGCGGCCGGCCTGAGCGCGTCGGTCCGGTGACTTCAATCACTACTCGGCGATGTCCGGTGAAGATCAAGGCGGCCGGTCGGTCGCCAACGTTGGAGCCAGGAGCGAGCGGAGCACTGTCTCAGGCTACAGTGACCGCTCGTCCGGCGCCCACGCCAATGCCGCCGTTCAGAAAACCCCGCCCGTCCGAACAGCATTGCGTGACGTAACCCCAAGGCCTGCGAATACGCATGCCGTAGCGTGATCTGTCAACGCTGCAAGCCGGGCCGCGAATGACCGATTCTGCTGTATGAACAGATGCTTATGGAAGGTCCATTGCCCCAGATAAGGGCTGGAAAAGGCGCTTTTCCGGGCTTTATAGGGAGTGATCGCCGGAGGCTCACATGGCTGCGGCCAGAACTTCCGGGCGATTTGCGACCGCGTGAATTCCCTGACTTTTTCTGGGTATGTTTTACCAGGAATGCCGTCAGCCGGGTAACGGCCAAAAAAGAACCCCGGCGCGAAACGCCGGGGTCATCTTGTCATGCAGTCCGAAACGCTTACGCGGCGGCCGAAACCTGAGCGCTTGCCGGAACCGAGGCGATCGTCTTCAGGATCTGCGAGGCGATCTGGTAGGGGTCGCCCTGCGAGTTCGGACGGCGGTCTTCCAGATAACCCTTGTAGTCGCTCTTGATGAAGGAATGCGGCACGCGGATCGAGGCGCCACGGTCGGCAATGCCATAGCTGAACCGGTTCCACGGCGCGGTCTCGTGCTTGCCGGTCAAACGCTTGTCGTTGTCCGGGCCGTAGACGGCGATGTGATCCATCAGGTTCTTGTCGAAGGCCGCCATCAGCGCTTCGAAATAGGCCTTGCCGCCGACTTCGCGCATATAGGCGGTCGAGAAATTGGCGTGCATGCCCGAGCCGTTCCAGTCGGTGTCGCCGAGCGGCTTGCAATGGTATTCAATGTCGATGCCGTACTTCTCGGTCAGGCGCTGCATCAAATAGCGGGCCATCCACATCTGGTCGGCGGCTTTCTTGGAGCCCTTGCCGAAAATCTGGAATTCCCACTGGCCCTTGGCCACTTCGGCGTTGATGCCTTCGTGGTTGATGCCGGCGGCGAGGCAGAGGTCGAGATGCTCCTCGACGATCTGGCGCGCAACGGAGCCGACATTGGAATAGCCGACGCCGGTGTAGTACGGACCCTGGGGTGCGGGATAGCCGCTCTCGGGGAAGCCGAGCGGCCGGCCGTCCTTGTAGAAGAAATATTCCTGCTCGAAGCCGAACCAGGCGCCCTCGTCATCGAGGATGGTGGCGCGCTTGTTGGAGGCATGCGGCGTGACGCCATCGGGCATCATGACTTCGCACATGACCAGCACGCCGTTGGTACGGGCGGGATCCGGATAGACCGCAACCGGCTTCAGCACGCAATCGGAGCTGTGCCCTTCGGCCTGCTGGGTCGAGGAACCATCGAAGCCCCACAGCGGCAACTGCTCGAGATCAGGGAATTCGGCGAATTCCTTGATCTGCGTCTTGCCGCGAAGGTTGGGGACCGGGGTATATCCATCGAGCCAGATATACTCGAGCTTGTATTTCGTCATTCTAGCCTCTCGTTGCTTGATCACCGAACACTGAACGGCGTCGACATGCGTCTGCCGTCAGCAGCCGGCCTGCCGCATTCTTAAAATGCAATTCGTGTGCCATTCTTGGTGTGAAGGGTGCGGCAAAATTGACCCGGTATCCACCCGAAGTCGGTGATCCGCCTAAGCGATGCGTTCCGATCAATCACAGTCGTTCTTTGCACAAATAGTGTGCAATTGCTGATCTTTTCATAGGCATATTGCCTAACTTGATTGCAGACCTTATCTTCGGATCAAGTTGAATCGAAAAGGTTCGGCAGAAGAAAGGAACCCGGCAATGGAAATCATTTCCACACGACCGTCGGCCACAATTTTGATGTTCCCGGTGGCAGCGCGCGCCGCTGCCTCAAATTTGAGCGGCAAGGCTAAGTTTGCGGCAGAGCTTGCCTCGCTGCGTGGTGCCCGCGCAGACTTCGGCGACGGCTGGTACCATGAGGCAGCCATCGAGGGTGAGACCCGGGGCCGCAAGAGCTGACACAAAGGGCAGCAGCCCTCGCCAACGAATTGGCCTAAAAAGAGAAAGCCCGGCGCGATTGCTCGCGCCGGGCTTTCTTTGAACACCGGGCCTGCCTACTCCTTGGCGTGCAGGTCGGTGCCGAGCGTATCCTTGACGAAGATCATGCCGATGACCAGCGTTATCGCCGCGATCACCACCGGATACCAAAGGCCATAGTAGATGTCGCCCTTATAGGCGCTGAGCGCGAACACGGTTGCCGGCAGCAGGCCGCCGAACCAGCCATTGCCGATGTGATAGGGCAACGACATGCCGGTGTAGCGAATGCGGGTCGGGAACATCTCGACCAGGATCGCCGCGATCGGCCCATAGACCATGGTCACGAACAGCACCAGGATGAACAGGATGCCGATCGTCATTGGCCAGTTCACTGCTGCAGGATCGGCGAACATGGCGAACGCGCCACCACCCGGAATGTTGTAGACGGTGACTTCGGGTGCGCCCGCCGCCTCGTCGGTGGTCAGCAGCTTGTCCTTGACTGCCTGGTCGATCGGCACCGTCGCCTTCTCACCGGCACGGATGGCAGCGGCGTCCAGCTTCAGTTCCGGGTTGGCGGCAACAAACGCATCGAGCTTCTGGTCCGCAACCTTGGCTGCCGCGCGCTTCAGCGGATAGCCGCCGTCCTGCAGCGACATGTTGACGGCCTTGATGAAGGCGGCTTCCTTGGCCTTGGCCTGATCGCCGGCGGCGATGGCGTCATAGGACTCGACCGTCTCGTTGCCGATCTTGACAGATGCGGGTGTGCCGGCGGCGGCCGTCGACACGACGTCATAGGGAACCGAGTTCTTGGTCAGGAACGAGGTCGCGATATCGCAGGATGTCGTGAACTTCGCGGTACCCACCGGATTGAACTGGAACTTGCAATCTCCAGGTGCCGCCGTCACCGTCGCCCGCGTGTTCTGCTGGGCTGTGGCAAGCGCCGGATTGGCAGCCCAGGTCAGTGCCTTGAACAGCGGGAAGGTGCATACAATCGCTAAGGCAAGGCCCGCCATGATGATCGGCTTGCGGCCGATCTTGTCGGAGAGCCAGCCAAAGACGACGAAGAAGATCGAGCCTACTGCCAGGGCGATCGCGATCATGATGTTGACCGACTGCGCGTCGACCTTGAGCACGTTGGTCAGGAAGAACAGCGCGTAGAACTGGCCATTGTACCAGACCACGGCCTGACCGGCGGTGAGGCCTAGCAGCGCCAGCAGTGCGATCTTGGCGTTCTTCCATTGGCCGAAGGCTTCCGTCAGCGGCGCCTTGGAGCCCTTGCCCTCATCCTTCATGCGCTGGAAGGTCGGCGATTCGGAAAGCGAAAGCCGGATCCAGATCGAGATGCCTAGCAGCAGGAAGGATACGAGGAACGGAATACGCCAGCCCCAGGCAGCATAGTTTTCCTTGCTCAATGAAGCCTGTACGATCAGGATCACAACCAGCGACAGGAACAGGCCCAGCGTCGCCGTGGTCTGGATCCACGAGGTATAGTAGCCGCGCCGGTTGTCCGGCGCATGTTCGGCGACGTAAGTGGCCGCGCCGCCATATTCGCCACCCAGTGCCAGGCCCTGCAGCATGCGCAGGATGATCAGGATCACCGGAGCGGCGATGCCCAAGGTCGCATAGCCAGGCAGCAAGCCGACCAGGAAGGTCGACAGGCCCATGATCGTCATGGTGACGAGGAAGGTATATTTACGGCCGACAAGATCGCCGATGCGGCCGAACAGCAATGCGCCGAACGGGCGCACCAGGAAGCCGGCAGCGAAAGCCAGCAGCGCGAAGATATTGCGGGTCGCTTCCGGGATGGCTGGACTGAAAAAGGTCGAACCGATGAACACTGCCAGCGAGCCGTAGAGATAGAAATCATACCATTCGAAAACGGTGCCGAGCGAGGAAGCGAAGATGACTTTCTTCTCCTCCCGCGTCATGGCGCGGCTTGCTCCGCCGGCGGTCGATGCTATTGCCATTTCGTTATCCTCCCGTGAGACCCGTTCTCGATGCTGCGCGACACCGTCCGCGTTCTCCTCCGAGCACGGACTCAACGACAGCCATTCGGGAAAAATGACAGAAAGCGCCCGCCAAAGGCAGCGCGTCTTTGGGATTATGACTTTGGTATTAGGTGCGCTGCGGGATGAAACCGGGCGAGTTGGGAAACCCTTAGCCCTTGAGCGCTTCCAGCAGGCCGACAGCAGCCATCATGTCGTGCTTGCGAGCCGCGCGGCGGGCAACGGCTTCGGCGTCCTGCCCCCAATGCTCGATCTGCCAGTCCTCGTCGACATGAGCCGCGGCCCATGCAGCCTCAGCGTCGATCTCGCCGAAATCGACAGCCAGCGCCAGCAGCGCCGAACCTGTGAGCGACGTCATCACATGGATGGCGGCGAGACGCAGCGGCTCTGTTCGCTGGGCAAGATGGCTGCCCAGCACCGCGATGGTCTCGCGCGGCTGCTCGACATGGATGATCCCCTCGGCGAGATTGAAGCGCACCCCAAGTGTTCCCCTCGCCCAGTCTATCACCGAGTCCCAATGCTGGTTCTGCCGCTCCACCAGCCCTTGCGGCGCGTCGGCGCGGTAACAGAGCAGATCGGACGAGGCGAAGCGCAGAATGTCTTCCAGCACCGCCTGCGGGTCGCTGGCGACGCCATCGATGGCGGTGTTCACAAGCCGCATCACCGGCATGGTCACCGGATTGATGGTCTCGCTTTGGGTGGCGAACTCGTCGGCGACGAGCGCGGCTGCCGCCTCGGTAGGCACTGCCAGCAGCGCCTTGCCCGGCGTGCGCACCGGCTTTCCGTCGAGATGCACGGCAAAGCCGCCTTCGACCGGCGCGACCGAGACGGTCTTGTAGAAGCGCTTCGGCAGAGGCGTCTTCATCTGGATCTGGGCGCGGCGCACCGGATCCGGATCCGAAAGATATTTGCCCGCTTCAAGGTCGTTGAGGATGTCACGCATAGAAGGTCTCTCTTACACCGGCGTCAGCTTGCGCACTGGCCGGTTGACGATGATCAGGCCGGCGGCAATCAGGCCAAGTGCCAGGAAAATGCGCATGGTCAGCGGCTCATTCAAGAACATGGCGCCGCACAGCACGCCGAAAACCGGCGACAGGAAAGTGAAACTGGACAGGCCTGACGCCGGATAGCGCCGCAACAGCCAGAACCACAGCACATAGGTGAAGGCGACGATGTAGACAGCCTGGAAGAGCAGCGCCAAGGTCGGCAGCACGGTCGGGTCGCGAACGGGCGGGCCGGCGAGAGGCAGCACCAATATGCCGACGATCGCTGCCCCGGCGAGTTGGTAAAGCAGAAGCTTCTCGGCGCTCGCCTCGACCAGCTTCGACCGCTTGATGAGGATGTTGGTCAAAGCCCAGAAGAATCCGGAGCCGAGGCTCAGCAGATCGCCGAACAGCATGTCTCCGCCGCCGCCAAGCTTGTCGGAAAACACCGCGACAAGGCCGGCAAAGGCCAGCAGCAGGCCAAGGAATTTCCTCAATGTGATCTGCTCACCGAGCAGGAAATGGCCGCCGAGCAGCATCCAGAACGGCATCGTGTTGACCAGCAGCGTGTTGCGGGCAACGGTCGTATGCTCCAGGCCGACATAAAGGCAAAGGAACTCGATGCCGAAAAGCGCGCCAACCACGATGCCGGCGAGCAAGGTCCCGTCGCGCGTGAAAAGCGCGATGCCGCGCCACCGGCACCAGGCAAAGACACATAGGCCGCCGATGATCGAGCGCGCGATCGACAGGAAGACCGGGTCATAGCCGGCGTAGGAGATCTTGGCGGCGACGTAATTCAACCCCCAGGAAAAGGTCAGCCCGACCATGATGGCGGCGGCGGCCATGTCGACCGTGTCGCGCCGGTCGAGCGCGTCACTGGCGCCGCTCACGATCAGTCCTCCGCGCTGGCGTCGTCGAAGCCGATCAGGTTCCAGCTCTGGCGCATGTGCGGCGGCATTGGCGCGGTGACATCGATGACGCCCTTGTCGGGATGCGGAATGATGATGCGGCGGGCGTGCAGATGCAGGCGGTTTTGAATGCCCCCTGGAAAGTCCCAGTTGGTGTCGGCCTCGAAATATTTCGGATCGCCCAGGATCGGGCAGCCGATGTAGGCGGCGTGGACACGAAGCTGGTGGGTGCGGCCCGTATAGGGCTCCATTTCAAGCCAGGTCATCGTCTGCGCAGCCTGCTCGATGATGCGGTAGTAGGAGACGGCGTGATCGGCGCCCTTTTCGCCATGCGCGGCGACACGCACGCGGTCACCGTCCGGCGTCGGCTCCTTGATCAGCCAGGTCGA
Source organism: Mesorhizobium sp. M7A.F.Ca.MR.245.00.0.0 (assembly GCF_003997415.1). NCBI lineage: Bacteria > Pseudomonadati > Pseudomonadota > Alphaproteobacteria > Hyphomicrobiales > Phyllobacteriaceae > Mesorhizobium > Mesorhizobium sp. M7A.F.Ca.MR.245.00.0.0. The sequence goes on along the minus strand of NZ_RZTE01000038.1, from coordinate 22,391 downwards.
GATCTTGTCCTCGCGCTTGGGCGGCACGCCCTTGACCAGCGCCCAATAGGTCTTCTTGGTCTCGCGGGCGCGAAACGCTTCCGAGAGCTTCATGGCGGCCAGCCGGGTGCGGGCGACGACCAGAACACCCGAAGTGTCGCGGTCGAGCCTGTGAACCAGTCTGGGCTTCTCGCCCTTCTGGCTGCGCCAGGCCTCCAGCATGTCGTCGACATTGCGGGTGACGCCCGAGCCGCCCTGCACCGCAAGGCCCGCCGGCTTGTTGAAGACGAAAACCTTGGGATCTTCATGGATCAGCATTTTCGACAGGACATCGGCATCGCCCTGGTTGCGGATCGAGTGGCCGGTCAGCGCACTCTCGCCCTTCTTGTCGACCTCGAGCGGCGGGACGCGAACCATCTGGCCGGGCTCGACACGGGTGTCGGCCTTGACCCGACCGCCATCGACACGGATCTGGCCGGAGCGCAGAAGCTTCTGCAAATGGCCGAAACCAAGGCCCGGGAAATGGGTCTTGAACCAGCGGTCGAGCCGCATGCCCGCCTCGCCGGCCTCCACCGTGATCTGTTCAACGCCTGCCATGTTTTTTGTCGCTTATCCGTTTCCCGAGCGAAGCTCGGCCTGTTCTTGGCGCGGCAATAGCACTAAGGCAGGCTTCTTGCGAGCCAAAGTCCCAGAAACAGGGCGATAATGGCGCCAATGACGCTGGCAAGGGCATAAGCCAGCGCAGGCAGCGTGGCTCCCCGCTCCCACAGCGTCGCGAAATCAAGCGAAAAGGCTGAGAAGGTGGTGAAGCCGCCAAGAATGCCGGTAGCAACGAACAGCCTGACCTCGTTCGATCCGCCACGGCGCATCATGGAGGCGATGAACAGCCCCATGGCGAAGGAGCCGATGATGTTGATGGCCATCGTGCCCCAGGGATAGCTGGGGCCGACAAAACGCAGCGCGCCGATGTTGGTAAGGTGACGAATTCCGGCGCCGATGCCGCCACCGACGACGACGAGAAGCAGATTGAACATGACCGTTTACTGCCCTCGCACGGCTGCCCCGTCAATCCCTCGTTGCGGGCGCAACCGCACGCAGATCGAGCTCACCACTCAGGCGTTGCCCATCCCGGATATTTTTTCCTGAACTCGTTATAGAGGTCATCGACCTCCGTTTTGCCGATAGGGCGCACCTGTTCGTAGAGGTAGCCCTTGACGTCGCCTGACAGCTGGTACGCCGCGATGCGCCTGTATGCTGCGCCAATGCCTTTGCCCTCGACGATGTATTGGTCCGGTATCGAGACACAGAGCTGCGCGCCCTGCTGCAGATGGATAACGGGCGGGTCGGTCACGACAACGTATTTGGACTTCAACGCCGCCGGTCTGAATCGATCGCGACTATCGACCTGACAAGCCCACTCGATGCGAGGGTAAAGGTCCTTGTCCATTTCATACAGCAATGAATCGCTCATGATCCCGCTGGATGCAAACACCGACAATCGGTCCCCAGGTCCCATCTTTCCAAGAAGGTCATCGATAAGGCGCCTGTATTCTGGAAGATTGTCGAGGCGCAGCGGGAGCGTGGCTTCCCTGGCAAAGACGTAGCTGATCGGCGACAGAACCTGGCGGCCAGTCGGGAAAAAAGTACCGAAAAACGCCAGCCCGGCGGCAACGGCTATCGCGGCGTTCGACCATCGCGATCTCAGTGCCGGCATCGAAACGATCGTAACGATTGCCTGGGCGTAGGCAGGAAAGAGCCAAAGAAATACCGGCACCGAATGATGGCGATCCGGGTCCTGCATGCGGGTGAAGAGGACGAAGGTGAGTGCCGAAACAACGGCACAGAACAGGGAAAATCTGTTTCGGCGTATAATGGAGATGTAAAGGCCAAATACGATCAACAGCCAGTTCACACAGCTGAGCCGGGATCCCACCTGGACAATCTGCGAAACGAAGTCCGTCTTGTATCCGCTGTAAAGATCGCCATAGCTGGTTCCCAGTATCTTGAGGATCAAGGGTTGCTGGAAGGTCAGCGCGGCTCCGACAACCACGAGGATCGCACACAGGCCTCCGACGGCGGCATTGCGGAGTGCCGGAAAGTCCCGATCTTTGGCGACCTGCAGAAAACAGAAGAAGGCTGCGGAAATTCCCAGCCCGATGACAGGATAGGCGTGCCAGCGGCGCAGCACGAATGCCAACCACAGGCATACGCCGACACGTATTCCGCTGATCACCGGTTCATGGGTCAGGAACCTCGATTTCCAGAGAAAGTAGGTTGCCGCCGAAAGCGCGAGACAGCCGGCAATGTCAGGCAACCCACGGAGCGTCGCCGCCCAGAACGGCGTGTAGAGAAAGGCCGCAATCCATACGGTGAGCCAGCTTCGGCATGAAGACGTCCCGGTCGCCGCCTCCAGATAGCTAATTCTGCCGATGAGAAGAGCGGTCGGGACCAGATAAAAAGCAACTATTCCGGCGATATAGGAAAACCTCGAATCGCCAAAAATGATGTGAAACGGCATCAGCGGCACCAGGATCGCCGCACTGTAGTCATCCGTGGCGATCGAGGTTCTCAAATGGCTGAGCCACTCGAGAGGGCTCTGAATCAAGAGCGTGCCTTGCCGGCTGAACGTGTCGAAATAGGCAGCGAAGTCCCAGTAATAGACAGGCTGCTCAAGCCCTACATAGGTGAGAGCAAGAGCAACTCCCAGCAGAGCGGTGCACACATATGTCGTTGCCCAAAATCCGAGAGATCTGTTCTTCGTCACTTGAAGCCGCCAGAAGGAGAAGAGGCAGAACTGTCAAAGTCAGCCCGGGGCCGCCGTTCATGCAGCCAGGAGCCGTTCCGGCGCATGAGCGGCCACAAGGATGGCCAAGTCTCACACGCAGAGCACCCAAATGCCGCCGGCAGCGCCGGTTTTCTAAAGCTCAGGTCGTGCCGGCATTCTTCGGCTTGGTCGAACCGATCATCTTCCAGTTCTTGTAGAACATGGAATTGATGCGCTCGACGCTGACCGAGACGATTGAGAGCATGCCCGCGATCAGTCTGGGAACCGGAGACGGCCGGATGACGTCCATGAACACGCAGTAGCGGCGTCCGTCATACTCGTTGACCGAGCGATGCAGCAGCGTGTCGTCGAAGATGAACAGCGGATTGTCGTACCAATAATTCTTGACGTTGCCGCACTCGACGAAAATCTCCGACTTAACCGGGATCAGATTGTAGAGGATGCGCAGGCTGAGCCGTAGCGGGCCGAAATGCCAGGACGTCGATTCGCGCTTGCTGAAGACGGAAACGGCTATGGTCTTGATGTACTTGAAATCCTTGTTGAACTCGGCGACGTTGTCGATCCTGTGCTTACCGTACCACTGGTAGACATACATGCCGCGCCGGCCGGCGCCGAAATTGGCGTCGATATCGGCAATGATCTCATCTTTGCGCGCCTTGAAGATGTCCAGGACCTCGTTGACCTCGCGCTGGTAGTCGGCGGGAAACTGCTCCAGCTTCCAGACACCTGGATTTCTGTAGCACAAGAGGTCGACCAGCAGATTGAACGGCGAAAGCAGCCAGGTGAACAGGCCGTTGCCGAGAAAATAGCCTGAGAACAGCGACAGATCCTTGCGGTCGTTGCGCAGCACGTCGATCAGGCCGCAGATGATGAAGATCGTCGTCAGGATGGGAATGAAATAGAAGCCAAGGGCGAGAAGCGGGATGGCAATGGCGAATTTGCGAAGGGACTTGCGAAGGGTTTTTGTCATTTTTCCACGCGCGGAGCGCGATCCTGTTGCGAATGAAGTGCCCAAATCACGGCAACGACCACCGCCCGGTCGTGCGCCTTGATAAGGTTTTTTGGGTTACCACACAACGGCCCTGCTATCGTGGCCGGCTGGCTGCCTGGTGGATCTGGTCAACGGCCTCACGCAAGCCTGCTACTCCCGCTCCTTGCGCAGCTTCGCCCAATAGTCGAGCCGCTTCCTGATGTCGCGCTCGAAGCCGCGCTCGGGCGGATCATAGAAGGTCTGGCGGCCCATCTTCTCGGGAAAATAATCCTGCCCCGAAAAGGCATCCGGCTCGTCATGGTCGTAACGATAGCCGGCGCCGTAATCCTCCTCTTTCATCAGCTTTGTCGGCGCGTTGAGGATGTGCTTGGGCGGCAGCAGCGAGCCGTGTTCCTTCGCGGCCCGCGTGGCAGCCTTGAAAGCATTGTAGACGGCATTGGATTTGGGCGCGGTGGCGAGATAGACGGTGGCCTCGGCAAACGCCAACTCGCCCTCGGGCGAGCCAAGATAATCATAGGCATCCTTGGCGGCATTGGCGACGACAAGCGCCTGCGGGTCGGCAAGGCCGATGTCTTCCATGGCCATGCGCACCAGCCGACGGCCTAGATAGAGCGGATCCTCGCCGGCATCGAACATGCGTGCGAGATAGTAGAGAGCCGCGTCAGGGTCTGAACCGCGTACCGATTTGTGCAGCGCCGAGATCAGATTGTAATGGCCGTCCTGGCCCTTGTCGTAGATCGGCGCGCGGCGCTGGACGATGCGCTGCAGTCCCTGGGGATCGAAGACCTCGCCGGGTTTGGCTGCCCGCCAGACTTCTTCCGCGAGCGTCAGCGAGGCCCGGCCGTCGCCATCGCTCATGCGGATGAGCATGGTCCGCGCCTCGTCGTCGAGCGGCAGCGCCCTGCCCTCGGTCTCCTCCGCCCGCACCATCAGCTTGGAGATGCTCTCCTCGCCAAGCGAATGGAAGACCAGAACGCGCGCGCGTGACAACAAAGCGGCATTCAGTTCGAAGGACGGGTTTTCGGTCGTGGCGCCAACCAGCACGACTGTCCCGTCCTCCATGACCGGGAGGAAGCTGTCTTGCTGGGCACGGTTGAAGCGATGGATCTCGTCGACGAACAGCAAGGTCTGGCGGCCATTGGCGCGGCGCAATTTGGCCGCTTCGAACACCTTTTTCAGGTCGGCGACGCCGGAAAAGACAGCCGATATCTGCTCGAAGGCCAGGCTGGTTTCGCCGGCAAGCAGGCGCGCCACGGTGGTCTTGCCGGTGCCGGGCGGCCCCCAGAAGATCATCGAGCCGAGCGAGCCGGAACCGATCAACCGGGTCAGCGCGCCGTCAGGGCCGGTCAGATGCTCCTGGCCGACGACCTCGCCAAGGTTTCTCGGCCGCAGCCTGTCGGCCAGCGGCCGCCCAGGCGGGGTCTTTTCCGGTTCATCGACGCTGAACAGATCGGCCATGCACTTCTTTTTCGTTGGAGCATGAGCCCGAATGCACGGAACCCAGCCCTAATAACGCAACACCTGACGCATTATCTGCCCGCCACGCTCGACGGTAAAGCGCCACCAGCGCGTATCCGTCCTGGCCGCCAACTCCAGGGTCGCCGCGGTATCGATGGTGGTGCCGTTCACCTCGCGCACGATGTCGCCCGGCTGGAAGCCGAAATCGGCGGCCGGAGAATCACGGTTGATGTCGACCACGGTGACGCCCTTGATGTCCGTGCGCAGGCCAAGCCGCTGCGCGAGCCGGGGCGACAGCTCCGCGACCTTGGCGCCCGAAAACGGGCTGCGGCCATGCAGCGTCACCTCGGCAGCTTTCATGCCTTCCGGAGCACGCTCCAGCGCAATATCCATCGCCGCCTGCTGGCCCTTGGTCAAAACCGCGAAATTGGCGGTGGTGCCGATCGACAGCGTCGCCATCCGGTAGTCCAGCGCTTCGATGCTCTCGACCGGCTTGCCATTGAGTTGCAGCACCACGTCGCCGGGCTTGAGTCCTGCCTTGCCGGCCGGACCGGTCGCCTCGACCGACGAGACCAGCGCACCGGTCGGCTTCTCCATGCCGAGCGATTCGGCGATCTGCGGCGTCACCGATTCGAACTCGGCTCCGATATAGGGCCGTTCGAAGAAGTCGAGCCCGGCCTTGGCCGCGTCGGCAAAAGCGCGGACCATATTCGAGGGAATGGCGAAGCCGATGCCGATCGAACCGCCACTGCGGCTGTAGATGGCGGTGTTGATGCCGACCAGCTGGCCGCCCATGTTGATCAGCGCACCGCCGGAATTGCCCGGATTGATGGCGGCGTCGGTCTGGATGAAGAAGCTGGAATCGGAGACGCCGATATGGCTGCGGGCCAGGGCCGAGACGATGCCGCTGGTGGTGGTTTGGCCGACGCCGAAGGGGTTGCCGATGGCCAGCAACAGGTCGCCGACCTCAAGCGCGTCGGAATCGCCGATGGCGATAACCGGAAACGGCTTGTCCGAGGTGATCTTGAGCACGGCGAGGTCGAGTGTCTCGTCCTTGAGCAGCACCTTACTGTCGAACTCGCGTCCGTCCGCCGTCGCCACCTTGACCCGGTCGGCATCCTTGATGACGTGGTAATTGGTGACCACGACGCCGGTCGGATCGACCAGCACGCCGGAGCCGAGCGAAGACTGCGCACGCGGCTGCGAGCGGCCGAAGAATTCCTCGAAGAACGGATCGCCGTCGAAAGGCGACGTGACCTTGGCCGTCTGCGAGGCATAGACGTTGACCACGGCCGGGGCTGTCTGCTTGACCAGCGGCGCAAACGACAATTGCACCTCCTCGCGGCCGAAGGGTACGCGCTTGTCGGGACCAGCCGTGGCGTTTTCGCCTTCCACGCCATGCAGCAGGTCGGTCAGCACATCGGACAGGCCGGGATCGGTCTTCGTCTCCTCGGCCAATGCCTGCCTGACCACCGGTGCGGCCGCAAACGCCATGATGGCGAAAAGCAGAACAAAGGGCAGTCTTCTGGCGCGCATTCGCGAATCCTCCAAGGCAAGTTCGGGGGCATTGTCCCGACGATTGTGCAAAATGAAAGGCTAAGCCGCTGAAATCCGACTATTTTGGGCAGCAAAACAGCTACAGCTGACCTTGAAACCGAAAACCTCGTGGCCCTGATGAAAAAACAACTCCTGTCTTTCCGTGACTTTTTGAAGACCGGCAGCTTGGGGCCGATCTCCCCCGACATGACAATGGCCGAGATTGTCGAAGTGCTCGGCATGCCTGAGCATGTCGATCCAGATTACTGGACGTTCGGAAAGCTCGAAATTTCCTTTGATATCACGCCGCCTCGCCAGATGAACTGGTTTCAAATTGAGCAGGCCAGTTACCTCAAAGGCGATTTGGAGGCTCTCACCACTCGCTTTGCACTCTCCCTGGACGGGTTCAGCGGAAAGACAAAGCCATCAGAGTTCCTGGGTGCCGGCCTTTGGACTCCAGATCAGGCCAAGGTTTTCTACGCGGCATCCGGCCATGACATCGGGATGAACATCTGCGCCGGACCGATTCAGATACATTTTCATGTGGCTGCCGACTTCATCGGCAACCAAGATGCCGAAACCTATTTGAAGGCCTCCTCCCCGTCGCAAGCGATGGCGAAAATCGATTCTCGAGCCGTCCTCGACAGTATCTATTCATATCCTTACCCGAAGACTGAAGAGGTACCGGGTGCATTCGATTGGAAGCTGTTGAGCGGAAGCCAGTACCTGGCGCTGGCCGATGGACAGCAAACATCGGCAAACAAAAAAGGGGCCCGCAGGCCCCTTTGAACTCATTTGGGAAAACCGAGCCTTACGCGGCTGCGGCGTCCGCGTCAGCGCTTTCGGCTTCGATGCGAGCGCGGTCGCCGGCGCCTTTGGCCGAAACGTCGCGATCGACGAACTCGATGACGGCCATGGCGGCGTTGTCACCGTGACGGAAGCCCGCCTTCATGATGCGCAGATAGCCGCCATTGCGGTTGGCGTAGCGCGGCGCGATGGTGTCGAACAGACGCTTGACGACGCCTTCATTGCCGATCTGGGCAATGACCTGGCGGCGGGCATGCAGGTCGCCGCGCTTGCCGAGCGTCACCAGCTTCTCGACGATCGGACGCAGGTCCTTCGCCTTCGGCAAGGTCGTGACGATCTGCTCGTGCTCGAGCAGCGACACGGCGAGGTTGGCGAACATCGACTTGCGATGGCTAATGCTTCGGGCGAAGCGACGGCCTTTGAAACCGTGGCGCATGGCTCTTTTCCTTCTTCAGTTGTTCAAGAGGCCGCGGCCTCTGATGGTTTTCCGCATGACCGTCGGATCGAGCGGCCCACGCCGCCCATCCTTGGAATTCATGCTCAATATTGGTCTTCGTAACGCTTAGCGAGATCTTCGATGTTTTCCGGCGGCCAGTCCGGCACTTCCATGCCGAGGTGCAAGCCCATCGCCGCCAAGACTTCCTTGATCTCGTTCAGCGACTTGCGGCCGAAGTTCGGGGTGCGCAGCATCTCGGCTTCGGTCTTCTGGATCAGGTCGCCGATATAGACGATGTTGTCGTTCTTCAGGCAGTTGGCCGAACGCACCGAAAGCTCAAGTTCGTCGACCTTCTTGAGCAGCGCCGGGTTGAAGGCGAGCTCGGTGACGGCCTCGGCGGCGACTTCCTTCTGCGGCTCGTCGAAGTTGACGAACAGGCCGAGCTGGTCCTGCAGGATGCGGGCGGCGAAAGCCACCGCGTCCTCGCCGGTGATCGAACCGTCGGTGTCGATCGTCATGGTCAGCTTGTCATAGTCGAGAACCTGGCCCTCGCGGGTGTTCTCGACCTTGTAGGAGACCTTCTTGACCGGCGAATAAAGGCTGTCGACCGGGATCAAGCCGATCGGCGCGTCTTCGGCGCGGTTGCGGTCGGCCGGCACGTAACCCTTGCCGGTGTCGACGGTGAATTCCATGCGGATTTCAGCGCCTTCGTCCAGCGTGCAGATGACGTGGTCGGGGTTGAGGATCTCGACGTCGCCAACCGTCTGGATGTCGCCGGCAAGAACAGCACCCGGTCCCTGCTTGCGAACGACCATGCGCTTGGGACCATCGCCTTCCATGCGGATGGCGATTTCCTTGATATTCAAGACGATGTCGGTCACGTCCTCGCGCACGCCGGCGATGGACGAGAATTCATGCAGAACGCCGTCGATCTGCACGGCGGTAACAGCCGCACCGCGCAGCGAAGACAGAAGCACGCGGCGCAGCGCGTTGCCCAGCGTCAGGCCAAAGCCACGCTCGAGAGGCTCGGCGACCAGCGTGGTCAGCGTCTTCTTCTTCGACGAGAACTCGATCTTGTTCGGCTTGATCAGTTCCTGCCAATTTTTCTGGATCATGATGCTTTCCTTCCGTTGACCCGCCACCATCCAATCGTGGCGGGCGACCTGGAATGCCGCGGAGGAGCGCCCAAGGGCGCTCGCGCGGCGTTCGGTAAATGCTTAGACGCGACGCTTCTTGCGCGGGCGGCAGCCATTGTGCGGGATCGGCGTCACATCACGGATCGAGGTGATGGTGAAGCCGGCCGCCTGCAGGGCGCGCAATGCCGATTCACGACCGGAGCCGGGTCCGCAGACCTCGACTTCGAGCATGCGCATGCCGTGTTCCTGGGCCTTCTTGGCAACATCCTCGGCAGCCATCTGGGCAGCGAACGGGGTCGACTTGCGCGAACCCTTGAAGCCCTGGGCACCGGCCGACGACCAGGCAATCGAATTGCCCTGCGCGTCGGTGATGGTGATCATCGTGTTGTTGAAGGTCGAATTGACGTGGGCAACGCCCGACGAGATGTTCTTGCGTTCGCGACGGCGAACACGAGCGGCTTCCTTGGCCATGATAGTCCTTTCAGTTGATCTCTACACCGCCGTAATGCCAGCGGCTCCACCTTGGAAAGCGAGTAGTGAGTAGGGAATAGCGAGTAGGGATCCCTACTCGCTAATGGCTACTCGCTATTCACTCACTTACTTCTTCTTGCCGGCGATCGACTTGGCCGGGCCCTTGCGGGTGCGCGCATTGGTATGCGTGCGCTGGCCGCGGACCGGCAGCGAGCGGCGGTGACGCAGGCCGCGGTAGCAGCCGAGGTCCATGAGCCGCTTGATGTTCATCGAGACTTCGCGGCGCAGGTCGCCTTCAACCTGGTAATCGCGGTCGATGGTTTCGCGGATCTGCAGCACTTCCGCGTCGGTCAGCTGGTTGACGCGGCGCTCGGCCGGGATGCCGACCTTGTCGACGATCTCCTGGGCGAACCGCTTGCCAATGCCGTGAATGTACTGAAGCGCAATGACAACGCGCTTGTTGGTCGGAATGTTGACGCCGGCTATACGAGCCATGTTCTTCCCTTCTCCATGTGGGCCGGCCAATCCTCAAAAACGAGGCGGGCACGGCGCTGTCTTAAGTTGCCCCGCGTCCGGTGGAGGCCGGCCCATGCGGGAGTTTCCAGTTCAATGCGGCTGCCTTGCCCTTGCGGACAAGCAAAGCTCATGCCTGATAGGAAGACGGGCCGCCATACCGCAGCGAACCGCCTCCGTCAAGTGCAATCGTTAATTTCCCCGCACTGCGTCCTTGAGCACCGCTTCGATCTGTTCCGTCACGGCGTCGATATCGGCCATGCCGTCGACACTGCGGAGCTTGCCCTTGGCATAGTAGTAGCCAATCAGCGGCGACGTCTTCTTGTAGTATTCCCTCAGGCGCTCTTCGAACACGGTCGGGTTGTCGTCCTTGCGAACGGGAAGGCCGGCGGCCTGCGCCTCGTCGGCGCGCTTGACGATCCGGCCAACCAGGGCCTTGTCGTCGACCACGAGCTCAATGACGGCGTTGAGGGCCTGGGAGCGATCCAACAGCATCTGCTCGACCGCATCCGCCTGCACCAGGGTCCGCGGATAGCCGTCGAGGATGAACCCCTTGGCGCAGTCGGGCTGATCGATACGCTCGGCGACGATCGCGTTGACGATCGCATCGGACACCAGTTCACCGGCATCCATCACCGCCTTGGCGCGCTTGCCGACTTCGGTGCCTGCCTGGACGGCAGCACGCAGCATATCGCCCGTCGAGAGCTGGGGTATGCCGTGTTTTTCTACCAGTCTTTGTGCTTGCGTCCCCTTGCCCGCTCCTGGCGGCCCAAGCAATATCAACCTCATCTGGCTTTCTTCCCCCCGCGCAGCTTCGACTTCTTGATCAGGCCTTCATACTGGTGCGCGATCAGGTGGCCCTGAATCTGCGCAACCGTATCGAGCGTGACACTGACCACGATCAGAAGCGATGTGCCACCAAGGTAGAATGGTACGCCAGTCGCCGAGATCAGGAACTCCGGCAACAGGCACACCAGCACCAGATAGATGGCGCCGACGACGGTGATGCGGGTGAGAACGTAATCGATGTAATCGGCGGTGCGCTCGCCCGGACGATAGCCCGGGATGAAGCCCGAATGCTTCTTGAGCTGGTCGGCGGTTTCCTTCGGGTTGAAGACAATCGCAGTGTAGAAGAAGGCGAAGAACGCGATCATCGCCGCATAGAATGCCATATAGAGCGGCTGGCCGTGGCCGAGCGCGGCCAGGATGGTGCTGGCCCAGGCCGGCATGTTGGCCGTCTGCGAGAAGCCCGCGACGGTGGCCGGCAGCAACAGCAGCGACGACGCGAAGATCGGCGGAATGACACCCGACGTGTTGAGCTTCAGCGGCAGATGCGAGGTATCGCCCTGGAACATGCGGTTGCCGACCTGGCGCTTCGGGTACTGGATCAGCAAGCGGCGCTGGGCGCGCTCGAAGAACACGATGAGCGCGATGACGACGACGGCCAGCACGATGATCGCCAGGATCAGGCCGGTCGACAGCGCGCCGGTGCGACCAAGCTCCAGCGTGCCGGAGATGGCGTGCGGCAGGCCGGCGACGATGCCGGAGAAGATGATCAGCGAAATGCCGTTGCCGATGCCGCGCGCGGTAATCTGCTCGCCCAGCCACATCAGGAACATGGTGCCGCCGACCAGCGTGACGACGGTCGAGATGCGGAAGAACATGCCGGGATCGCTGACGATGCCGTTGCCGCCTTCCAGACCGACAGAAATGCCATAGGCCTGAACCAGCGCAAGCAGCACCGTGCCGTAGCGCGTGTATTGGTTGATGACCTTGCGGCCCTGTTCGCCTTCCTTCTTCAGCGCTTCCAGCGACGGGATGACCGAAGTCATCAGCTGCATGATGATGGAGGCGGAGATGTAAGGCATGATGCCGAGCGCAAAGATCGCCATGCGCTGCACGGCGCCGCCGGCGAACATGTTGAACATGCCAAGCACGCCCTTGCTCTGCGAAGAGAAGGCCTGGGCGAAGGCGTCGGGATTGATACCGGGAAGCGGGATGTAGGTGCCGAGGCGATAGACGAGCAGCGCGCCGATCGTGAACCAGATGCGCTTCTTTAAATCCTCCGCCTTGGCGAAGGCCGAGAAATTCAGATTCGAAGCTAATTGTTCAGCAGCCGAAGCCATGCCTGATTCTCCGCTTGGTAACGCTTGATGGCCCTGAGGTCAGGCGGCGCGTTTCACCGAAGCTCACGAGATAAGCTCCGGGCTCTAAACATGCAAGCGGCCGCGTTGACGCGGCCGCCTCGTCGAGCAGATCAAAGCGCAATCGTGAGCAAAAACGGATCCCACTCTTGCCGATCGCGCTTCAAATTGCCGTTACTCGGCAGCTGCCTTTTCCTGCGGCAGCTTGACCGAACCGCCGGCCTTTTCGATCTTTTCGATCGCGGCCTTGGAGGCGCCGGCGACGTCAAAGGCGAGCTTCGCCTTGATCTCGCCGTCCGAGAGGATGCGCACGCCGTCCTTGACGCGGCGGATGACGCCGGCGGCAACCAGCGATTCAGCCGTCACGGTCGCCTTGGCGTCGAGCTTCTTGGCGTCGATGGCCACCTGGATGCGGGCCAGCGACACAACGGTGAAGCTCTTGGCGAAGATGTTGTTGAAGCCACGCTTCGGCAGGCGCCGGTAGAGCGGCATCTGGCCGCCCTCGAAGCCGTTGATGGCGACGCCGGAGCGCGCCTTCTGGCCCTTGACGCCACGACCGCCGGTCTTGCCGGAGCCGGAGCCGATACCACGGCCGAGACGCTTCTTGGAGTGCGTCGCGCCGTCCTTGTCACGCAGATCGTTGAGTTTCATCTGAGTTCTCCTGCGCTCTGGCTCAGCCCTCGTCCACGACGCGGACGAGATGCTGGACGGCAGCGATCATGCCGCGCACGGAGGGCGTATCTTCCAGCGTGCGCTGCTTGTGCATCTTGTTGAGGCCGAGGCCGACCAGCGTCGCGCGCTGTTCCTTCGGACGGCGGATCGGCGAACCGATCTGCTCAACGGTGATGGTCTTGGTTGCTTTCTTGGCCATGGTCAAAATCCCTGGTCAGATCGACTATTCTTCAGCCGCAACGGCGGTGCCGCGGCGGGCCTGAAGGGTCGAATACTTGATGCCGCGAGCAGCAGCCACATCCTTGGGATGCATCTGGCTCTTCAGCGCGTCGAAGGTGGCGCGAACCATGTTGTAGGGGTTCGACGAACCCATCGACTTGGCGACCACGTCATGCATGCCGAGCGTCTCGAAGACAGCGCGCATCGGGCCACCGGCGATGATGCCGGTACCTTGCTTGGCGGCCCGCAGCAGCACGCGTCCAGCACCCCAGCGTCCTTCGACGTCGTGATGCAGCGTACGGCCCGAGCGCAGCGGCACGAAGATCATGTCGCGCTTGGCCGATTCAGTTGCCTTGCGGATGGCTTCCGGCACTTCGCGCGCCTTGCCGTGACCAAAGCCGACGCGGCCCTTCTGGTCGCCGACGACGACGAGTGCTGCAAAACCGAAGCGACGGCCGCCCTTGACGACCTTGGCGACGCGGTTGATGTGGACGAGCTTGTCCACCATGCCGTCATCGCGTTCTTCACGATCGCGGCCGCGGCCGCCATCCCTACGTTCCTGTGCCATATCCTGTTCCTTGTTATTTTCCGGAAGCACGGTTGCTGATAAGATCCGGTGCCTCGCCCCGAATAAATCGGGAAACGGTCACCGGGGGCGAAATCAATTCCTTCGCATAATCCCTATCCGAAAAGTCTGCAACTTTTCGGGACTATGCTTAGAAGCTCAAGCCGCCTTCGCGGGCAGCCTCGGCGAGCGCCTTGACGCGGCCGTGATAGATGTAGGCACCGCGGTCGAAAACGACTTCCTTGACGCCGGCCTTGGTGGCGCGCTCGGCGATCAACTTGCCGATCGCGGCGGCGGCGGCGGTGTCGGCGCCGGTCTTGAGCGAACCCTTGAGGTCCTTCTCGAGCGTCGAAGCGGCAGCGATGGTGTGGCCCTTGGCGTCGTCGATGACCTGCACGTAGATGTTCTTCGACGTGCGGTGGACCGACAGACGCGGACGCTCGCCGGCGACCTTCTTGATCTGACGACGGACGCGCTGCGCGCGGCGCTGCGTGGATTCCTTGGTACCCATGATGGTCTTCCTTGCCTTCAAAAAACGGGGGCCGCCATATGCGGTAGGCGAAAGCGCCTCCCGCGACCGCTCCCCGCGGCGTTACACTTCTTGGCTTGGCCTCAACTTCTCGAGGCCAGGCCCGCTACTTCTTCTTGCCTTCCTTGCGGACGATCTTCTCGCCGGCATAGCGGACGCCCTTGCCCTTGTAGGGCTCGGGACCGCGATACTCGCGGATCTCGGCCGCAACCTGGCCGACTTGCTGCTTGTCGATGCCGGCCACGGTGATTTCGGTCGGCTTCGGCACGGTGATGGTGATGCCGGCCGGCGTCTCATAGACGACGTCATGGCTGAAGCCAAGCGCCAGCTGCAGGTTCTTGCCCTGAAGTGCCGCGCGATAGCCGACGCCGGTGATCTCGAGCTTCTTCTCGAAACCGTCCTTGACGCCCTGCAGGATGTTGACGATCTGCGTGCGCGACATGCCCCACTTGGAGCGGGCGGTCTTGGTCTGGTCGCGCGGCTGGACAGCGATCTCGCTGCCTTCCATCTTGACCAGCACTTCGTCGTTCACCACGAACTTCAGCTCACCCTTGGGGCCCTTCGCCGTCACGGTCTGGCCGTTGACGGTCGCGGTCACGCCCTGCGGCAGCGAAACGGGTTTCTTTCCAATACGAGACATTTTGTTGTCCTCGTCACTTCTCTTGTTTCAGGTCTCTGTCTTCGGGAACGATCCGAAGACCGGATTCCACTTTGCGGTCAACTGCCAGATCAGAAGATCTGGCAGAGGATCTCACCGCCGACGTTCTGTTCACGTGCTTCATGGTCGGCCATCACGCCCTTCGGTGTCGAAAGGATGGCGATGCCGAGGCCGTTGGCGACCTGCGGAATCGACTTGGCCGAAACATAGACGCGGCGGCCTGGCTTCGAAACGCGGGCGATTTCGCGCACGACCGGCGCGCCGTCGAAATACTTCAGCTCGATCTCGATTTCGGACTTGCCGTTGTCGAAGTCGGTCTGGCTGTAATCGCGGATATAGCCTTCAGCCTTCAGCACGTCGAGGACGCGGGTGCGCAGACGCGAAGCCGGCGTCGAAACGCTCGACTTCTTGCGGCCGTACGCGTTGCGGATGCGGGTCAGCATATCGCCGAGAGGATCGCTCAATGACATGTTATGTCCTCCTTACCAGCTCGACTTGACCAGGCCCGGGATCTGGCCGTTATTGCCGAGATCACGAAGCGCGATGCGCGATACTTTGAGCTTGCGATAGTAGGCGCGCGGACGGCCGGTGACTTCGCAGCGGTTGCGGATGCGGATCTTGGCCGAGTTGCGCGGCATGGCGGCAAGCTTGAGCTGAGCGCGGAAACGCTCTTCCATCGGCTTGGACTGATCCATGATGATCGCCTTCAGGGCAGCGCGCTTGGGACCGTACTGGTCGGCAAGCTTGCGGCGCCTGTTGTTCTTCTCGACTGAGCTGGTCTTTGCCATTTCAGATTTTTCCTTTTCTCGCTGCCGTTACTGGCGGAAGGGGAAGTTGAAAGCCTTGAGCAATGCCCTGGCTTCGTCATCCGTCTTCGCAGTCGTACAAACGATGACGTCCATGCCCCAGATCTGATCAACCTTGTCGTAGTTGATCTCCGGGAACACGATGTGTTCCTTGATGCCCATGGCGTAGTTGCCACGGCCATCGAAGCTCTTCGGGTTGAGCCCGCGGAAGTCGCGGACGCGTGGCAGTGCGATGTTCACGAGACGGTCGAGGAACTCGTACATACGTTCCTTGCGCAGCGTGACCTTAGCGCCGATCGGCATCTTCTCGCGGACCTTGAAGCCGGCGATCGAGTTGCGGGCGCGGGTGACGACGGCCTTCTGGCCGGCGATCATCGCCAGGTCTTCGGCCGCGATCGAAGGCTTCTTCGAATCGGCGGTCGCTTCGCCAACGCCCATGTTCAGCACGATCTTGTCGATGCGCGGAACCTGCATCTCGTTGTCGTAGCCGAACTGTTCCTGCAACGCCTTGCGGATGGTCTCGTTGTAGACCTGCTTGAGGCGCGGCGTGTTGTTCGCGGTCGCCTGCTTGGATTGAGCCTTAGCCATTGATGACTTCTCCCGAGCGCTTGGCGACGCGCACCTTCTTGCCGTCCTTCTGGAAGATGAAACCGACACGGGTCGGCTTGCCATCCTTGGGGTCGGCCAGCGCGATGTTCGACAGCTGGATCGGCGCTTCCTTGGTAATGATCCCGCCCTCTTGGGACTGGGACTGCTTCTGGTGACGACGGATCATGTTGACGCCGCGCACCAGCGCGGTGTCTTCCTTCGGCTGCACCGAGAGGACTTCGCCCGAACGGCCCTTGTCCTTGCCGGCCAGCACGACGACCTTGTCGCCTTTTCTAATCTTTTGCATTGGTCCGGCTCCTTACAGCACTTCAGGCGCGAGCGAGATGATCTTCATGTGGTTCTTGGCGCGGAGTTCGCGCGGAACCGGTCCGAAGATACGCGTGCCGATCGGCTCTTTCTTGTTGTCGACGAGAACGGCCGCGTTCTTGTCGAAACGGATCACGCTGCCGTCCGGGCGGCGGATGTCCTTGGCCGTGCGAACCACGACCGCCTTCATCACATCGCCCTTCTTTACGCGGCCGCGCGGAATGGCTTCCTTGATCGACACCACGATGATGTCGCCCACGGAAGCGTATTTCCGCTTCGAGCCGCCCAGCACCTTGATGCACATGACACGACGGGCGCCGGAATTATCCGCGACGTCGAGGTTTGTTTGCATCTGAATCATGACTGGCCGCCTTCTTCTCTTCTAACGGGATGGGCTCAAAGCCCCTCCCCGGTCTGTCCAAAATTCGTTGTTTACGCCCGAGGTCAGGCTTGGTCCGAAGACACGACGATCCAGCGCTTGTCCTTGGAAATCGGCTTCGATTCCTGGATGAACACCTGATCGCCAACCTTGTGGGCGTTGTTCTCGTCGTGCGCCTTGTACTTCTTGGTCATGCGCACGGTCTTCTTCATCACGGGATGCGTGAAGCGCCGTTCGACCTTGACGACAACCGTCTTCTCGTTCTTGTCGCTGACGACGGTGCCCTGCAGAATGCGCTTTGGCATGGTTTTCGTCCTTAAGCCTTCTTAGCCGCGGACTTTTCCGCAGCGATGGTCTTGATACGCGCAATATCCTTACGGACCTGTCTCACGCGCGCGGTCTTCTCGAGCTGGCCGGTGGCCTTCTGGAAGCGCAGGTTGAACTGCTCCTTCTTCAGGCTGGCCAAGTCGTCGGTCAGCTGGTCCTGGGTCTTGGTCCGGATGTCTTCGGCTTTCATGATCAGCCCGTCCTTATTCTGCGATGCGCTGCACGAAGCGCGTCTTGACCGAGAGCTTGGCCGCGCCGAGACGCAGTGCCTCACGGGCGGTTTCTTCATTGACGCCGTCGATCTCGAACATGATACGGCCCGGCTTGACGCGCGCCGCCCAGTAGTCGACCGCACCCTTGCCCTTACCCATGCGGACTTCGGTCGGCTTCGAAGTGACCGGCACGTCCGGGAAAATACGGATCCAGACGCGACCAGCGCGCTTCATTTCACGCGTGATCGCGCGGCGGGCCGCCTCGATCTCACGTGCGGTGACGCGGTTCGGCTCAAGCGCCTTCAGCCCGAAACCACCGAAATCCAGGTTGGTGCCGCCCTTTGCGGTACCATGGATACGGCCCTTGAACTGCTTGCGGAACTTTGTGCGCTTTGGCTGCAGCATCGTTCTAACTCCAAATTCCTAAATGTCTCAGGCGTTTTCGCGACGACGACCGCGTTCGCGATCACCACCACCGCCATGCGCTGCATCGCTTTCGCTGGCCCGACGCTCCGAAGCCATCGGGTCATGCTCAAGGATTTCGCCCTTGAACACCCAGACCTTGACGCCGCAGATGCCATAAGCCGTGTGCGCTTCGGCCGTACCGTAGTCGACGTCCGCACGCAGCGTATGCAGCGGCACGCGGCCTTCGCGATACCATTCCATGCGCGCGATCTCGGCGCCGCCGAGGCGGCCGGCGCAGTTGATGCGGATGCCTTCGGCCCCGAGGCGCATCGCCGACTGAACGGCACGCTTCATGGCGCGGCGGAACGCGATACGACGCTCGAGCTGCTGGGCGATCGACTGGGCGACCAGGGTCGCGTCGATTTCCGGCTTGCGCACTTCAACGATGTTGAGGTGCGTCTCGGACTTCGTCATCTCCATCAGCTTCTTGCGAAGCTTCTCGATGTCGGCGCCCTTCTTGCCGATGATCAGACCCGGGCGCGCGGCGTGGATGGTGACGCGGCACTTCTTGTGCGGACGCTCGATCACGACCTTCGAGATGGCAGCCTGCTTGAGCTCCTTCTCGAGATACTTGCGGATCTTGATGTCCTCATGCAGCAGCTTGCCGTACTCGCCGGTGTTCGCGAACCAGCGCGAATCCCAGGTGCGGTTGATGCCGAGGCGAAGACCGATCGGATTGACTTTCTGGCCCATTATGCGGCCTCCCCTTTTTCTTCGACTTCACGAACGACGATCGTGAGGTGCGAGAACGGCTTCTCGATACGGCTGGCGCGACCGCGGCCACGGGCATGGAACCGCTTCATGACGATCGACTTGCCGACATAGGCTTCCGCCACGATCAGCGCATCGACATCCAGGTCGTGGTTGTTTTCCGCGTTGGCGATTGCCGATTCCAGCGTCTTCTTGACCGTGCCGGAAATCCGCTTGGCCGAGAATTCGAGATCGGAAAGCGCTGTCGCGACCTTCTTGCCGCGGATCAGCGCGGCAACGAGGTTCAGCTTCTGCGGGCTGATACGGATCGTGCGCAATACGGCGCGCGCTTCGTTATCAGCAAGCCTGCGCGGAGCTTTGGCCTTGCCCATGATTATTTCCTCTTCGCCTTCTTATCCGCGCCGTGACCGTAATAGGTCCGGGTCGGAGCGAATTCACCGAACTTGTGACCGACCATGTCCTCGTTCACCGAGACGGGAACATGCTTCTGGCCGTTGTAGACACCGAAGGTGAAGCCGACGAACTGCGGCAGGATGGTGGAGCGACGGCTCCACATCTTGATCACCTCATTGCGACCACCTTCACGAACCTTGTCCACCTTCTTGAGAAGGTAGCCGTCAATGAAGGGGCCTTTCCAAATCGAACGAGTCACTTGGCGTTACCTCTTCTTAGCTCTTGCGCTGATGGCGCGAGCGCAGGATGAACTTGTCGGTCGCCTTGTTGGACCGCGTCTTCTTGCCCTTGGTCGGCTTGCCCCAGGGCGAAACCGGATGGCGGCCACCCGATGTGCGGCCTTCGCCGCCGCCGTGCGGATGGTCGACCGGGTTCATGGTCACGCCGCGATTGTGCGGGCGCTTGCCACGCCAAACCGTGCGACCGGCCTTGCCGTCATTGATGTTGCCGTGGTCCGGATTGGACACGGCGCCGACAGTGGCCATGCAGGAGCCGTGAACGACACGCTGCTCGCCCGAATTGAGGCGCAGGATCGCCATGCCCTGGTCACGACCGACCAGCTGACCGTAACCACCTGCCGAACGGGCGACCTGAGCGCCCTTGCCCGGCTTCAGCTCGATGTTGTGGACGATGGTGCCGACCGGCATCGAAGCCAGCGGCATCGCATTGCCCGGCTTCACATCGACCGATTCACCGGAGACGATCTTGTCGCCGGGAGCCAGACGCTGCGGAGCGATGATGTAAGACAGCTCGCCATCGTCATACTTGATCAGCGCGATGAAGGCGGTGCGGTTCGGATCGTATTCAATGCGCTCGACCGTGCCGACGACGTCGAACTTGCGGCGCTTGAAGTCGATGATGCGGTACGAACGCTTGTGACCACCGCCGATGAAGCGGGCGGTGATGCGACCGTGATTGTTGCGGCCGCCCGACTTGGTCAGGCCTTCGGTCAGACCCTTGACGGGCTTGCCCTTGTAGAGGCCCGAGCGGTCGACGATGACCAGCTGACGGGTGCTGGGCGTTACCGGGTTGAATTTTTTCAGTGCCATTGTTCTGTCCTCGCGGCCTTGCTCAGAGACCCGTCGCGACGTCGATCGACTGACCATCGGCCAGCGTCACAACCGCCTTCTTGACGTCGCTCTGGCGGCCAACCGTGCCACGGAAGCGCTTGATCTTGCCCTTGCGGAC
Organism: Mesorhizobium sp. M7A.F.Ca.MR.245.00.0.0; assembly: GCF_003997415.1. Classification (NCBI taxonomy): domain Bacteria; kingdom Pseudomonadati; phylum Pseudomonadota; class Alphaproteobacteria; order Hyphomicrobiales; family Phyllobacteriaceae; genus Mesorhizobium; species Mesorhizobium sp. M7A.F.Ca.MR.245.00.0.0. Next base: position 2,036 of record NZ_RZTE01000038.1, on the reverse strand, counting down.
AAGCGTGTTCACGGCCATCACCTTGACGCCGAACAGCGCTTCGACGGCGGCCTTGATTTCCGGCTTCGACGCCTTCTTGGCGACGTTGAAGACGACCTTGTTCTGCTCGGAGGCCATGGTCGACTTTTCGGTGATCGCCGGCGAGACGATCACGTCGTAATGACGAAGGTCGGTCATTTAAAACGCTCCTCGAGAGCCTCGACGGCGGCCTTCGAAAGGACCAGCGTGCCGCGGCGCAGAATGTCGTAGACGTTGATGCCCTGGATGGGCAGCACGTCGATGTTGGGGATGTTCGTCGCCGCCAGCTTGAAGTTCTTGTCAAGCTCGGCGCCGCCGATCAGCAAAGCGTTGGTCAGGCCCAGCGTCGCGAAATTCGCGATCAGCGCCTTCGTCTTGGCCTCGGTCAGCTTCAGCTCGTCGATGATGATGATCGACGCGCTCTTGGCCTTGGCCGAGAGAGCATGCTTGAGGCCGAGAGCACGAACCTTCTTCGGCAGTTCGTGCTCGTGGCTGCGAACGACCGGGCCGTGGGCCTTGCCGCCGCCGCGGAACTGCGGAGCGCGTGCCGAATGGTGACGGGCGCGGCCCGTACCCTTCTGCTTGTACATCTTGGCGCCGGTGCGCGCGATCTCGGCGCGACCCTTGGTCTTGTGCGTGCCCTGCTGCTTCTTGGCAAGCTGCCAGCGCACGACGCGCTGCAGGATGTCTTCGCGCGGATCAAGGCCGAAAATCTCGTCGGAGAGTTCCACCTTGCCGGCGTCCTTGCCGCCCAGCGTTGTGATCTTGAGATCCATTATTCCGCTCCCTCTGTGGCCGGAGCCTCGTTCTTGGCGCCACTTTCGGCAGCAACGGCGCGGATCGCGGCAGGCTTCGGCGCATTGGCCGGCAGTGCCACCTTGGCCGCATCGCGGACCAGGATCCAGGCGCCCTTCGATCCGGGAACCGCACCGCGGATCAGGATCAGGCCGCGGTCGGCGTCGGTCGATACGATCTCGACATTCTGCGTGGTGACGCGGGTGTCGCCCATGTGGCCAGCCATATGCTTGCCCTTGAACACCTTGCCCGGGTCCTGACGCTGGCCGGTCGAACCGTGCGTACGGTGCGAAACCGAGTTACCGTGCGTTGCACGGCCACCGCCCATGTGGTGGCGCTTGATGACGCCCTGAAAGCCCTTGCCGATCGTCGTGCCCGTCACATCGACCTTCTGGCCGGCGACGAAGTGCTCGACAGTGATCTCGGCGCCGACATCGATCATGTTGTCGGCGGAGACGCGGAACTCGGCGACCTTCGCCTTCGGCTCGACGGAAGCGGTCGCGAAATGGCCGCGCATCGCCTTCGACGTGTTCTTCACCTTGGCAAGGCCAACGCCGAGCTGAACGGCGGTGTAGCCATTCTTCTCTTGCGTGCGCTGGGCCACGACCTGGCAGTTCTCCATCAGGAGAACGGTGACGGGAACATGTTCCCCGGCATCGTTGTAGATGCGGGTCATTCCCACCTTCTTTGCAATCACACCTGAACGCATCGGTTCAATTCCTTTAGAGTTCCGGGCCAGGGGCACCGCCCCTTACCGCGCTCTCATTCCCTTAGAGCTTGATCTCGACGTCGACGCCGGCGGCCAGATCGAGCTTCATCAAAGCATCGACCGTCTGCGGGGTCGGATCGACGATGTCGAGCAGACGCTTGTGCGTGCGCATCTCGAACTGCTCGCGGCTCTTCTTGTCGACGTGAGGCGACCGGTTGACCGTGAACTTTTCGATCCGCGTCGGCAGCGGAATGGGGCCGCGGACGTTTGCGCCGGTACGCTTGGCCGTCGACACGATTTCCTTCGTCGAGGCGTCGAGCACGCGGTGGTCAAACGCCTTAAGGCGGATGCGGATATTCTGTCCGTTCATGCGTCACTTCCTTGTTCTGGCGCGGCGCGGGCAACTCCCGCGCCCGCGACAGATCGGTTTAAGTCCAAATTACTCTTTGATGGTGACGACGATGCCGGCACCGACAGTGCGGCCGCCTTCACGGATGGCGAAGCGCAGCTTCTC
>NZ_RZTE01000037.1:0-58195 GCF_003997415.1 Mesorhizobium sp. M7A.F.Ca.MR.245.00.0.0 | reverse complement strand
CCTTCTCCCACAAGGGGAGAAGGAAAAAGGCGCTACCTCAAAGCGCCTTCACCGCCACCTTCACCGGCTGTTCGATCTCGAGCGGATTGCGCAGCGGCAGGCCGAAGTCCCCGGCCTCGATCTCGAACACATCGCCGGCCTCGGTCCTGATGCCGTCGGCGAAAGAGAGCGTGGCCGTGCCGAACATATGCACATGCACGTCGCCCGGCTGGCGGAAGGCCGCGTATTTGAAATGGTGATGTTCGAGATTGGCAATGGTGTGCGACATGTTCGCTTCGCCGGACAGGAACGGCTTTTCCCACAGCACCTCGCTGTCACGCACGATGCGCGAGGTGCCGCGGATATCGGGCGGCAGGTCGCCGATCAGGATTTCCGGACCGAACGAGGCGTTGCGCAGCTTGGAATGGGCGAGGAACAGATAGTTCACGCGCTCGGTCACGTGGTCGGAAAACTCGTTCGACAGCGTGAAGCCGACGCGGAAAGGTGCGCCGTCGTCGCCGATGACATAGATGCCGGCCACCTCGGGCTCTTCGCCGGCGTCCTTGGCAAAGGCCGGTGACAGGAGTGCGGCGCCTGGCGCCACCGCCATCGTGCCGTTGCCCTTGTAGAACCATTCCGGCTGCACGCCGATCTGGCCATTTGCTGGCTTGCCGCCCTCCAGCCCCATGCGAAACATCTTCATGGAATCGGTGAGCTGCTCCTCGCCGTCGGCGCTCAGCTTCTTGTGCATGGAATCGCGCGTCGCGGCGGAGCCGAGATGCGTCAGCCCGGTGCCGGTCAGGTGCAGATGCGCCGGATCAGGGTGATTGATCGGCGACAGCAGCCGCCCCTTCTTGTAAGCGGCCTCGAGATCGACCGTCTCGCCAAGCCCCTTGCGTTCGATTAGCGCGACGAGGCCGACGCCGGTGCGGGCGGCCTCCATCGCCAGCGAATAGACGCTGCGGGCGCCATTGATGATCCGGGTCTTGCCGCCATTGCGGGCGACGACGCGGATGGTCTCGGCGTCGTCGAGGATCTGGGAGATCAGCATGATGAATCCTCTCTCATTTGCCTTGGCAGGACTGCCAAAACGGCAGACCTTACTCAGCGCGGCCGGGACCTCGTCCATGCCACGGTTTAAATTCTCAGTTCGGATTGCGCTCGCGGGCCTGGTCCCTCAGGGACTTCTGTTACCGGCGGGTTGCCGGCAGCGCCGCGATCGTATGCCTCCTGCTTGCCTCGCCTAGAGCAGTTCACCGTTTCACGGAAACGGCGAACCGCTCTAACTCATTGTCTTGGCGCAATTCCAGGCGGAAAACCGTTTCACATTTTCCTGGAATTGCTCTTAAGCCCGTTCAAGCCTTGTTCTTGTTGTAGACGTCGAAGATCACGGCACCGAGCAGCACCAGGCCTTTGACCACCTGCTGCCAGTCGACATTGACGCCCATGATCGACATGCCGTTGTTCATCACGCCCATGATGAAGCCGCCGACCACCGCGCCGATGACCTGACCGACGCCGCCCATCGCCGAGGCGCCGCCGATGAAGACGGCGGCGATGACGTCGAGCTCGCTGCCGAGGCCCGCGGCCGGCACCGCCTGTCCCAGTCGCGCCGCGATGATCAGGCCGCCGAGCGCCGACAGCACGCCCATATTGATGAACACCATCAGCGTCAGCCGCTCGGTGTTGATGCCTGACAGCTGCGCGGCCTTGGAATTGCCGCCCATGGCATAGATGCGGCGGCCGATGGTCATGCGCTTGGTGACGAAGACGAACAGCGAGATCAGCACGCCCATGACGAGCAGCACCACCGGCAGGCCCCTGTAGCTGGCGAACTGGTAGACTAGGAACAGCGCCAGCGCGCTGCCGACCAGCGTCTTGACGACGAACAGGGCAAAGGGCTCGGCCTCATAGCCATGGCGTTCGCGCTTGCGGCGCGTCCTCACCCCGAAATAGGCGTAGGCCAGCACAGCGATCAGGCCTAGCACGATCGTCGTCATGTGCAGCGTCAGGCCGCTGCCCATGATGGTCTTGCCGGCCGCGTTCACCGTGGGCGGGATCAGCGTCAGCGGGCCGATGACATCCGGGATGAAGCCGGAGCTGAGCGCCTTGAAGCCATCGGGTAGCGGCCCCACCGAGGATCCGCCGCCCAGCAGGGCCTGGCAGATGCCGCGGAAGATCAGCATGCCGGCCAGCGTGACGATGAAGCTCGGTATTCGGTGATAGGCGATCCAATAGCCTTGCGCGGCGCCGATCGCGCCGCCCCCGATCAGGCAGATGATCGAGACCACCAGCGGGTTGCTGAACGGACCGAGCGGCCAGATGACCATCATCATCGCCGCCAGCGCGCCGATGAAGCCCGCCACCGATCCGACACTCAGGTCGATATGGCCGGAGACGATCACCAGCAGCATGCCCAGCGCCATCACGATGATGAACGAGTTCTGCTGTACCAGGTTGCTCAGGTTCACCGGCTTGAACAGCGTTCCGTTCGTGGTGAACTGGAAGAACACCATGATGGCGATCAGCGCCAGGATCAGGCCGTATTCGCGCAGGTTCGTCGTCAGCGCCGAGACGGCGATGCGTGGGCGCTGCTCTTCGGCGACGTTGCCCTGCGGGGCGGGGGCGCTTTCGGTGCTCATGCTGCTTTTCCTTCTCCACGAACGATGGCGCGCATTATTTTTTCCTGGCTTGCTTCCGCGGCGGGCATTTCGCCCACGATGCGCCCTTCGTTCATGACGTAGATGCGGTCGGTGATGCCAAGCAATTCCGGCATTTCCGACGAGATGACGACGATCGCCTTACCCTCAGCCGCGAGACGGGCGATGATCGTATAGATTTCGTACTTGGCGCCGACATCGATGCCGCGCGTCGGCTCGTCGAGGATCAGCACGTCCGGGTCGGCGAACAGCCATTTCGACAACACCACTTTCTGCTGGTTGCCGCCGGAGAGATTGCCGGTCATCTGATAGACGCTGGAAGCGCGGATATTGGTCTTCTTGCGATAGTCGTTGGCAACGGCGAGCTCGCGCATGTCGTCGATCACGCTGTGGCGCGAGACGCCGCCAAGATTGGCCAGCGTGATGTTGTGCTTGATATGGTCGATGAGGTTGAGACCGTAGGTCTTGCGGTCCTCTGTGACGTAGGCGATGCCGTGTTGGACCGCCTTGCTCACCGAGGAAACGTCGACCGGCTTGCCCTTGAGCAGCACCTCGCCGGAGATGCGGCGGCCGTAGGAGCGGCCGAACAGGCTCATGGCGAATTCGGTGCGGCCAGCGCCCATCAGCCCGGCAATGCCCACCACTTCGCCCTTGCGCACGTTGATGTCGATGCCCTTGATCACCTGCCGCTCGGCATGGATCGGGTGATAGACCGACCAGTTCTTCACTTCGAACACGACCTCGCCGATGTCAGGCTCGCGCGGCGGATAGCGGTCGTCGAGTGAGCGGCCGACCATCGAAGTGATGATGCGGTCTTCAGAGATGTCCTTCTTGGCCAGCGTCTCGATGGTGCGCCCGTCACGAATGACCGTGACCTTGTCGGCGACCCGGTTCACCTCGTTGAGCTTATGCGAGATCAGGATCGAGGTCATGCCCTGCCGCTTGAATTCGAGCAGAAGGTCGAGCAGCGCCTGGCTGTCCTTTTCGCTGAGCGACGCCGTCGGCTCGTCGAGGATCAGGAGCTTGACTTCCTTGCTCAACGCCTTGGCGATCTCGACCAGCTGCTGCTTGCCGACGCCGATATTGGTGATCAGCGTCTTGGGGTCCTCCTTGAGGCCCACCTTCTTCAACAGGGCGCTGGTGCGCGCCTCGTTGGAATTCCAGTCGATGATGCCGTATCTGGCGTGCTCGTTGCCGAGGAAGATGTTTTCGGCGATCGACAGCATCGGCACCAGCGCAAGTTCCTGGTGGATGATGACGATGCCCTTGCGCTCGCTGTCATGGATGCCTTTGAACTGGCATTCCTCGCCGTTAAAGATGATCTGGCCGTCATAGGTTCCTGAGGGATAGACGCCCGACAGCACCTTCATCAGCGTCGACTTGCCGGCGCCGTTCTCGCCGACCACGGCATGAATCTCGCCTTCCTCGACGCTGAGGTTGACGTTCGACAGCGCCTTCACGCCGGGGAACGTCTTGGTGATGTCGCGCATCTCCAAAATCGTCGGGGCCATGGGACAACCGCTCCTTGAGAGGTCGGCAAACATTGCCGGCGAGGTCGGCGACAATACCGGGCTCGCTGGTGAACGAAAAGGGGCCCTGCGTTGCGCAGGACCCCTGACTTTGTAACCGGGTTACTTCAGTTCGTCGGCCTTGATGTAGCCGGAGTCGACGACCAGCGCCTGGTAGTTCGACTTGTCGACCTCATGCGGCGTCAACAGGATCGAGGGGACGACCTTGACGTCGTTGTTGTAGGTCTTTTCATCGAGGCCGTCCGGCTTGCCGCCCGAGAGCACCTTGTCGACGAGCTCGACGGTGGCCTTGGCCAGTTCGCGGGTGTCCTTGAACACGGTCGAGTACTGCTCGCCCGTGATGATCAGCTTGACCGAGGCGGTCTCGGCATCCTGGCCAGTCACGATCGGCCAGGGCTGTGCGTCCGTGCCGTAACCGACGGCGCGCAGCGAGGCGGTGATGCCGCGCGACAGGCCGTCATAGGGCGACAGAACGCCATCGACGCGGCTGCCGTCCGAATAGTTGGCCGACAGCAGATTGTCCATGCGCGCCTGGGCGGTGGCGGCGAGCCAACGCAGCGTGCCGACCTTGTCCATGCCGGTCTGGCCGGACTTGATCTTGATCGAGCCGTCGTCGATCAGTGGCTGCAGGACGGAGATCGCACCGTCGTAGAAGAAGAAGGCGTTGTTGTCGTCGGGCGAGCCGCCGAACAGTTCGACGTTCCACGGCTTGGTGTTCGGGAAGCGCTCCTTGAGGCCCTTGACCAGCGAATTCGCCTGGATCACGCCGACGCCGAAATTGTCGAAGGTGGTGTAGTAGTCGACATTGGCGGTCTTCTTGATCAGGCGGTCATAGGCGACGACGACGACGCCCGCGTCAGCGGCCTTCTGCAGAGCATCCGACAGGGTGGTGCCGTCGATCGAAGCAATGATCAGCGCCTTCGGGCCTTTGGTGATTTCGTTTTCCAGCTGGCTGAGCTGGTTGGGGATGTCGTCCTGCGCGTATTGCAGGTCGACGGTGTAGCCGAGAGCCTCGAGCTGGGACTTGACGGCGTCGCCGTCATTGATCCAGCGCTGCGAGGTCTTGGTCGGCATCAGCACGCCGACAAGACCCTTGTCGGCTGCGTGCGCCGAGTAGGTCATGGCAGCGATGCCAAGGGCCGCGACGGCGGCCAGTGTCTTGATGATTTTCACTTTAACTCTCCCTGTTTGATGGACGCGGCACCCCGGGGGTCGCGGGCCGCGCAATCGTGCAGAAGCGCCAAGGGCACTGCTGCCGTCATATCGATCTCCGGTATCCTCCCATGGCCCCGAGACGCTGATTCAATCGATACGATTTTTCTCGTCAGCGACCGTCACGTCTTGGAACGCGCGGAGGGTGTGGGTCTTTGCCATAACTGTCAAATGCGATCTTTGATGGTTGCTATATCATGGTTGGTATATGTATTGGGACGTGACGGGCTGACTCCAAGGTCGGCCTTACACGAGCAGAAGGCAGGGAAAAGCGATGGCGCGGCCCGGGAATCCGACAACAGCTTCAAATGGTCACAGAGGAGCACCGGGCGATGGCGAAACCCTGCTGCGCAGCGGTCTCAGTCTGCGTCACATGCGCATGATCGTCGCGCTAGACGACCACAGCCGGGTCAGCGCGGCAGCCCAGGTTCTGAACATTTCGCAGCCGGCGGCCTCGCGCATGATCGCAGAGATGGAGGCGGTGCTGGAGGTCAAGCTGTGCGAGAGGCTGCCGCGCGGTATCACCTTGACGCCATACGGCAAGGCTTTGGCCAGGCGGGCGCGCTCGATCCTGCTGGAGATGCGCGAGGTGGACCGCGAGATTTCCGAGCTCAAGGCGGGCAAGGGTGGTTCGGTTTTCCTGGGTGCCGTGACCGCGCCGGCAATCGAGCTGGCGGTGCCGGCAATTCGTGAAATCCGCCGCATCTATCCGCGCATCGAGATCACCATGCAGGTCGAGACCTCCAATGTGCTGGCACGCGAGCTGATCGCCACGCGCCATGACTTCATCATCGCCCGCATCCCCGACGATCTCAATCCGCGGCTGTTCGAGTCGCGCGTCATCGGCGTCGAGAAGGCCTGCCTGATCGTGCGCCGGGGCCATCCGCTCACCAAGGGCGAGGCGGTGCGGCTGGAAGAGACCGCCGCCTATGACTGGGTCTTCCAGTCTGGCGGCTCGCCCTTGCGCCAGGCCATGGAGAGCAACTTCCTCAACCGCAACATCGCTTTGCCGGACCGTATCCTGAACACCAGTTCGCTGCTCCTGACCCTGGTCATGGTCGCGCAATCCGATGCCATCGCACCGGTCTCTGTCCAGGTGGCGAAATTCATCCAGAACCCTGACGGGCTGGCCGGCGCCATCGACGTCGTCCAGACCGAATTCGACATCGAGGTCAGGCCCTACAGCCTGATCACGGTCAGGAATCGCGCACTGTCGCCGGCCGCCAAGATGCTGCACGACTTCATTCTGAGGGAAGTGGGATGATGGCTCGCTCGGGTAAGGTTGTCCGGCGAAAGCACCGCCAGGCCGAGGCTGGCGAAAGCGAGCTGGGAACATTATTTCCCGCCGATGCGTTCATGATCTTGCAAGGGACGATTTCTTCTGGAGGCTGAACATGCGCAGCTTCGAAATCATCGATCTGCTTTGCGTGATCGAGGCCTGCAAGCACGATCGATCGGTCGGGAATTTCGTTTCCATGGCTGAAGGCGTTGAAGAATTGCGGGTGTTGACCGGCGATTTCGTTTCATCGGATGACGTGGCAGCAAACGCCCTCGCAACGGTGGCGCTTGCGCGAGGCTGCTCGGTTGTGTTCGACGAACAGGCAGGCGCTGAAATGGTTCTGACGCCTTAGACTGGAGCGGGTAGAGGGAATCGAACCCTCGCGTTCAGCTTGGGAAGCTGACAAGCTACCATTACATCATACCCGCGTGCGCCCTCGTTACCATGAGGGTTAGCCTTCGGGCAATCGCAAAGCGGTCTGTTCTCACGACGGTCGTGCTGCGGATCACGGCGCGCCCGCGGCCGTGAATTGCCGTTTTGCCTCCGCGACCTCATTGCTGGTGGCGAAGCTTGGCCAGTATTTCGAGATGGCCAGCGTCGCGCCGGCGGAAGAGAAGTGGCCATAGTCGAAGTAGAGAAATTCATTGGTCGTGGCATCGGCGTATGAACAACCGGCCGAGTCGCACAGATACGTCAGCGGATCTATGAAATCGGCCCCTTTGGTGAACGGCAGAACCCGTGCGTTGATGTCCGGATCCATAGCCATCGGCCAGGATGTGGTTCCGGCATGCTCCCGTCTCACCAAGAAAGCGATCTTCTGGACGTCGGCGATGAATTCCGGAGACTGGCCGACGGTATAGACCTTGACCCCCATCCCGCGAAGCCGATCGATCGTCTTCTGCAGGCCGTCGAAGCCCCTGGCCTGGTAGTCGGTCCATCGGCCGCTCAGGATCACCGCCTGGATGTTGGCGTCGCGAATGATCGACAAGGCCCGTTCGTTGAAGCGGGTGCAGGCGGGCCGAGCATAGGAAAAATAGGTCAGGTCGGGCGGACAGCCGGCATAGGTGTATTGGATGACATTGGCCTGGATTTTCTGGGCGTTGGGCTCAAGTCCCGGAACATAGTGGGCAGCGAAAGAATCGCCCCACAGCAGCACATTGGTGGCAAAGCCCGTTGTCCGGGTGCAGTCGGCAAGGTTCCAGTCTTCGATGCGGGTCCCGTTTTCGTTGAAACAGATGCCGTTGCGCCAGTCGCCGACCCGGATACGTTCTGTCGAGAAATCCGGAAACCGTTGCGGGAAACCGTTGCCCAGTGCGCCGGCCAAACCACCGGCGCACAGCAGCACGATTGCCGTCGCCGAAAAGGCGAAGATGGGCAGCGGGGCGGTATAGGCTCGTTTGTGGCGGAAGGGTTGCTCGACGTATTTCCAGGAGAATGCCGCCAAGGCGAAACTGGCAACCGTCATCGCGATAATCGTTGGCACACCGACAGTCTTCAGGGAGAGATAATGGACGAAGGAGTTGATTGGCCAGTGGACGAGGTAAAGCGAATAGGAAATGAGGCCGACCCAGACCAGCGGCGCCAACCGAAGCACGCGAGTGGCGACAGGTGCCGGCCTGTCGGCGCTATCCTGGCCAGCATAGATCAGCAGAGCTGTTCCGATGCAGGGGAATAGGGCATTGTAGCCGGGAAACGGATCGCTGTCCGAAATCATCACAAAGCCAAATGCAATGAGGGCAAAGCCGGCGAGGCCGATCAGGTCCGCCGCCAGCCGACTGGCTAGGACCGGAGGCTTCCGCAACATCAGCATGGCGCCCAGCGCCAGCTCCCATATGCGCGTCGGCAAGAGATAGAACCCTGCCGTCGGTGCCAGCGAGGTTGCTATGACTGCCAGGGCAAAGCTGCCGATGGCCATCGGCAGAAGTACGGTCAGCCAGCGCTTCGAGACGTATCGGTAGATCAGATAAAGGAGGATCGGCGCGAAGATATAATACTGCTCTTCCACCGAAAGCGACCATGTGTGCAGGAGCGGCCGCAGTTCGGCGTCGATGGAGAAATAGTTCGTCGTTTTCCAGAAATAGATGTTCGACCAGAAGGTCGAGGCGGCGATCACGCTGAGGCTGAATTCGTGGAGATCCGAAGGCAGAAGGATGAACCAGGCGGCAATGCTCGCGAGCAGGATGACGAAGGTCAGCGCCGGCAGGATGCGCCGTGCGCGGCGCCAGTAGAAGCGGCCGATCGAGAATTGGCCCCGCTCAAGATCATCGAGCAGGCTGCCGCTGATCAGATAGCCCGATATGACGAAGAAGATGTCGACACCGGTGAAGCCGCCGGGAATGGCAGACACGCCGAAATGGAAGAGCACGACAGGCAGCACCGCAACGGCCCGCAGGCCGTCGATGTCGCGCCGGTAGTTCATCCGGCCGGCCCGCGCGCGACCACCAGGATCCGTGCGGCCGCACCCGACACGCTCATGCGGCGATGTCGTCGATCGTGCTGAAAATCCCGGCTCGTCGATCTCACAGGCTTACCCTCAGGCAGCAATTTTGCTGCGCTGCAACATGGGTGTCAAGGCATATATTGCTGTCGCGAAATTCGCCAGGAACGCACCGGGATCAGGCGCCGGGCAGATAGATTACCGCGTAGTCGTCCGAATAGGCCCGTTTCCAGCCCAACTGGTCGAAGAAGGGAATGCGGCTGTCGTCGGCCGATAGCAGCGCCCAATCTATTGCGTATTTCTTCAGGCGGGCTTCGAGGAGCGGCTTGCCGTCGCCGCGTCCGGTGTCGTTATCGCTCTTTGTGAAACCGCCGAGGAACAGCTGGTCCGTCCGTCCGTCGATATAGGTCTTGAACCCGTGGAAAATCAGCGTGCCGCCGAAATTGTAGGAATTCAGCACGTTGCCGGATAGATGATGGCTTTGCGCGAATGCCAGCGCCCCGCTGGCCGATGTCTTCGGACTTGGCGCTACCTGATAGACGCTGCCGAGCACAGCGACCCCGCCAATCAGCAGAACGGCTGCCGTGCCGCAGATTGCGTAGAACCGTCTGGCTAAGAATCTCTCCAGCCCGTCGCGCTTTTCGGCCAGCCACGCGGTGGCTGAAAGCGAGGGATATTGCTGTGCGACCTCTGCCGCCATCACCAGCGGAATCAGCAGGAAGAACAGATACATGAAGCGCACATGGGCGAGATAGACATGCAAGGTGAAGACGACGAACAACGCCTTGGCCCAGCCAATTCGCAATCGGCACACCAATAGCCCGAAAAGCGCCAGCAGCATCACCGCTTCCTGGACGGGACTGTCCGGCGGATTGAACGGTTTCCATTCCATGATCAGCGACACTGCCTCATTGCCGTAAGCCACGGCGAGCGTCGCCAGGATGGCCTGGACCCCGTACGGGTGGATCAGGCTGACCAGCGGGCAAAGCAGGCCGAACGCGATCCACTTCGCCAGCAGGGCCGGTTTTGACAGGCCCGTGCGCGCCAGCAGATCGAGACCGGCGAAAGCCGCGATGACGAAGCTCAAGGTGAAGGTGGCATGCAGGTTCGCCCACAATACGACCAGCACAAGCAGCCACCAGGGCGGCGCCCGTTCTTCCCTTGCCGCACCGAAGAGCACCGCCGTCCAGATGACGATGATCGGGAAGGTGAAGACATGCGGACGCGCCGTGAAGATCGGGTTGATCAGGAACACCGCCGCGAAGGCCAGTGTAATCGCCAGGATCGGTTTCAGCCATGCGCTGAGAAACCACCCCATGAGGAAAACCGTCAGGGAGATCGAGGCGATGATCGCGGTGACGACCCCGTTCCAGCCGCCCGCCCGGTAGGCAAGAGCCAGCAGGACCTGCCCCAGCCATTCCTTGGCAATCCAGGGCTGGCCGGCAAACGTGTAGGAGTAAGAATCGACCGTCGGAAATGTCCGGTTTGTCAGGAAATCGAGACCGACTTTCACTTGCCACCAGCTGTCGGGATCCTGCAGGGTGGCGCCTGCCTGGGCAGCCAACGCACCCGCCATCGCCAAGGCCGCGAGTAGGCAGAAGATCAGCCTGTTCCGCTCGTTGTATGTCGCGGCCGCCACACTGGCCTGAGCGTCGTTCATGATGCGCCGCCTCTGATCGGTTCCGGTGACAGTTGGGTTCAAGGTGTTGGACTGGCGGGCTGCCGCCGAGGCTTGTCGGCCACCCGAACTGTGCGGTTGGTGCTGTCGTCCCCACGTCCCACAAACACGAAGCGGGCCGAGCCAAGATAGAAAACCACCGAATAGACGCAGATTCCCGCGAGGTGGACCAGCGGGTTTTCGACGATGCCTGCCGAACGGGCGGCGATCACGACGGCCAGATTGATGCTGTAGGCGACCAGAAAGACACCCCCGTAGCGCAGCGCGGTTCCGGGCTGGAAGCCATCGGCTCTGCTGAAGGTCCATTGGCGGTTGAGGAAGAAGCCGAGGACAAGGCCGGCGGCATAACCCGTGGCGTTGGCAAGGATGTCGCCCAGACCAAGCGCAAGCCCGGCCAGGATGACCGCGTATCCCAGCGCCGTGTTCAACAGACCGACGGCGCCAAATCGCAGCATCCTCGGGAAGTCAAACGGCAGGCTTGACCACATGCGCAAAATATTGGGCTCCGACAGGTACCTTGGTGAGGAAGCGCTCGAACGGCCTCAGTCTCGCAAGCATCCGAGGAAAGAAGATCCGGTAGACGATCCTCGTATCGGCAAGGCCCGCCTCGGCCATGCGCCTGCGCATCTCGCGCGAATTTATCAAAACCGCGTTTTCGTCGAAGGCACAGTTTCTCACCGCGTGCGTGGTCAGCGGGTTCCAGGGATTGTGTTCGAAGACGAAGAAGCTGCCGCCATCGGCCAGCACCCTGCCGATCTCGGCGAACAGTCCGATCTGCAGGCCCTCGGGAATATGGTGGAAGACGCAGGCCGCGAAGGCCAGGTCGAAGCTGCCGTCGGCAAAGGGAATTGTCTTGCCGTCGAAATGCGTGAAGGCGGCCTGGCCGGGAAAGCGCTTGCTGGCGATGTCGAGCGATTCCCGCGAAGGATCGAGCAAGGTGATCTCCGCATCGGGAAACGCGTTGCGCATATGGCCGAGCGAATTGCCGACGCCGGCGCCGAAATCCAGTATTCGTCGCGGTTTGACACCGGCCCGCAGCAGCGTCGCGGCGACGTCGTCGATCTTGTATCTGGCGAAGAAATCCGGGTTTTCGCCGCTCAGCCTTATGCTTGCGGCATGCTGCTCCTGATATTCCCGCGCAAACTGGTCGAACTCCGCCTCAAGCACGTGCGGCCCTCTTTGCCATCTCCTGCAGGCGATGGACCGGCAATTCGCCGTCCTCCACCGCCTGGCTGCGCGAAACGATCTCGTTGACGAAGTAGAGCGGCCGCCGCTTTGTCTCCATGTACATGCGCCCGAGATACTCGCCGAAGATTCCGAGCACCATAAGCTGGACGCTGCCGAGGATCAGCACGATCGCGGCAAGGCTGGTCCAGCCGGGCAACACGTTTCCGACCGACCATTCGAGCAGCGTGTAGCCGAGCACGACCAGGCCCAGAAGCCCGAACATCATTCCGAGCAGCGAGGCGAACCGCAACGGCACGATGGAGAAGCTGGTCATCGCGTCGACCGCCAGAAGAACCATTTTCTTCAGCGGATAATGGGTGGTTCCGGCAAAGCGGCGGTGCCGCTCATAGGGAAAGGCCACCTGTTTCAGCCCGATCCAGCTCACCATGCCGCGAATGAACCTGTAACGCTCTGGCATCGCGTTCAGATGGTCGAGCGCGCGACGGTTCATCAGCCGGAAATCTCCGGTATTGGGGGCTATGTCGACGTCGACCATCCGGCGCAGCAAGCGATAGAACATGGACGCGGAGGCGAGCTTGAACCAGCTTTCGCCATCGCGCGTCAGCCTCTGGCCGTAGACCACATCGAAGCCTTCGTTCATCTTCGTCATCATCGCGCCGAGCAGTTCAGGCGGATCCTGCAGGTCGGCATCGAGAATGAGAATGCGCTGGCCGCGACAGAATTCGAGCCCGGCGCTCAACGCGATCTGATGGCCGTAATTGCGGGCAAGGTCGATGGCAACGACATGGTCGTCCTTTTCAGCCAGCTGGAGAATGGCTTCGCGTGTACCGTCGGTCGCGCCATCGATGACAAGGACGATCTCGTAGGAAGGGCCTTGTTCAAGGCATGCGGCCGTTACCCGCCGATGCAGTTCGGCCACGCCATCCAGCTCGTTGTAGCATGGGATGACCACCGACAGCATGACGCCGCGTCGCGCGGTGTTTCTCTCCGTCTCCACCAAAGCCTTGCTCCCGCTATTCGATTGGGAATAGCGGCAATTGGTTAGAAAACAGATAAGCCAGCGGGATCGCTGCGGCAGTAGCCGGCAGTCTGCCATGCGCCTGGGCTCGGCTTGCGGCCACACTATGCTCGGTGTCTCGCTATCCCGCAAAACTCCCGGCTTGAAGCGGACAAGCCAAGTGCGTATGTCTGGCTGACGCCCTCTAGCCTGGGTACCTCAATCTGGAGACGGGCCTTGTCCGCATTGACGCGCTTTCTTGGCGACTCGCCGCTCAAGGTGATCCTGAAACTGCTGGTGGTGTCTTTCCTCGTCGGCCTGGTCATGAACGCCTTCGGCTGGTCGCCGATGGATGTGCTCTACGGCATCCGCAAATTCTTCATGGACCTGTGGAATCTTGGCTTCCACGCCATCGACCGTTTCCTCGGCTATATCCTGCTGGGCGCGGCTATCGTCGTGCCGGCCTTCATCCTGTTGAGGCTCGCCAACTACCGGAAGTAGAGCATGATCCCGAACCGCAGGTCCGCGTCAGCGAACCCTGGCACCCGGTTTTTGGACAAGATCGTGCTATCGGGCGTGGCCCGAGGCCACCTCGAACAGGATGGCGTGGCGCGCGGCAAGCGTGGGCACGTCAGTTGAATAGCCACCGCCGATGACGCCACACACCGGAACGCCCCGCGTGCGAAAGTGGCTGATCACCATGTCGTCGCGGGCGCGCAGGCCGTCATCCGATAGCGACAGCCTGCCAAGCCGGTCCTCAGCATGGACGTCGACGCCGGCATTGTAGAACACGATGTCCCAATGGGCTTGGGCGGAGAGCTCCGGCAGGATGGCGGCGAGCCTCTTCATGTAAGCGGCGTCACCCGTGCCGTCGGGCAGCGCGACATCGAGGTCGGAGGCGATCTTGCGCACGGGGTAGTTGCGGTCGCCATGCATGGAAAAGGTGAACACGCGCGGATCATCAGCGAGAATATCCGCCGTGCCGTCACCCTGATGCACGTCGAGATCGACGACCAGGATGTTGCGTGCCGCGCCTTCGGCGAGCAGGACCAGCGCGGCGACGGCGACATCGTTGAAGGTGCAGAAGCCCGCACCTTGCGCGCGCCGAGCATGATGGCTGCCGCCGGCGGTGTTGCAGGCAATGCCGTGGCGCAAGGCCAGCCGCGCCGCCAGCACGGTGCCGCCGGTGGCAAGCTGCGCGCGCAGCGAGACGCGGGGTCCGATCGGAAAACCGATCTCGCGCTCGATCTTCTCGGGCACGCGGCAGTTGACGACCTGGTCGACATAGTCCGTCGCATGGGCAAGCTCCAGCCATGATGCCGGTGCCGGTTCGGCGGTGCTGAGCGCGTCGGGGCCGGCGAAGCCGCGTGTACGCAGCGCCTCCATCAGCAAGGGATATTTGCTCATCGGAAAGCGGTGGTTGACGGCGAAGCCGGCGTCGTAGTCGGGATGATGGACGATCTGCAGAGGCATGAAATCGTATCCGGCTGGCTCACGCCAGACCGGGATTTCGGTTGGCCGTCAAGGGATAGGTGATTGCGCGGTGGCCGGAAAATGGGGCACATCGACGGTTCTATCAAGCCGCAATCAGCAAGGCAGCAATCCTTGGACAAAGGTGCAACACCAGCCGACGCCGGATCCCCTTTCCACGCGGGATCCCCGATTCACGCCGGATCATTTGTCGTCACCAATCGTTCCGTGCTCGCCATCGCCGTGCCGATGACGCTTGCCTATTTGACGACGCCGATGCTCGGCTTGGTCGACACGGCTGTCATCGGCCAGTTCGGCGATGCCGCCTTGCTTGGCGGCCTGGCGGCCGGCGCATTGATATTCGACGTCGTCTTCACCTCTTTCAATTTCCTGCGCTCGGGCACCACCGGCCTTGTCGCACAGGCGTTTGGGCGTGGCGATGCCCTGGAGGAGCAGGCGGTGTTCTGGCGCGCCGTGCTGATCGCGGTTATCGCCGGCATCGTGCTCGCTGCCCTTGCGCCGCTGGTCGCCATCGCCGGGCAAGAGTTCATGGGTGCCGAACCGCGCGTCAGCGAGGCGATGGGCGTCTACATCAGGATCAGGCTGCTCGCGGCGCCGTTCTCGCTGATCAACTACGCCATCCTCGGCTATGTGCTGGGGCGCGGCGAGGGCGGGCTTGGGCTGATGCTGCAATTGGTGCTGAACGGCATCAACATCGCGCTCTGCTTCCTGCTTGGGTTGGAACTTGGCTGGGGTGTCGCCGGCGTTGCCTGGGCGACCGTCACCGGTGAGTTCCTGGCCATGCTGCTCGGCCTGGCGATCGTGATCCGCCGGTTCCGGGCCGCCCCATCCTTGCCGCGCCACCGCCTGCTCGACATGGCCGCCTTCCTGCGCATGATGTCGCTCAACCGCGACATCATGATCCGCTCGTTCTCGCTGCTCGCCGCCTTCGCATTGTTCACCCGCCAGGGCGCGCAGTTCGGCACGGTGACGCTGGCCGCCAACGCCGTGCTGATGAACTTCTTCCTCGTCGCCGGCTATTTCCTCGACGGCTTTGCCACCGCCGCCGAACAGCTGGCGGGCCGTGCCGTCGGCGCACGTGCCGCCGCACCGTTCCGCCAGGCCGTGCGGCTGACGCTGCTCTGGGGTTTCGGACTGGCGGGAGCCGCGACGCTGGTAATGCTGTCTGGTGGCGCCAATCTGGTCGCTCTTGTGACGACATCGTAGGAAGTCCGTTCGGTGGCCGACATCTACCTGCCGTGGGCGGCATTCACCGCGCTGAGCGGTGTGCTGGCGTTCCAGATGGATGGCGTCTTCATCGGCGCGACCTGGTCCCGCGACATGCGCAACATGATGCTGCTGTCGTTCCTGGTTTTCGCGGCCGCGCTGCTGACCCTTGCGCCCGCCTTCGGCAACAATGGACTTTGGGCGGCGCTGCACGTCTTCCTGCTGGTGCGAGGCTTCAGCCTGCTGACGATCCTGCGGCTCAGGGTGCGGACGGCGTTTTAGACGGTGCCCTCCGGGAGGCCCTGCGCCGTCCAGGCAGCGAACGGCACCTGTTCGCGATAGGAATTTTTTCTTGACTCGGTGATCTCAGCTATGGTACATTTTTGGCCATGGTGCTGATTTGCGCCAGTGACCCGCCGCACAGGCGGGTTTTTCGTTTGATGCTCCGTCAGCCAATGCGCCGGCGAGGCTCCGAAGCAACCCGTTAAACCGAGTTCGTTGCCCTGCTGTGCGGTCGGATGCACTTGCACTTTCAGTCGATTTCCAACAGACTTGATGCACCAATTGTTCCAGGGCGAGCTTATGCGAAGCTACCTGCCATATGTCTTGGGCGCGGCGCTGGG
Organism: Mesorhizobium sp. M7A.F.Ca.MR.245.00.0.0; assembly: GCF_003997415.1. Taxonomy (NCBI): domain Bacteria; kingdom Pseudomonadati; phylum Pseudomonadota; class Alphaproteobacteria; order Hyphomicrobiales; family Phyllobacteriaceae; genus Mesorhizobium; species Mesorhizobium sp. M7A.F.Ca.MR.245.00.0.0. The sequence goes on along the minus strand of NZ_RZTE01000037.1, from coordinate 41,916 downwards.
ATTGCTCGCTGCGTTCATTCTCTCCGCGGTTTCTGGCATCGGCGGCACCGCGCAGTTGCTTCTCTTCGGCGTGTTGCCTGCCATCGGCGGCGCCATTTGCGAGCGGGCCGTCAGTCGCAATCTACGCTCATGAGAGCAGGTTCAGAGTTGCCTGGACGCCCAGAAGTCGAGGCGGCTGCCGCGCAATTCGCAAATCGACTTCAGCCCTTCCTTTTCGACGAAACGGACCATTCCGGAAAGAATACGGCCTGGCAGTGAAGGCCCGGCATAGATCATACCGGTGTAGAGCTGGACCAGATCAGCGCCCGCACGGATCTTGTCCAGCGCCGTATCGGCGGAATCGACGCCGCCGACGCCGATGATGGCGCGGTCCGGTCCGAGCAGTTTGCGCATCTTCGCCAGCACGATGGTCGAACGCTCGAACAGCGGCTTGCCGGAGAGTCCCCCGGTCTCGCGCGCGGTGTCGCTACTGCGCAACGGCGGTCGGGAGATGGTGGTGTTGGAGACGATGACGCCGTCCACCTGCTTTTCGGTGACTTCGGCGGCGATGTCCTCCAGCTCTGCCTCGACCAGATCCGGCGCGATCTTCAGGAACACCGGCGGCTGCGCCGTTGCCGCGGCGCGCGCGGCCATGACCCGCGACAAGAGCTCGCCAAGCTGCTCGCGCGCCTGCATGTTGCGCAGGCCCGGCGTGTTGGGTGAGGAGATGTTGACGGTGAGATAGCTGGCGTATTGCGCAAACCGGGCGACACCGCGCTCATAGTCGCCGATGCGGTCGCTGCTGTCCTTGTTGGCGCCGATGTTGACGCCGACGATGCCGGAGCGGCCCTTACGTGTGGCAAGGCGCTTTTCGGCCGCTGCATGGCCTTCATTGTTGAAGCCCAATCGGTTGATCACCGCATCGTCGGCCGTCAGCCGGAAGATACGCGGCTTCGGATTGCCGGCCTGCGCTAGCGGCGTGATCGTGCCGACCTCGGCGAAACCGAAGCCCAGGCCAAGCAACGCGTCCGGAACCTCGGCGTTCTTGTCATAGCCGGCCGCCATGCCGATCGGATTGGGGAAATCGAGGCCGCAGACGCTGACCTTCAGCCGCGCGTCGAGCGTCGTCCGCGCACCGACCGGCAGGCCGCATCGCAGCGCCGCAATCGACATGCCATGCGCGGTTTCCGGATCGAAGGCGAACAGCAGCTTCTGGCCGAGCCGGTCGAGCACGCTCATTGCCCCTCCAGTGCCGGGAACTGGTGCACACCGTCGGCGCCAAGCGGCAGTGGCCGGACCCACAGCACTGCTTTCAGGTCCAGCACGCCATGCAGATGCGGAAACAGCGCGCCGCCGCGCGAGACCTCGTATCTCAGCGCAGAGCCCAGGCTGGCGCCGTCGATGGCGACCAGCAAAAGGTCCGTCTGGCCGGCAAAGTGCTTTGCCGCCGTTTCCCTGACCTGTGCTGCCGTGGAGAAGTGGATGAAGCCGTCGGCGACATCGATCGGCGCGCCGGTGAAGCGGCCATGCGTTTCGGCCTCGCGCCATGGCGCTTGCGGGGTTATCTTGTAGATAATCTGAGACATGGTTGCGCTATAGAGCAGTTCCAGGAAAAGTGTGAAACGGTTTTCCCGGGAAAAGCGCATAGCGCTTTCCCTTGGGAATTGCGTCAAAAAGATTCCGAACCAGCCATTCGGGAAAGGCCACGCCAAGGGTCTTCCCCATTTCCGGCGCAAACATGCGATATCTGAGGCCTTGGCCATGGAGGACAACATGCGTCTGCAGCACATCTTGATCCCCGCCGCGCTCGTTTCGCTGGTCGCGGCTTCAGCCTATTCGGAAGAGACCGACCGCTACCGCCTGGAAAAGTCCAATAACGGCTTTGTCCGTATCGATACGCAGACCGGCGCCATGTCGATCTGCGAGGAACGCTCCGGCCAACTCGTCTGCAAGATGGCGGCCGACGAACGCGCTGCTTTCCAGGACGAGGTCGACCGTCTCCAGACCTCGATGAAGGCGATGGACGAGCGCGTCACCAAGCTCGAGAATTCGCTCTCCGCCCGCCTCGAATCGAAACTGCCGAGCGAGGAGGATTTCAACAAGACCATGAGCTACATGGAGCGCTTCCTGCGCGGCTTCATGGGCATCGTCAAGGATATGGACAAGGACGACGGCGCTCAGAAGACCTGAGCGCTTCAACCAGGGGAGGCGGCGCGCTGGCTTTGCCGCTTGAAAACAGCGCGCAGCCCCTCATAATCGTCCAATTGAACCCGAAAAGCCAAAAATCATCGGGGATTTGGGGAGGGACATTTGCCGGCAGGCTATTCTTTCGTCATCGCCGACGATCACCCGCTGTTTCGCGGTGCGCTGCGCGAAGCGCTCGCCGGCATCGGCAACGTCGCCGCCATCCATGAAGCCGGCGATTTCGAGAGCGCCAAGGCGCTGGTCGTGGCCAACGAGGACGTCGATCTGGTGCTGCTCGACCTGTCGATGCCGGGCGCCAGCGGCCTGTCCGGCCTGGTCTCGCTGCGTGGCATCCATCCGGCGGTGCCGTTGGTCGTGGTGTCGGCGCATGACGATCCGGCGACCATCAGGCGGGCGCTCGATCTCGGCGCTTCCGGCTTTATCTCCAAGTCGGCCAGCATGGAGGAGATCCGCAGTGCGGTGCAATCGGTGCTTGCCGGCGACATCGCAGCACCAGCCGGCGTCGATCTCGGCATCGAGCGCGATCCCGAAATATCGGACCTCATCAAGCGGCTGCAGGCTCTGACGCCGCAGCAGACACGGGTGCTGGGCATGCTGGCCGAGGGCCTGCTCAACAAGCAGATCGCCTATGAACTCGGTGTATCGGAGGCTACCATCAAGGCGCATGTCTCCGCCATCCTGCAGAAGCTCGGCGTCGACAGCCGCACGCAGGCGGTGATCCTGTTGTCCAAGATCGGCAGCGACCCGCTGCAGCCGGCGGGTTGATCGCCAGGGCGCCTGTTCAATCAGAATAGTGTTCAATCAGAGCACTGAACCTCCGTCCGCCGCACCGGCCGGCCGTTGAAGCTTGCGAAACTGATGGCGGCCATGATCCAGACGCCGATCCCGCCATAGAGCATGACCCAGCCAAAGCCGTTGCGCAGCGCATCCTGGGCGACGGTCCCGGCGAGCCCGGAGATGGGGTTTCCAGCAGCGATAGCTTCGGCGAGAAGACGCAATTGGGCAGCGTCGAGGTCGGGCAGCGCATGCCCGAGATGCGCCAGCACACCGCTGGCCAGGATGAAGCCCATCACCGCGATGTTCAACGCCAATGAAACCATGCGCGCGCTCATGTCGATGCCGGAGGCCATGCCGGCGCGATCGCTCGAAACGGAACCCGTCGTCGTGTTGGTGACAGGTGTGTTGGTTATTCCCAGACCCATCCCCGCGATCAGGCAGCCGGGCAGCATCGTCAGCCAGTCCGGTTGCGCGGCGGCGCTGCCGAATTTCATCAGGATGAACCCGACGCCGATGATGACGAGGCCCGCCGGAATGATGATGCCGGGCCGATAACGCAGCGAAAAGCGCTCTGCCAACGGCGGCAGCACAAGCGTCGGCAGCGTGTAGGCAAGCAGGGCAAGGCCGGTGGAGACGGTGTCATAGCCGAGCCCGGCGTGGAACCAGATCGGCAGGTAGATCATGAAAGGCCAATAGCTGAGGTTCATCGCGGCAGAGCCGACGACGGCGCCCGAAAAGGGCCGGATTCGGAAGACCGAGAAATCGAACATCGGCCGCTGGCTGACCTTCTCGGCAATGAGGAAGGCGATGAAGCTCACTATCGAGATACCGAGGATCGCCAGCGCGGCAGGGCTGGAGAAACCCAGATCCGGCCCCTGGATGATGTAGAAAACGAGGCAGAAAACCGACGGCGACAGCGTCAGGATGCCTGCTACGTCGAGCTTGCCCGCCTGTGGATCCTTCGATTCGTGGACGCCCATCAGAGCGAGGGCGAACGCCAGCGCCGCAACCGGCACGTGGACAAGAAACACCCATTGCCAGCTCGATACCGCGACGATGCCGCCGCCGATGATGGGGCCGAAGCCGAGGCCGGTGCCGAAGATGACGCCCCACCAGCCCCATGCGACGGCGCGTTCGCGCCCTTCCCGGAATTCATGCGACAGCACGGCAAGCTGGCAGATCAGCATCGCACCGCCGCTCAGGCCCTGCAGAAACCGGGCGACGATGAGCGTGGAGACGCTTTCGGCGACGCCGCAGATCAGTGATGTCAGGCCGAAGGCGGCGATGGCGACCAGAAAGACACGCTTGCGCCCGTAACGATCGGCGATCGTGCCGACCGCCATCAGCACCGTCGTGACCGCAATCGTATAGGCGTTCATCACCCATTGCAGTTGCTTGAAGTCGGCGTGCAGCACCTGCTCCAGTGTCGGCAGGATCGCGGGAACGCTTGAAATCTCCAGGCCGAACATCAGGCACGCCAGGCAGGCGGCAAACAGAACGACGATGCCTCGGCGGGTCACTACAGTGGGCATGATTCAACCTTTCGAACGTATTTGTCGGCAATCGGCGAATCCATTGCAGCTCGCCCGGTGCGCGTATGGCCCAGGGTAGGCGAGGCTTGATCATATTAGAATTGCATGGTTGGCTATTTCAGAGACAACAAGTGCGGATAGCTGACATGACGCTGGACGTAGACGCTGTGAAAACATTCGTCGCCATCGCCGATCTTCAGAGCTTTACGCGTGCGGCCGAGGCTCTTGGCAGCACGCAAGGGGCAATCAGCGTGAAGCTGAAGCGGCTGGAAGAGCGCGTCGGCCAGAAATTGATCGAGCGCACGCCCCGGCTGGTGCGCTTGTCGGCGCAGGGCGCGGTGTTTCTCCAGCCCGCACGCGACTTCCTCGCGGCACACGATCGCGCCATTGCCAGCCTGTCTTCGGTGCGCCGCCGCTTCACACTGGGCATCGCCACCCATGTCGGAGGCGCGGAAGTCCCGACATTGCTGGCGCGGCTCAATGCGCATGACCCGGCGCTCACCATCGAAGTGCGGCTCGATGATTCGCGCGACCTGCTGGACGCTTTCGATCGCGGTGAGATCGACGCGGCGATCATCCGCCGGGAGGACGACCGGCGCGATGGTGAAGTGCTGGCGCCCGAACATTTCGGCTGGTACGCCGCGCCCGGCTTCGTCCACCAGGCCGACGAGCCGCTGCGCCTGGCGGCATCCTCGCCATCCTGCGGTATTCGTAACATCACCACCCGCGCGCTCGACGCTGTCGGAATACCATGGACGGAGGTGTTCCTCGGCTGCGGCTCCTTCGCCGTTGCCGAAGCCGTCTCGGCCGGCCTCGCAGCCTCGGTATTTTCCTGCCGGCTTGCCCCGTCCGGCACCATCGAGGTCAGCCGGAAATTCGGGCTGCCGGCGCTGCCGCCTTCCGAGATCGTGCTGCTTTCGACGCTGACGGACGCCAAGTCCCGCGAGGCGCTGAGGTCGCTTGCAATGGCCTTTCGCGAGCATCGTCCGCCTGTGGCTGGCAATGCCGGACGGCTCCGGTTCCGCAGTTCCCAGATGGTCGACGGCCCGGCCTAGAGCAATTCTTGGAAAAGTGTGAAGCGGTTTTCCGTCTAGAATTGCGTTAAAACAAAGAGTTAGAGCAGATCGCCGTTCCGTGAAACGGTGAAATGCTCTAGGACTTCCCCTCGGACACCAAGGGCTGAGACCGAGCGCCTTTGATGCTATTCGGCCGCCGGTGCCAGCGGCCTGACCCTGGCCATCATCGAGCGCAGCACCGCTGGTTTGAGCGGTTTGTTGATCACCGCAATCTCGAGCCCGCCGGCGGCCGTGCGCACCTCATTGGAGCGGTCTGCGGTGACCAGCACGGCCGGCAGGGTGTCGCCATGGAGCGCGCGCAGCCTGACGATGATATCAAGACCGGTTTCGCCGTCGAGATGGTAGTCGGCAAGGACGATGTCCGGGCGGTGTGTCACCACGCTTTCCAGATCCTTTGAACCGGACACGGTGTCGACATTGCAACCCCAGCCTTCGAGCAGGAGCCGCATGCCTTCGAGGATGCGGGCGTCGTTGTCGATGCACAGCACGTGCAGCCCGGCCAGCGAAGCCGTCGCGCGGGCAGGAACCCTGGCGTCGATTTCGCGCCGCGGCTCCTGCACGGCCGCCACGGGCAGGATGACGGAGAAGCGCGTGCCCTTGCCAGGGTTGGAAAAGATCCGGATCTCCAGCCGCAGCACTCGGGCGATGCGGTCGACGATGGAGAGGCCGAGACCGAGGCCCTCGGCCTCGCGCGCGCCCTCGTCGAGCCGGGTGAATTCGCGAAAGACGGTGTTCAGCTTGTCGCCGGCGATGCCGATGCCGGTGTCGATCACCTGGATTTCGGCCATATCGCCGCGCCGCCTGACGCCAACCAGCACGCGGCCGCGGCGCGTGTATTTGATGGCGTTGGATACGAGATTCTGGATCAGGCGGCGCAGCAGATTGCGGTCCGTCGTCACTGTCAGCGATGACGGCATGATGGTCAGCGCGAGCTTCTTCTCGGCGGCCAGCGGCCGGAAGTCGTTGCCGATCTGGCGCAGCAATCCGTCGAGGTTGAAGGCGGTATCGTCCGGCTTCATCGCGCCGGCGTCGAGGCGGGAGATGTCGAGCACGGCGCCGAGAATCGTCTCGACCGATTCCAGCGAGGATTCGATGTTCACGGCGGCCTTGCCGGCAGGCCCTTTGCCGGCCTTTTCGATCAGCGAGGAGCAATAGAGCCGGGCGGCGTTGAGCGGCTGCAGGATGTCGTGGCCGGCGGCGGCGAGAAAGCGCGTCTTGCCGAGATTGGCCTCCTCGGCCAGCATCTGCGCCTGCGCCAGCTCCTCATTGACCCGGGTCAACTCCTCGTTGACCCGGGTCAGTTCGATGGTGCGGGTCTTGACGCGCTGCTCCAGCGATTCATTGGCACGCTTCAGCGCCAGATCCTGTTCCACGCGCCCGGAAATGTCGGCATAGGTGGCGACGATGCCGCCGTCCGGCATCGGGTTGGAGCGCAGTTCCAGGATGCGGCCCGAGGTTTTCAGTTCCATCTGCCATGGGCTGACGAAACTGGTCAGCCGGTTGAGCATGGCCACACGCTGATCGGCGGGGATGTCGCCGCGTTCGGCGAGATGGCGCAGGATGCGGTCGAGCGAGACGCCGACCTGGCCCATCTCGTCGGGCAGGTCGAACAGCGCTCGGTACTGGCGGTTCCAGCAGATCAGGCGGAAATCGCGGTCGAAGACGGTGATGCCCTGTTCCATCTGGTCGAGCGCGATCTGCAACAGGTCGCGGTTGTGCTGCAGCGCCTCGGTGGCGTCGTCGAGCAAGCGGAAGGCATCTCGGGATTCGCGGTCGTGGCGCCGAAACAGCAGCGACAGGATCAGCCGCGCCGACGAGGAGCCGACGGCGCTGGCGAGCAATTGCTCGGAGAAGCGGATGACGTCCATGCTCGCCTGCTCATTGCCGTGCAGCGAGGTTCCGTTGGTTTTTTCGAACGACTGGAAGGAGCGCTCGGTGCGCTCCACGCCGAGATAGCGCCCGATCGTGTCCTTGAGGTCGTTGACGGTGATGGCGGTGCGGAAGCGGCGCAGGCTTGGCATCGGGCCGGCATCGCGCGGCACGAAGATCGACGCCTGGATGCGTTCCAGCGGCACCGATGCCCGCGACAGCGAACCGAGCACGAAGAACACCGCGTTGAGCGACAGGCTCCACAGCACGCCGTGGTTCAGCGGTTCGGCGACGGTGCCGAACAGGGCCTGCGGCCGCAAGGCCTCGAAGCCGAACAGCCCATGCACGATGATGCCGGTATCAGGGGCGGCAAGCGACGGAAACAGCAGCGTATAGCCCCAGACGAGGATGCCGGCGACCATGCCGAGTGCCGCACCCCGGCCGTTGGCGCCGCGCCAGATCAGCCCGCCGATCAGGGCGGGCGCGAACTGGGCGATGGCCGCGAACGACATCAGGCCGATCGACGATAGTCGCGCGCTGTCGGTGCTCTCGCGGTAGTAGAGGAAGGCGATGAACAAGAGGATGAAGATCGCCCCGCGCCGCACATTGAGGATGAGCGTCGACCAGTCCTCGGTCTCGGAGGTCGAGGTCTTGAGCAGGCGGCGCACGAACAATGGAATGACGAGGTCGTTGGAGATCATGATCGACAGCGCCACGCTTTCGACGATCACCATCGCCGTCGCCGCCGACAGGCCGCCGATGAAAGCCGCCATCGCCAGCACATCATGGCCGCTGAACAGGGGCAGCGACAGCACGTAGAGATCGCTGCTGGTTCCGGTGCCGACCAGCGAAAGGCCGGCGAAGGCGATCGGCAGCACGAACAGGTTGATCGCCACGAGGTAGAGCGGGAACACCCATGTCGCGGTGCGCAGTTCGGCCTCGCCGCGGTTCTCGACGATGGTGACGTAGAACTGCCGCGGCAGCATGATGATGGCAAAGCCGCTGAGGCACGTCAGCACCAGCCAGGTGGCGAGCGAAGTGTTGTAGCTCATCGCCTGGCGGACCTGCGCGTTCTCAGCGAGCTTGTCGAACATGTCGGCCGGGCCGCCGAAGATCAGGAAGGTGACCATCAGACCGATCGCCAGGAAGGCGGCGAGCTTGACCACGGTTTCGACCGCCACCGCCAGCACCAGCCCGTCCTGGTGTTCGGTGGCGTCGGCGTGACGGGTTCCAAACAGCACCGCAAACAGCGCCAGGAGCATGGCGACGACCAGCGAGATGTCGCTGACGAAGGGATCGAACGAAGGCGGCGATCCCGTATAGTGCTCGACCATCAGGCTGACCGAACCGGAGATCGCCTTCAACTGCAGCGCGATATAGGGGACCGCGCCGATGGTGGCGATCAGCGTGGCGATCGCCGCGACGGTGAAACTCTTGCCGTAGCGCGCGCCGAGGAAATCCGCGATTGAGGTGATCTTCTCGGTCTTGGCCAGCCGCACGATGCGGTTGAGCAGCGGGAAGCCGAACACGAAGACGAGCACCGGGCCCGTATAGATGCCGAGGAATTCGAGGCCGCGTTCGGAAGAGAGACCGACCGAGCCGAAGAAAGTCCAGGATGTGCAGTAGATAGCGAGGCTGAGTGCGTAGATGAAAGGCCGCCCCCGGCTCGGCTCGGAGATGGCCGAGCGGCGGTCGCCGAGGCTGGCGATGGCAAACAGCAGCGTCACATAGGCGACCGCGATGATGACGATGAACAAGCCCTGCACGCTTGGACTTTCCTCCTCTGCCGTCTTTCTATCCGGCTTGCCCGGACGCAATCACAGCTTGGCGTCCGAGTCCATTGCAGAGCTGCATAGGACGGTTCTCAGGCCGGCGCGTCGGTGTCGATGTCGTTATGGTGAAGATCGCCGCTGGGCGCCGTGGAAGATGCGGCCGACAATGATCTCCTCCGAACCCATACGATAGAGGATGATGTGCTTGCCATGGACGAACTGATGGGTCCTGCCTTCATAGAGCCTGCCCATATTCGGGTAATCGCCGAGCAATTCAAACACCGCGTCGAGTTCACGCAGATACTTTTCGGCCTGAGTGTGGCCGAAGTTTTCGAAGATGTGTCGGTAAATGTCTTTCAGATCGCGTTCGGCGCGATGCGTTATCCTATGGCGCATGCGGGAATTCGGCACGCGCTTCCCGAATAATGTCGTCGATAGACTTGTCGCTGACGGGGCTCTCAAAACCTTCGTCGATGGCCGCCTGAATCGCTTTCCGCTTCTCATCGGGCGAAAGCGCGTCGAACCAATCGCGCTGCTCCTTTGTCGGAGCCGCCCACGGGTAAACGTCAATGCTGATGGTTTCGAGCATGTTCATGAGAATATTATAGGCGAAAACGCCTATGATTGCCAGAAATTCAACGCTGCTCCTGCCGAACCGTGGGTCTCGAACAACTGGACCGGGGTCGGTCTTGGCGAGCAACCTAGCCGGCTCCCGGTAAGGAGAAACCGGTTGCTTTCTCCTTTTTGCCGATGTTGCGTCAGGAGGTTTTTGTTATGTTGTCTCAGGTCGATGTCGCAAGGACGGAAACGGCAGCTCGGCCAGTCACGACAAGGAGGGTCGAATGCTGAAAGAATTCCAGGAATTCATTTCCAAGGGTAATGTGATGGACCTTGCGGTCGGCGTCATCATCGGCGCGGCCTTCGGCAAGATCGTCGATTCCCTTGTCAACGACATCATCATGCCGATCGTCGGTGCGATTTTCGGCGGATTGGACTTCAACAACTATTTCTTCGGATTGTCCTCAGCCGTCAACGCGACCTCGCTGGCCGATGCCAAGAAGCAGGGCGCGGTCTTTGCCTATGGCAGCTTCATCACCGTGGCGCTGAACTTCCTCATCCTCGCTTTCATCATCTTCCTGATGGTCAAGGCGGTGAACAACATGCGCAAGCGGCTTGAGCGCGAGAAGCCCGCTGCGCCGGCCGCTCCGCCGCCCGCCGACGTCGCGCTGCTCACTGAAATTCGCGATCTGCTCGCCAGGCGCTGACCACGGGCGGCATTTGCTGGACCAAAACCCCGGTCGTTCGCGGCCGGGGTTTTCTGTTTTCGCATCTGGTAAGGACCGCTGACGAAAACCGCAGACCAAAACGGACCCGCCAATGACCCTGATCGACAGCTTGCGCACCGAGGCCCGTGCGGCACCCGAAAGCGGCATCGTCGCCGTCGTCAATTACGGCCGCCTGCGCGAAGGCATGATTCCGCTCTGGGCCGGCGAGGGCGACCTGCCGACGCCAGCCTTCATCACCGATGCCGCGTCGAAGGCGCTGGCCGGCGGCGAGACATTCTACACCTGGCAAAGGGGCATCCCCGATCTCAGGCAGGCGCTCTCCCGCTACTATGCCAGGCATTTCGGCAAGACCTTCCCGGAGGAAGAATTCATCGTCACCGGCTCCGGCATGCATGCCATCCAGCTGGCGCTCGACGCGCTCGCCGGCGCGGGCGACGAGGTGGTTTATCTGTCGCCGGCCTGGCCGAATTTCGATGCCGCGGCAGCGATAGCGGGAGCCGTTCCGGTGGCGGTCACGCTCGATCATTCCGGCAATGGCTGGTCCTGCGACGTCGAGAAGATCGCGGCGGCGATCACGCCGCGCACAAAGGCGCTGTTCATCAACACGCCGTCGAACCCGACCGGCTGGACCGCCGATCATGAGACCTTGCAGGCCATCCTCGATCTGGCGCGCGCGAAAAATCTGTGGATCATCGCGGACGAGATCTATTCGCTTTTCCACTATGGCCATGGCCGCGCGCCGTCCTTCCTCGACATCGCGTCGGCGGAAGACTGCATCCTGTACGTCAATTCCTTCTCCAAGAACTGGGCGATGACCGGCTGGCGTGTCGGCTGGATCAAGACGCATCCGAGCTTGCAGCAGGTGTTCGAGAACCTGATCCAGTATTCGAACTCCGGCGTCGCCCAGTTCATGCAGCGCGGCGCGGCCGCCGCCCTTGACGGGGGCGATGCCTTCGTTGCCGAACAGGTGGAGCGGGCGCGCAAGGCGCGCGACCTTGTCTGCGGCATCCTCGGCGCCACCGGCCGCGCTGAGTTTACGGTGCCGCAGGGCGCGTTCTATCTGTTTTTCACTGTCGACGGCATCACCGATTCACGCACCGCTGCCTTCGACATTGTCGACAAGGCCAATGTCGGCCTGGCGCCAGGCACGGCTTTCGGCCCCGGCGGCGAGGCGTTTTTGCGGTTGTGTTTCCACCGCCGCCTCGACCAGGTCGAGGAAGCGGCGCACCGGCTGGCAAATTGGATGAAGGCAGTTTGAGGATTGGGCTGGACAGGAAAGCCGCGCGTTTGAAGATTCTGGACCGCCTCACTCTTCGGCCGCAGTAACGGCATGGATCCTAGGGTCTGCGCCGCGTCGCTTCGCTCCTTGCTCCGCCCTAGGATGACGAAGAGAAAGATGCCTCGGCCAACCTCGAAGGTCGGCCATTGCTACGATGCCAGACTCCAACTCTGTGACTAGCCAGAAGCCCCCACGCTTCGTCATCCTAGGGCGTAGCAGTCGCGAAGCGACGTCGCGGAGACCCTAGGATCCATGCCGTGACGTCGGAGCGTCGCGGCGTTGGAAGCAATCGACAGGCGCAACCAGCAACGGCTTCAGCCGCCTGACTTGGGGACCAGCAGGGGAATGATGCGGTCGCTTTTGGCCACCGAAGGCCGCCCGGCGGAGCCATAGGGGATGCCGAGCGCATCCCAGGTCTCGACCAGCGCATCCTGCAATTCGGCGATCAGCGCATCGGAATGGAACGGCGTCGGCGTGATGCGCAGCCGCTCGGTGCCGCGCGGCACGGTCGGGTAGTTGATCGGCTGGATGTAGATGCCGTGCACGCCGAGCAGGCGGTCGCTGGCCATCTTGCAGGCCTCGGGATCGCCGACCAGAAGCGGCACGATGTGGGTCGGCGAGTCCATCACCGGCAGGCCGGCGGCCGACAGGATCTGCTTGGTTCGGCTCGCCTGCTGCTGCTGGGCGTCGCGCTCGGCCTGCGAGCGCTTGAGATGGCGGATCGACGCGGTCGCGGCAGCCGCGATCGCCGGCGGCAGTGCCGTGGTGAAGATGAAGCCCGGCGCATAGGAACGCACGGCGTCGATCACGGCGCTGGTGCCGGTGATATAGCCGCCCAGCGTGCCGAATGCCTTGGCCAGCGTGCCTTCGATGATGTCGATGCGGTCGGCCAGGCCTTCGCGCTCGGTGATGCCGCCGCCGCGCGGCCCGTACATGCCGACGGCATGGACCTCGTCGATATAGGTCATGGCGTTGTAGCGCTCGGCGAGCTCGACGATCTCTTTGATCGGCGCGATGTCGCCATCCATCGAATAGACGCTTTCGAAGACGATCAGTTTGGCGCGTTCGCGCCCCGCCGCCTGCAAAAGGCCTTCCAGATGCGCGACATCATTGTGGCGGAAGATCTTCTTCTCGGCGCCGGAACGCCGTACGCCTTCGATCATCGAGGCGTGGTTCAATTCGTCCGAGATGATCAGGCAGTTGGGCAAAAGCTTCGCGATGGTCGAGATCGAGGCCTCGTTGGAGACGAAACCGGAGGTGAAGACCAGTGCCGCTTCCTTGTCGTGCAGGTCGGCAAGCTCCACCTCGAGTTCGACCAGCGGGTTCGAGGTGCCGGAAATGTTGCGGGTGCCGCCGGCGCCCGAACCCATCTTGCCAGCGGTATTCTGGAACGCGGCGATGACGTCGGGATGCTGGCCCATGCCGAGATAGTCGTTGGAGCACCAGACGGTGATTTCCTCGGCGCGGCCATTGGAACGCCAGATGGCGCGCGGGAACTTGCCCGCGATCCGCTCCAGGTCGGCGAAAACGCGGTAGCGACGCTCGGCATGGAGCTGGTCGATCGCTTCCTCGAAGAACCGCTGATAGTTCATATAGGCTTCCCAATTTTTGCGCGGGATCATAATCATTGGCCTGTTGGTCGTCCACCTGGCCTTTTTGGTCAAAATGCCACGCCCCGGACCTGTTCCTAACGATCACGGATCGTGGCCTATTCCCTTGATGTGGATCAACTTTGTTTCAGGACGATGCCACTGGCCGGCGATGCCGGTTACCACGGGTTTCAATGGTCATGCGGCGGGCTTTCCAGTAGAGCGGGGGTTGAGACAGTTTCCGATAAATCTTGGATAAGCGAGGACGCGGATGACGGTTTTGGTTACAGGCGGCGCCGGTTACATCGGCAGCCACATGGTCTGGGAGTTGCTTGATGCCGGCGAGGGCGTGGTCGTCCTCGATCGCCTTTCCACCGGTTTCGAATGGGCGGTGGCGCCCGAGGCAAGGCTGGTCGTCGGCGACGTTGCCGACCGGGAATTGGTCGGCTCGGTCATCAGGGAGAACAAGGTCGACGCGATCATTCATTTCGCCGGCTCGATCGTGGTTCCGGAATCGGTCGCCGACCCCCTCAGCTACTACGAGAACAACACCTCGAAGACGCGCACGCTGATCGAAACCGCGGTGCGCGAAGGCGTGCCCAATTTCATTTTTTCATCGACCGCCGCCGTCTATGGCGGGGCCGGGCTGGAGCCGGTGCGCGAGGACGCCCGCCTGTCGCCGGAATCGCCATATGGCCTGTCCAAGCTGATGAGTGAGTGGATGCTGCGCGACGCGTCGATCGCGCATGGCCTGCGCTATACCGCGCTGCGCTACTTCAACGTCGCCGGCGCCGACCCGAAGGGCCGCACCGGCCAGTCGACGCCGGGCGCAACCCATCTGATCAAGGTCGCCTGCGAGACGGCACTTGGCAAGCGGCCGTTCATGCAGGTGTTCGGCACCGATTATCCGACGCCGGACGGCACCTGCATGCGCGACTACATCCATGTCAGCGACCTGGCGGCGGCGCATCGCCTGGCCTTGCAGCGGCTGCGTGCCGGGGGACAAAGCCTCGTCGCCAATTGCGGCTACAGCCATGGCTACTCGGTGCTCGAGGTCATCGACAGCGTGCGCCGCGCCTTCGGCCATGATTTCGAGGTGAAGATGGGCGACCGTCGTCCTGGCGATGCCGCGGCGGTGGTTGCCAATTCGGATCTCGCCCGCGCCGAGCTCGGCTGGACCCCGCAACGCGACGATCTCGACCAGATCGTCGCCGACGCGCTCGCCTGGGAGCGCATCCTGACCGGCAAGAACTCCGCGCGCGGCTGAGCCGGGTTCTCCCAAGGGCTCGCAAGGCGGGCAGCGAAGCGCTATTGAAGGCGTTCGCGGCAAGGCGCGGAGGCGTCGCCGCGAGGAGATCTTGGGGGATGGCATGAAAATAACGGTGCTCGGGGCCGGTGTCGTCGGTACGGCGGCCGCCTATTATCTGGCCAGCGACGGCCATGAGGTGACAGTGATCGAGCGCCATCCGGCGGCGGCACAAGGCACCAGCCAGTCCAATGCCGGCCTGGTGTCACCGGGTGATGCCACCGCCTGGGCCTCGCCGGCGGCTTTGAAGACCTTCCTGCGCGGGCTCTACAACCATGATCTCGGCATCAAGGTCAGGCTGCGCCTCGATCCCTATTTCCTCGCCTGGAGTCTGCGTTTCCTGCGCCAGTGCACGGTGGCGCGCCTGCGCGCCAACACCGACGTCAAGCTCAGGCTCGCGCTCTATTCGCGCGACTGCATCAATGCGCTTTCGGAAGCGACCGGCATCCACTACGACGAGCGCAAGAAGGGCATCCTCTATTTCTTCCGCTCGCAAAAGAGCCTCGACACCGGTACCGACAATTACCGTTATCTTGCCAGGCACGGCCTGCCGATCGAAATCGTCGGCCGCGACCGACTGGTCGAACTGGAACCAGGCCTTGCCGGCGTCAAGGACAAGATTGCCGGAGGCGTCTATTCGCCAACCGACCAGACCGGAGATTCCAAGCAGTTTGTCGACAGGCTGGCCGCCTATGCTGCCGAGAAGCTCGGCGTCAAATTCCTGTTCGGCACGACAGTCGAAGGCCTCGACATCGAGGGCGATCATGTGCGCGCGGTGATGACGTCGGCCGGCCCGGTCGCCGGCGATGCCGTGGTCATCTCGATGGGACCGGAGAGCGGCCTGCTCGGGCGCCGTTACGGCATCGACCTGCCTGTCTATCCGGTAAAGGGCTATACCGCGACGATTCCCCTGGAGGACGAAAGCAAGGGACCGACCATGGGCGGCGCCGACGAGGACCGGCTGATCGGCTATTCCAGGCTGGGCAACCGCTTGCGAATGTCCTCGACGGCCGAATTCACCGGCTTCGACCGAACTTTCAAGCCCGCCGATTTCAAGACGATCATCAGCACCGGCAAGGATCTTTTCCCGGGTGCCGTCGACGAGAAGAAGGCTGTGTTCTGGGCCGGTCTGCGGCCGATGATGCCGAACTCGGTGCCGGTCATCGGCCAGGCTCGCTACAAGAATCTCTATCTCGACACCGGCCACGGCCATGTCGGCTGGACCATGGCCTGCGGCTCGGGGAAATTCCTTGCCGACCTCGTTTCCGGCCGCAAGCCGGAGATCGACCCGCAGGGGCTGGTCTACGGGAGCTAGCGATGTCGGGACCGCAAGTCGCCATCGACCTTGGCCGCATCGAGCGCAATGCGCGCACGATCGTCGAGCGCTGCGCGCTGTCGGGCATAAAAGTGTTCGGCGTCACCAAGGGCACTTGCGGCATGCCGCAAGTGGCGCGCGCCATGTTGCGCGGCGGTGTCGCCGGCATCGCCGAATCGCGTTTCGAGAACATCCGCCGGCTGCGCGACAGCGGCATCAACGCGCCGATCATGCTGTTGCGCAGCCCGCCGATGGCGCGGGTCGAGGAGGTGGTGCGCACCGTCGACATCAGCCTGCAATCGGAACTCGCCACCATCCGCGAGATATCGCGCATCGCCGAACGCATGGGCCGCGTCCACGACATCATGCTGATGATCGATCTCGGCGATCTGCGAGAAGGCATCTGGCCGAACGACCTGATCCCGACCGTCGAGCAGATACTGCAGTTCAAGGGCGTTCGCATTGCCGGCATCGGCACCAATCTCGGCTGCTTCGGCGCCATCATGCCGACGCCGGAAAATCTCGGCCAGCTCGTTGCCCACGCCTACAAGACCGAGCGCCTGTCCGGCAGAAGCCTCGACGTGATCTCCGGCGGCGCCTCGTCGTCGCTGCCGCTGCTGCTCGAAGGCAGGTTGCCGGCCGGCATCAACAACCTGCGGGTCGGCGAGGCGATCCTGCAGGGTGGTGTCGAGACCTTCCGCGACACGCCGTGGGCGGAGCTCGAACCCGATGCCTGCCGGCTGACAAGCGACATCATCGAGGTCAAGCTCAAGCCGTCACGGCCGATCGGCCAATCGGGTTACGACGCCTTCGGCAACCAGCCGGTCTTCCCCGACGAAGGCGACAGGCTGCGCGCCATCGCCAATATCGGCCGTGAGGATGTGCTGGTCGAGGGACTGACGCCGATCGCCAGGGGGATAAGGGTGCTCGGCGCCTCCAGCGACCATCTGCTTTTGGATGTCGCCGATGCCGACCCGAGGCCCTCCGTCGGCGACCGCGTCGCCTTCCGCATGAGCTATGGCGCCATGCTTTTGGCGATGACCTCGGAATATGTCGAGAAGGCCCCGATGCATGATGTCGAGGATTTTTCCGGCCGCAAGATGGTGCAGATCACGGCCGGGCAGGGGGCCGCCGGCATCCTGGCCCGGGAAAGCACCGGCGCCCGGCTGGAAGCGATGAACTTCGACGTGGTGGAACTCGCCGATGTCGAGCGGCCGCCATCGGGGCTGGTCCGGCTGATTGCCGGCGTCGATCGTCGCATCGCCCACAAGGCGCTGACCGCGACGGCGCGCGCGACGCATTCTTTCGGCCTGATCTGGATCGATTCCATCGCCGCCCTGATGCCAGAGGACGAGGAGGGCATCGACCTGCCGGAATGTTCGGTCCTGGCGCGATCGCTCGGGCTCGATCACAAGGCCGGCGCGCTGCAGCCGCAGCTGTCGCCGGAAAATGTCGTCATCGTCGGCCTGCGCCACGCCGATCCGGCCGAGGCGCGGGTGCTGAAGGATTCGCGGGTGTCGGCTTTCACCATGACCGACATCGACGCCATGGGCATGCGCGACCTGATGCATGAAGCGATCCGCATCGCCACCTCAGGCACGCAAGGCTTTCATGTCAGCTATTCGCCGACCGCGACCGAATTCGCCGGCTGGGCTGCGGGCTCCGGCGGGCTGACCGTGCGCGAGACGCATCAGGCGATGGAGGCGATCGCGCTCTCCGGTGGCTTGCTGTCGATGGATGTTTCGGGCCTGACGGCGGATCTGGAGCCGCGGATCGGCACCGACGCGGTCAACTTCGTCATGTCGGCTTTCGGCAAACGGATTCTCTGATCAGCCCTGCGCTTCGACTGCCCCCCGCCATGCGCTGACATAGTCGGCCCAGGCCGAGTCTACAGGCGGTTCTATTCTTTCGCCCTTGCCGTGCGTCGCCGGCCGATCGGATGCCAGCAGCGCGGCGCCGATGCTGGTGCCGGTGGCGGCCTCGGACGCAACAACGGCGCGCGCCGTGGCTGCCGCCAGCATGCCGACAAAGAGCCGGTTGCGGGCAAAGGGGCCTTCGACCGTGGTCGGGCCGTCCGCGCCGATCAACTCGAGGCAGGTTGCCGTCATCAATGCCAGGTAGAACGAGATGGCGGCAAAGCGCTGGCCGCTGTTCAGGCCGTCGGCGTTGACCCATGCCGCGGCATGGTGCGGGAATGGCCCCGAGCCTTGCTGGGTCGACGGCAGCAGCAGCATTTTTCGCGCCAGCACGGCGCCGACATCACCCTCGGTCCACTGCTCCGGCTGATCCTTTGTCAGCACGGAAAACTCGCGGCCGCCCATGAAGCGCGCCGAGGGAACGGGATCGCCGATTGCGTTGACATTGACCAGCGTGTCGCGCGCGGCATCCAGCGCAATCTGTTTGCCGCCGACCGCCATCGACACCACCCAGGTGCCGGTCGAGACGACGGAGAAAGGCGGTTTGTCGGAGAGAAGATGCGGCAGAAGCGAGGCGTTGGAATCATGCAGGCCGCAGAACACCGGCGTTTGCGGATCGAGTCCGGTTCGCATCGCAACGATGGGCAGGATCGGGCCGAGGCGGTCGCTGGCCGGCCGCACCGGCGCCATCAGCCCGCGCCATTCCAGCCTGTCGACCAATGATGAAAAATCCGCCGTCCAAGGGTTCCACAGATCGGTGTGGCAGCCGAGCGAAGTCACCTCGTTGGCGGCGACACCGGTCAGGCGCAACGCCCAGTATTGCGGATACATCAGCATCGCGGCGGCCCTGGCGAATTCCGCCGGGAAGCTTTTCTGCTGCCAGAAGAATTGTGCTCCGAGATTGAGGCCGAGCGGCAGGCGCGGCGTGCCGGTCTCGGCGAAAGGGGGGCGGATCGCGTCATAATCCGGTGCCAGTCTATCAGGGCCATCGAACTCATAGTCGAGCACCGGCAGCACCAGTTCACCCGCCGCGTCGACCAGCACGCCGGTCGCGCCATGGGTGGTGATCGAAATGGCGTCGATGCGCTGTTCGCGGTTGAGACCGGCAAGGCTTTCGAGGATGAATGCCCACAGGGCCTCGACGTCGTGGTGCGGGTAAGGCGCCTGTCGCACCGGCGCATTGGACATGCGGCGCAGCGCCACCTCGCTCAACGTCGCGAGGTCGACCAGCGCCACCTTGGCGTTGGTCTTGCCGATGTCGATGACGGCGATGTGGCGCATCGCACTCATGCCATGTGGAACACGGTTTCCAACGGCACGGCCACCGGCTCGTTGTCCGGCCTGGTTTCCATGATGTCGGCCATTTCAGCCCACCAGCGCTGCATCACCGGATATCCGGGCAATTCGTCCATGCCGTGGTCGTCACGCCGCCACAGAACACCGAACAGGATATTGGTCTCCTCGTCGAGATGGATGGAATAATCTGAGACGCCGGCCTGCTTCAGCAGCGCGACCAGTGACGGCCAGATCTCGTCGTGGCGCTTCTTGTACTCGGCCTTCATGCCGGGCTTCAGCTTCATTTTGAACGCGTATTTCTGCGGCATCAGCGCCCTCCGCGCAATCGCCGCCAGGCGATCGGCAAGGCGATGACGATGATCAGCAACAGACCTATAAAGATCGACATGACGATGCCGGGCACATTGAGCAGGCCGAGCCCGAAGGTCACCAGTCCCATGATGAAGGCTGCGAGCACGACCCCAACAATGCTGCCGGCGCCACCGAGGATACTGACGCCGCCGAGCACCACCATGGTGATGACTTCCAGCTCGTAGCCCTGCGCGATCGATGGCCGCGTCGAGCCGAGCCGCGAGGTGATCAGCACCGAGGCGATGCCCGACATCAGCCCGGTCAGGCAAAACAGGATGAACTTGGTGCGGCCGACGCGCACGCCGGAAAACTGCGCAGCTATCGGATTGTTGCCGATGGCGAAGACGCGTCGGCCGAAACTCGTACGGTGCAGCAGGAACCAGTAGACGACGGCCGCAATGAGGAAGAGCACCAGCTCGAACGACACCACCCACCAGACATAGCCCTGGCCGAAGAAGGCGAAGCTTGCGGGATATCCCTTGTAGGCCTGGTCGCCGAGGATGATGAAGGCGATGCCGCGAAACAGGCTCATCGTGCCGATGGTGACGACGATCGACGGCAGGCCGAGCCTTGTCACCAGCAGACCGTTGAAGGCGCCGCAGCCGAGCCCGACGACGATGCCGATCGCTACCAGCACCGGCGTGCCGGCGCCGGCCTGCACCGCCATGCCCATCATCGTCGACGCCAGCGCAATGATGGCGGCCACCGACAGATCGATCTCGCCCGAAATGATCAGCAGCGCCATGGCGAAGGCGATCAGGCCTTTCTCTGTGAAATTGAAGGTCAGATCGGACAGCGAATACGGGTCGAGGAAATAGGGCGAGGCGAAGCTGTTGATGGCGAAGATGGCGACGGCCACCACGACCAGCAGCGCTTCCCAGGAAAAGATCGCCGAACGAAGCGGCTTGTCGAGCCGGTCGGGAATGTGGCGCGGAGCAGGGATGTCGGTCACGCCTCCACCTTTCTGAGGATGATGCGGCCTTGCTGGCGTTCGCCGCGCGCGTTGAGCACGACGGCCAGGATGATGGCGCTGCCCGAAATCGCCATCTGCCAGAAGGGCGAGATGTTGATGACCGGCAGGGCGTTGGAGATGATGCCCAGGAACAGTGCGCCGAGCACCGCGCCGCCGACCGAGCCGATGCCGCCGGCGATCGAGATGCCGCCGATGACGCAGGCGGCGATGATGTTGAGCTCATAGCCATTGGCGACCTCGACCGACGCGATCACATAGCGCGAGATCCAGAGATAGCCTGACAGGCCGCCGATCATGCCGGAGATGCAGAAGACGATGAATTTCGTCCGGCCGACATCGATGCCAGCATAGACGGAAGCCGTCGGGTTTACGCCGATGGCATAAATCGAGCGGCCGAGCGCGGTGCGCGTCATCAGGACGAAGAACAGCGCAATGACCAGGATGGCGATCCACGACAGCACCGGAATGCCGAGGAAGGCGGCACGCTGAAAGCCGATGAAGTCCGGGCTCATTTTGTCGGCATTGACCCAGGCGCCACCGGACAGGACGAAGGTCGCGCCGCGATAGATGGTCAGCGTGCCCAACGTCACCACGATCGAGGGAATGTTCAGGCGCCACACCAGCAGGCCGTTGATGGCGCCGAGCACCAGGCCGACAATCAGCGCGATGACGATCAGCAGCGGGATCGGGATCGCCGGATGCGCTGCGTTCAGCATCGCCACCACCATGCCGGTGAAGCAGAGATTGGACGCCATCGACAGATCGATCGACCGGGTCAGGATGACCACCATCTGGCCGAGCGCCAGGATCATCAGGATCGAGGTGTCGTTGAACACCTGGCGCAGATTGCCGGGGTCGGCAAAGGCCGGGAAACGCGTCGAAATCAGCCCGATCAGCACGACGATGGCCGCCAACAGCCAGATTTCACGGTATTTGAGGAAAGCCTTCATGCCGTGATCCCCGCTGCCGTCCGAACCAGCGTCTCGGCGTCCAGCCCCTTGTTGTCGTAGACCGCCGCGACGAGCCCCTCGCGCATGACCACGACGCGGTCGGACATGCCGAGGATTTCGGGCAGCTCGGAGGACACCATGATCACCGACAGGCCTTGCGCCACCAACTCGGCCATGAAGCCGTGCACGGCGGCCTTCGAGCCGATGTCGATGCCCTTGGTCGGCTCGTCCAGGATGATCACCTTGGGCGACGTCGCCAGCCATTTGGCGATGACGATCTTCTGCTGGTTGCCGCCCGACAGCGTGCCGACGTCCTGGCTGAGCGAGGAGGCCCTGAGGTCGAGCCGCTCGGTGTAGGAGCGGGCCAGATCGAACTCCTCCGACAGCCGCAGCAGGCCGGACTTCGATGTGCGCTTGAGTGAAGGCAGCGAGACGTTCTGGAAGATCGGCAGGCCGATCACCACGCCTTGCTTGCCGCGTTCTTCGGGCACGTAGACGATCCCGGCATCGATCGAATCCGCCGCCGATTTCGGCGCGAGCGTCTTGCCTTCCAGCGTGATCGTGCCGGCTGATGTGCGGGTGATGCCCGATATCGCCTGCATCACCTCGCTGCGGCCGGCGCCGACCAGGCCGTAGAAGCCGAGGATCTCGCCCTTGTGCAGTTCGAAGCCGATGTCGTTGAATTCGGTCGGATGCGACAGGCCGGAAACGGAGAGCACCGGCGCGCCTATCTCGGCCTTGCGCTGCGGGAAGATGTGATCGACCGCGCGGCCGACCATCAGGCGCACGATCTGGCTCTGGCCGGCATCCTTGATCAGGCCTTCGCCGACCATCTCGCCATCGCGGAACACCGTGTAGCGGTCGGCGATACGGTAGATCTCGTCGAACTTGTGGCTGATGAACAGGATCGCCTTTCCGTCGCTCTTGAGGAACTCGATCAGCAAAAAGAGCTCCTCGATCTCCTTCATCGAAAGCGCGGCGGTCGGCTCGTCCATGATGACGATCTGAGCGTCGATCGACATGGCGCGCGCAACGGCGACCAGATGCTTGTTGGCGATGCCGAGGTCCTTCAGGCGCGCATCGGCGTCGATGTGGCCGGCATGCATGGTGTCAAGCACTTCGCGCGCGTTCTTGCGCATCGTGCGCCAGTCGATGGTGCGCAATCGCGTGCGCGGCGCATGGCCGAGAAAGATGTTTTCTGCGACCGACAAATCGTCGAACAGCACGGTTTCCTGGTGGATGGCGGTGACGCCGTGCCCGAAGGCGGCATGCGCGCTCGGCATGGTGACGGCCTGGCCGTCGATGCTGATCGTACCCTCATCGGGCTGGTAGATGCCGGTCATGATCTTGACCAGCGTCGACTTGCCGGCGCCGTTTTCGCCGATCAGCGCCGTCACCTGCCCGGGGTAGAGAGACAGGCTGACATTGTGCAGCGCGCGCACGCCGGGAAAGCTCTTGGAGATGCCGGACAGCGTCAGGCGTGGAGCCGGGGCCGGAGGCCGCTCCTTCACCGCGCCGTGTTGGGCTGTCGTGTCCATGATCGTATCAAGCCCTGAAACAAGGTTTGTTTAAAGTCGCGGCGGGACGTGAGCCCCGCCGCGTCAGCTCGAGAGGACTCCAGATCAATAGATCTTGGAGAACTTTTCGATGTTCGACTTGTCGAACTGGAAGGGCGGAGCCATCGCAGCCGAGTTGGTGTCGTCGAGCGTGACCTTGCCGACGCGGCCGATCGACAGCGTGGCGCCGGGCTTCGCCTCTTCCTTCTTCACCGCCAGATCATGGGCGAGGTAGACGGCCGAGTAGCCGAGGTCGATCGGGTTCCACAGCGCAACCGCCTGGCTGGAACCGTTGTCGATGAACTTCTTGAACTCCGACGGCAGCGCGAGGCCGGTGACATTGACCTTGCCGATCAGGTTCTCGTCGGTGACGACCTGGGCGGCGGCGACGACGCCGACGGTGGTCGGCGCGATGATCGCCTTGAGGTTCGGATAGGACTTCAACAGGCCCTTGGCTTCGTCGGTGCTCTTGGCCGAATCGTCATCGCCATAGACGGTGGCGACGAGTTTGATCTTGGGGAACTTCTCCGGCAGGATTTTCTTGGCCGCGTCGATCCAGGCGTTCTGGTTGGTGGCGGTCGAGGAGGCCGACAGGATGGCGACCTCGCCGCCTTCCGGCAGGTGGTCGGCGGCAAGCTTGATGATGGTCTCACCGATCAGGCCGGTATCGGACGGGTTGAGGTGAAGCTGGCGGCCTTCCTTCGCGACGCCCGAATCCCACGAGATGACGGTGATGCCGCGTTCCATGGCCTTCTTCAGCACCGGCACCAAGGCGTCGGCGTCATTGGCCGAAATGGCGATGGCGTTGACCTTCTGCGCGATCAGCGAATTGACCACTTCGATCTGCGCTTCGGCGGTCGCCTTGGTCGGGCCGGTGTAGATGATGTCGACATCGCCGAGTTCCTTGGCCGCCTCTTCGGCGCCCTTGTTGGCGGCATCGAAGAAGCCGTTGCCGAGCGATTTCACCACCAGTGCGATCTTGACGTTTTCGGCATAGGCGGCATTCACGAACATGGCGGCTGAGAATGCAGCCGTCACCATCAATTTCTTCAAGAAGCTCATCGAATTTCCTCCCTTGAGCGTTGCATTCCATCGTCGCTGCGAGCGCGAGTTGGCCTCAGGCCTGCAGTGAAGATTCTTCCTTGTTGGTCGCCGATGTGCGGGCGACGATCAGCGTCACCCCCGCGGTCTCCAGCATCTTGGCTTCGCGATCCTCGATGCCGTCATCGGTGATGACGGTGGCGATGCGCGACAGGCCGCACAGGATCAGGCTGGAGCGTTTGCGGAATTTCGAGGAATCGACCAGCACCACCAACTCGTCGGCTTGGTCGATCAGTTTCTGCTCCGCCTGGATCAAAAGCGGATCGCCCTCCATCAGGCCGAGCGGCCCCAGACCCTGCGCGCCCATGAACATGCGGCGCGCATAGAAATTGCGCGTCACGTCATTGTCGAAGGGCGACAGGATGATGTTCTGCTCGCGATAAATGGTGCCGCCCGACAGCATCACCGTGTTCTTGGAGTGCTTGAGCAGGTGCTCGGCGATCGGGAACGAATTGGTGAAGATCGGCATGCGGCGGCCGGTCAGGAAATGCACCATCTGAAAGGTGGTGGTGCCGCCATTGATGATGATCGGTTCGCCGTCCTTGCACAGTTCCACGGCTTCGCGTGCAATCGCCCGCTTCTGCGAGGAGTTGATCGTTTCGTTGACGGAAAAGGGCCGGCCGGCCAGCCCGATGAACTGCGGCGGCGAGATTGCCTCGGCGCCGCCGCGCACGCGGCGCAGGCGCTTCTGGACGTGGAGAGCCGCGATATCGCGCCGGATCGTCGCCTCGGAGGACTCCGTCAGGTCGACCATCTCCTGCACCGTCACCACAGGCTTTTCCTGGACGGCGGACAGAATGATCCTGTGGCGCTCTTTTTCGTGCATGGTTCCTCCCTGCCCGAGCATCTAGGCACCCAAAACGCGCAGTGTCAATCATTTCCGATCATATAAATACATTGTGCAGTGCAATATGATCGATATTGATCGTTTGTGATTGACAAGCCGACCGCTTCCGTGGAAATTCGGGACCAAATGGCCGCGCCTTTTGCGTGCCTTCGGGAGGATTTCTTATGCTCGACAAGCGCACCGGCGCGCGCCTCGCCAATCTGTGGGACGAGGCCAAGGCTCACGCGATGAGCGGGCCGGAACTTCTGGTCTACCGCTCGAACACGCTCGGTTCCGACAAGCGCGTCACCAACTATGGGGGCGGCAACACGTCGTCGAAGATCTGGCAGAAAGACCCGCTCACCGGCGAGGATGTCGAAGTGCTGTGGGTCAAGGGGTCGGGCGGCGACAGCGCCTCGATCAAGCTGGATGGCTTCGCCACGCTCTACATGGACAAGCTGCGCGCGCTCAAAGGTCTCTATCGCGGCGTCGAGCACGAAGATGAAATGGTCGGCTTCCTGCCGCACTGCACCTTCAACCTCAATCCACGCGCGGCCTCTATCGACACGCCGTTGCACGCCTACGTGCCGAAGCCTTTTGTCGACCACATGCATCCCGATGCCATCATCGCCATTGCCGCCGCGAAGGATTCGAAGGCGCTGACGAAAGAAATCTTCGGCGACGCCATCGGCTGGTTGCCGTGGAAGCGCCCGGGCTTCGAACTCGGCCTGTGGCTGGAGAAATTCTGCCTCGAACACCCGGCCGCCAAGGGTGTCATCCTGGAAAGCCACGGCCTGTTCACCTGGGGCGACACTCCCAGGGAATGCTACGAGACGACGATCTCGGTGATCAACCAGGCGATCGAATGGTTCGAGCCCCGCTCCGAGGGTGTCGCTATCTTCGGCGGTGAAGTGGTCAAGGCACTCGACGCCACCGAGCGCCGTGCCATCGCGGCCAAACTGATGCCGAGGATTCGCGGCCTGATCTCGGAGAAGAGCCACAAAACAGGCCATTTCGATGATTCCGCCGCCGTGCTCGAATTCGTCAATTCCAGGGATCTGCGCCCGCTGGCGGCACTCGGCACCTCGTGCCCCGACCATTTCCTGCGCACCAAGATCCGCCCGCTGGTCATCGAATTCGATCCGGCCAAGCCCGATGTCGATGCGGTGATTGCACGGCTTGCCGACGACATCGCAGCCTATCGCGTCGGCTACCAGGCCTACTACGACAGCTGCAAGCATCCGGATTCGCCCGTCATCCGCGATCCCAATGCCGTCGTTTACCTGATGCCCGGCGTCGGCATGTTCACCTTCGCCGGCGACAAGGCGACGGCGCGCATTTCGGGCGAATTCTATGTCAACGCCATCAACGTCATGCGCGGCGCCTCGACCGTCTCGTCCTATGTCGGCCTGCCTGCACAGGAAGCCTTCGACATCGAATACTGGCTGCTCGAGGACCTGAAGCTGCAGCGCATGCCGAAGCCGAAGTCGCTTGCAGGCCAGATCGCGCTGGTCACCGGTGGCGCCGGCGGCATCGGCCGCGCCACGGCCAACCGCCTGCTGCGCGAAGGCGCCTGCGTCGTGCTGGCCGACATCGACGAAACAGCGCTCGCCAGCGCCAATGACGAGTTGGCCAAGGCCTATGGCAAGGATTTCGTCCGCCCGGTGCTGATCAACGTCACATCGGAGGAGCAGGTCATTTCGGGCTTTGCCGAAACGGCGGTCGAGTTCGGTGGCATCGACATTCTGGTGTCGAACGCAGGGCTGGCCTCCTCGGCGCCGATCGAGGAGACGACGCTGGCGCTGTGGAACAAGAACATGGACATCCTGTCGACCGGCTATTTCCTGGTCTCGCGGGAAGCGTTCCGGCTGTTCCGCGCGCAGAAGATTGGTGGCAACGTCGTCTTCGTCGCCTCCAAGAACGGCCTTGCCGCATCACCCAACGCCGCCGCCTATTGCACCGCCAAGGCCGCCGAGATCCATCTCGCCCGCTGCTTGGCGCTTGAGGGCGCGGAGGCGCAGATCAGGGTCAATGTCGTCAACCCGGACGCGGTGCTTCGCGGCTCGAAGATCTGGACTGGCGAGTGGAAGGAACAGCGCGCCGCCGCCTACAAGATGTCGACCGACGATCTGGAGGAGCACTATCGCTCGCGTTCGATGCTGAAGCGCTCGGTCTTCCCGGAAGACATCGCAGAGGCGATCTATTTCCTGGCGTCCGACATGTCGGCCAAGTCGACCGGCAACATCATCAATGTCGACGCGGGCAACGCCCAGAGCTTTACGCGCTAGCCGCTTCGCCCTTCTCCCCATCACTATACGGGGAGAAGGTGCCGGCAGGCGGATGAGGGGCAGCGCTGCCCGCATATATTTTGGGAGGAATCAGCACTTGTCCGAATCCATCATCTCCGCCGACCTCGTCGACAAGGACAACGCAGCGCGCAAGCCCAACCTCGAGCGCGACTACGCCTCGCTCGGCGAGCGGCTCGACCGTCGCGGCATCGCCATCGACGCTATCAGAGACAAGGTCGAGAAATTCGCGGTGGCGATCCCGTCCTGGGGTGTCGGCACCGGCGGCACGCGCTTTGCCCGCTTTCCCGGCGCCGGCGAGCCGCGCGACATCTTCGACAAGATCGAGGACTGCGCCGTCATCCAGCAATTGACGCAAGCGACGCCGACCGTCTCCCTGCACATTCCGTGGGACAAGGCCGACCCGAACCGGCTGAAGCAGGCGGCTTCGCGCTTTGGCCTCGGTTTCGACGCCATGAACTCCAACACTTTTTCCGACGCGAAGGACCAGGCGCTTTCCTACAAATTCGGCTCGCTGTCGCATGCCGATGCCGGCACGCGCCGGCAAGCGGTCGAGCACAATCTCGAATGTATCGAGATCGGCAGGACGCTCGGCTCCAAGGCCCTGACGGTGTGGATCGGCGACGGTTCGAACTTCCCGGGCCAGGTCAATTTCGCCAAGGCGTTCGAGCGCTATCTCGACGCCATGAAAGAGGTTTACGCCGGACTGCCCGCCGGCTGGAAGCTGTTCAGCGAGCACAAGATGTACGAGCCGGCCTTCTATTCCACCGTCGTGCAGGACTGGGGCACCAACTACATGATCGCCAGGGAATTGGGCGACAAGGCGTTCTGTCTCGTCGACCTCGGCCACCATGCCCCCAACGTCAACATCGAGATGATCGTCTCGCGGCTGATCCAATTCAAGAAGCTCGGCGGCTTCCATTTCAACGATTCGAAGTATGGCGACGATGATCTCGATGCCGGTTCGATCGACCCCTACCGGCTGTTCCTCGTCTTCAACGAACTGGTCGATGCCGAACTGTCCGGCACCGAGGGTTTCGATCCGGCGCACATGCTCGACCAGAGTCACAACGTCACCGATCCGATCGAAAGCCTGATGCTGTCGGCGGTCGAGGTGCAGCGCGCCTATGCGCAGGCGCTGCTCGTCGACCGCAAGGCGCTGGAAGGTTTTCAGGACAGTAATGACGCGCTGATGGCGACGCAGACGCTGAAAGCCGCCTACCGCACCGATGTCGAGCCGATCCTCGCCATGGCGCGGCTGAAGACTGGCGGCGCCATTGATCCGGTTGCTGCGTATCGTGCGGCGGGTTACCGCGCCAAGGTCGCGGCGGAACGGCCGGCGGTTGTGGGTGGCTCTGGCGGCATTGTCTGAGGCCGAGCCGGCCCCCTCATCCGGCCGCTTTGCGGCCACCGACCCTCCGGGCGTTCGTTGTTCGAAAAGCCAAGCAGTTGGCTTTTGGCCCGCCGCGCGGACCACGCCTCACCCCCGCTGGGGAGAAGAGACTGACGTCAGCGCTGACAACCTCCTCTCCCCTCGGGGAGAGGTCGGATTGCCCCGAATTGCGCTTCGCAATTCGGTTGGCAATCCGGGTGAGGGGGCTCTTTCTCACGCTCCCTTAATTGTTAGTGGACTCGATCAGTCCAACACGGTCTTCTAGGCGTCCCCACCCGGAGAACCGCCATGCCTCTCAACCGTCGGACACTGATCGCCGCCAGTCTTTCCATCACCTTCGCCCTCGCGCCGTTGACGGGCGTCTTCGCCGCATCGCCGGCGCCAGCCAAGGGCGAGCACGGCATGGTGGTGACGGCCCAGCATCTGGCGTCCGAAGTCGGTATCGAGGTGCTGAAAAAGGGCGGCAATGCTGTCGATGCGGCGGTTGCCGTCGGCTATGCGCTCGCCGTCGTCTACCCCAATGCCGGCAATATCGGCGGCGGCGGCTTCATGACCATCCGCTTCAAGGATGGCAAGTCGACCTTCCTCGATTTTCGCGAGCGGGCGCCGCTGGCGGCGACAAAAACCATGTATCTCGACAAGGACGGCAACCCGGTGAAGGGGGCCAGTCTCGACGGCTATCTTGCGGTCGGCGTGCCGGGTTCGGTGGCCGGTCTGGAGATGGCCCGTGAAAAATACGGCAAATTGTCCCGCCAGGATCTGATGGCGCCGGCAATCGGCTACGCCAAGGACGGGTTCATCCTCAACCAGGGCGACGCCGCCTCGTTTGCCGGCAGTGCCGACAGGCTGGCGAAGGACCCCGCGGCCGCGGCGATATTCCTGAAACCCGACGGCAAGCCCTATGGCATCGGCGAGCGGCTGATCCAGCCCGACCTCGCGGCGTCGCTCGCAACCATTTCCGAAAGGGGGACGGATGCCTTTTACAAAGGCGCCATCGCCGATGCCATCGTCAAGGCGAGCGGCGCCAAGGGCGGCATTCTCGCCAAACCGGATTTCGAGCAATATGCGGTGCGCGAACTCAAGCCCGTGACCTGCACCTATCGCGGCTACGAGATCACCTCCTCGCCGCCGCCCAGCTCCGGCGGCGTCATCATCTGCGAAATCCTCAACGTTCTGGAGGGCTATCCCTTGTCCTATCTCGGTGCCGGTTCGGCCGAGACGGTCCACGTCATGATCGAGGCGATGCGCTACGCCTATGTCGACCGCAATTCCGCGCTCGGCGATCCCGATTTCGTCGACAATCCGGTCTCGAAATTGCTTGATAAGGCCTATGCCAAGGATATCCGCGACAAGATCGACCCGTTCCGGGCCGGCGTGTCGCAGGATCTGATGCCGAAGGGCTTTGGCGAAAGCAAGGAGACGACGCATTATTCGATCATCGACGATGAAGGCAATGCGGTCGCGGTCACCTACACGCTGAATGGCTCCTTCGGGGCCGGCGTCGTCGCCGACGGCACCGGCATCCTGCTCAACAACGAAATGGACGATTTCACCCAGAAACCCGGCGTGCCCAATCTCTACGGCCTTGTCCAGGGCGAGGCCAACGCCATCCAGCCGAAGAAGACGCCGCTGTCGTCGATGAGCCCGACCGTGGTCGCCAAGGACGGCGAACCGTTCATGGTCATCGGCAGCCCGGGTGGCTCGCGCATCATCACGATCACGCTGGAAGCGATCGTCAATGTCATCGACCACGGCATGAACATCCAGGAGGCGATCGACGCGCCTCGCATCCACCATCAATGGCTGCCCGACAAGGTTTATGTCGAGCCGTTCGGCCTGTCGCCGGACACAGAAAAGCTGCTGGCCGGCATGGGATATCACCTCGATCTCGCTGACCAGACCTGGGGGCAGGCGGCCGGCATCCTGGTCGGCGGCAAGAGCCTGGCGGAAATCGAGAAGGGCGGCGGCGCGCGCTTCAACGGCGCCATCGACAGCCGCGCGGCCTCTGGCGAGGCGCTCGGATACTGATAGCTCGGAGGAAAAGCCTGGTGCAGCGTGGCGAGTCGGGTTGATCGCCCGCTGCTCAAGTGGATCGGCTCACACCGATGCGACCGTCACAAGACCAGCGTGAGGGTGGACGCAACCAGCATCAAGGCGGCAATGCCGACGAACAGCGCATAGATACGCGGCCGGTCGAGCAGCAGCGCGTTTCCGGATATCCAGGCGGACGTGGCGCCGCCAAGCGCGAAGAGGAAGCCGTTGCGGTGCCCGAAGACCATCGATGCGGCCATCAGCCCTCCAATGATCAGCGCACCGAACACGATGATCACGGCAACGGCATATCTCTCGAAATCATTGCCGCTTCCCATGCTCGGGCCGATTGCGTTCAAGGTTGGCAGATCGTCCGGATCGAAAGGGTTCGTCGACCCGTATTCGTCTTGACCGGCAGGCTCTCGCATCATTCATTCTCCGTATAGCGGCAACAAACCATCAAGCCTTGCCGAGCGCAACCCGATCGCACTCCCTTCAATGCGTTTGGTACGGTCTTCTACACCTTCTGGCGACGACCGCCGCCGGTTTTTTGATTCGTTGCCTTTTCAGGCAATCCAATCCAGAGCGCGCCGGCCCGAAGGCGGTCGTGGCACCATCATCCTGGAATGCATTCGTGGAGGAAAAATGATGCGGGACGTGGATTGCGCTTCGCGGGCAGCGATTTTCGGCGAGCGGGACGTCGCACGCCCACCGTGACGGTGCGAATCGTCTTGCCGCCATCCGGACGGAGGACAGGACCGCGTCGAATCGCGGCTCTGGACGCGCGTCGTCACAGGTTCATGCGGCGCGCTTCAGATCCTGCATGCCAGATCACTGCCAGCCGAGGCAGCCGAGCGGCATGCATCAGAACTTCATGCTGAGGCTGCCCTTGATGACGCGGCCTTCGCCATAGATGCAGCTGAGGTCGGCATTGCTGCCGGCCTCATAGCAGGTCGAATAGTAGGTCTTGTCGAACAGGTTGGAGACATTGAGCGCTGCCTGCCAGCCATTCTTCTTGTAGCGCAGTGCCGCGTCGACCAGCGTGTGGCCGGGCACGTCAACCGTGTTCGTATTGTCACCGAAGCTGGCGCCGATATAGCGCACGCCGGCGCCGACGCTCAGGCCCTCGAGCACGCCGCTGCCAACCTCATAATTGGCCCACAGCGATGCCTGGTGTTCCGGCACCCTGGCCGGGCGGTTACCGATGACGGCGGCGGCATCGCTGGTTATCTCCGCGTCGAGATAGGTGTAGGCCGCCGTCATGCTGAGGCCGGAAGCCAGATCTGCGTTGGCCTCGATCTCCAGGCCGCGATGGCGGACTTCTCCGGTCTGGACCTGGTAGACGGGATTGGCTGCTGCCGTCGGCACATTGGTCTTGCGCAGGTCGAACAGCGAAGCGGTGATGAAGCCGGGGAAGAAGGTCGGCTCGTATTTCAAGCCGACTTCATACTGCTTGCCCAACGAGGGCAGCAGCGCGTCTCCGGACTGGGTCGGGCCGATATTGGTGGTGAAGGATTCGGCATAGCTGGCGTAGGGCGTCAGGCCGTTGTCGAAGAGATAGCCGATGCCGATATTGCCGGTGAAGGCATGGTCCTTCTGATCGTAGCTGCCTGCACCGTCGAGTCGGTTGAAATTGGTGTGGTCGATCCAGGCCTGCCGGCCGCCGATTGTCAGGACCCAGTGGTCGGCGATCTTGGACTGGTTTTGTGCATAGAGGCCGACCTGGCCGATCGTCTCCACGCGATCCGTAATGATGAGGCTCGGCGGCGTGACAGGGATCGAGTAGTCCGGGTTCTGGGTGTCCAGCGGCGGACCCGCCCCGTAGCCGTTGCGCCCGTCGACCGATTGTCTGCTGTAATCCAGACCGAACAGCAGCTTGTTTTCGACCACGCCGAAGTCAGCCTTGTACTCGGCCTGGTTGTCGACGTTGAACAGCCTTGCCGTCTCATCCACGGTGAACAGCGTGCGCTGCACCGTATGTTCGTCTGCGCCGATGTATGGGCCGCCAAGCCACTCGCCAAAATAGAGCTGCCGGTAGTCGGTTTCCTGCTGCGAGTAGCGCAGGTTTTGCCGCACCGTCCAATGGTCGTCGAACTCATGGCTGAACTGGTAGCCGATCGAACCATGGTTGGCATCGAAGCGGTCGAAGTCGGGCGAGCCGGTGAAGAAATTGCGCGGCAGATTGCCATACTGCGCCGGCAGAAACTGATTCGTCGTCAGCCTGTCCCACTGGTAGTTGGCCAGGATGGTCAGCGAGGTCTGCGCATCCGGCTGCCACTTGAGCGCCGGCGCGACGAAGATGCGGTCGTTGCGGGAATAGTCGGTTTCGAGCGCGCCGTTGCGAACCAGGCCGGTCAGCCGGTAGGACCACACGCCGGCATCGTCGATCGGGCCGCCTATATCCAGCCCGGCCTCGACGGTGTTGAAGCTGCCATAGCTGAGGAAGCCGTCATAGATCGGCTTGTCAGTCGGCCGCTTGGTGACGGCATTGACCATGCCGCCAGCCTCGTTCTCGCCGTAGAGCACCGAGGATGGCCCCTTCAAGACTTCGATTCGCTCCAGCCCGTAGGGCTCGATCTTGAAGCCTGAGAAATCGATCACTTTCTGCGGCAGCCCGTCGCGATAGATCGCCGACGTGCAGAGGTCGAACCCACGAATCAGGCATTGGTCGAAGCGATCGTCGACGCCCCATGGCGAGATGGTGACGCCGGCGAGATAGGACAAGGCGTCCTCAAGCTGCCCTGGCTGGCGATCATCGAGCTGCTTGCGGGTCACCACCGAAATCGAGCGTGGAATTTCCTTCAGCGGCGTGTCGGTTTTCGAGCCGGTGGTGGTGTTTTTGGCGATGTAGCCGTCATCCGGTCCGACCGGGCTGTCGCTCTGTCCCTCGACATTGATCGGGTTGAGCTCGGTCGCGGCTTCCTGCGCAAGGGCCTGGGTGCAAAGCAGGGTCGAAAGCGATGCGACCACGAGGCCCCGGGTCCGGCTTCGCCGCCGCGCCGCACGATATGCACTCAACCGCATCTTGATACCCTCACTGCCCGCAATGCGCGCAGGACCGGTCCGCCTTGCGCCAATTTAAATTTGTTGACTCGGTTAGTCATCTTCAATGTTGACTATGGAAGTCATGTTTCATAGTCAACCGACCATCGGCTGCCGGCAGCCAGATTTTTGAATGCGTCGTTTTGGAGAAAACCCGTGCCTGAAATCCACACCCAGCCGGCTTTCCGCACAGGCGCTGCGCGATGATGGCAGCCCTTGAATCCCACAGGGCTGACCGTCTCCGAGGCCGGATCACCCGGCGCGGCGCGCTGGGACTTTTCGTTCTGCCCTTTGCCGCAATTGCATCGCCATCTGCCACGGCGAAACCGTTGCGCATCGTCTGCCTGGATGACGGCCTGGCCGAGACCTTGCTCATGCTCGGTGTCAGCCCGGTTGCCATTGCCGGTCGCGACATCTGGGAGACCTGGGTGGTCGAACCGCCGCTGCCGCCTGAGATCGCCGATGTCGGAACGCTGCTCGAACCCAATCTCGAATTGCTGCAGCAACTCAGGCCCGACATCATCCTGTCCATGCCGTATCTCGACGGCATCAAGCCGCTGCTCGAACGCGTGGCGCCGGTGACGACGATCGGGCTCTATACCGAGGCCGGGCAGCCCTATCAGCGCGCGCTCGAGGCGACGCGCCAGCTTGCCAGGCTTGTCGGCAAGGAAAGCGAAGGCGAAGCGCTGATCGCGGCGACAGATGCGTATTTTTCGGAAGTTCGCCGGCAACTGGCGCCGCTTTCGGCGCGGCCGATCTATGTCGTCAGCTTCATGGACCCGCGCAATGTGCGCGTCTACGGCAAGAAGAGTCTGTTTCAGGAGGTTTTCGATCGCATCGGGCTCGCCAACGCCTGGACGGCCGAGACCAATTATTGGGGGTTTTCGACCATTGGTATCGACGGGCTGGCGACATCCAGCGACGCGCGCCTCGCCTATCTCGAACCCTTGCCCGAGGGCGCGGGCGGCACGCTGACCGAAAGTCCGGTTTGGAACGCCATGCCTTTCGTGCGCAACCGCTCGATCATGCGTCTTCCCGCCGTCCATATGTTCGGCGCCCTTCCGTCCGCCACCCGTTTTGCTCGGGTCCTGGCGTCGGCGATAACCGGGGAGGCCGCCCGTGGCTGAGGATGCTGCGGCCATTGCCCGAGGGGGGAAGCATGCGTCGGCCGGCCGGGCCTCCGCGTGGAGCTTTTTCAGCAATCAGCCGGTAGGCGCGATCCTGCTTTGCGCGGTGCTGCTCGCGGCAGCGTCAGCGGCAACCGTCTCAAACCTCACCGTGCAGCTGCCATCGGCGCTCTGGCTCCAATCGCTCGCCGCCCCCGACATCGCCGACATGCGGCAGGTGCTCGTCCACTATGCTTTCCTGCCTCGGCTTGCCGTCAGCCTTCTGTGCGGTGCGGCGCTCGGGCTTGCCGGAACCGTCCTGCAGCAGGTTCTGCGCAACCCGCTTGCCTCGCCCGAAACGGTCGGCGTCTCGGCCGGTGCCTATCTGGCGCTGGCGCTGACGACGCTTCTGTCACCGTCGCTGCTTGCCTTCGGGCGCGAATGGGTGGCGCTGGCTGGCGCATTCGTCGCCCTTGCCGCCGTTTTCGCTCTGTCCTGGCACAAGGGCCTGTCGCCGCTTTCGGTGGTGCTGGCGGGGCTTGTGGTCAGCCTTTATGCCGGCGCCATCGGTGCCGCTCTCATTGTGCTGCGGCATGAATGGCTGGCCAGCCTGTTCATCTGGGGCGCCGGTTCGCTCGGCCAGCAGGACTGGTCGACGACGCTGTGGCTGTTGCCGCGCATCGGCACTGCTGCGCTTGCGATCTTCTTCATGGTGCGGCCACTGACCTTGCTTGGCCTCGACGATGAAGGCGCGCGCAGCCTTGGCGTGCCACTCGGCGCCTATCGCTTCGCCGGACTGGCGGCCGC
The DNA here is from genome assembly GCF_003997415.1 of Mesorhizobium sp. M7A.F.Ca.MR.245.00.0.0. Classification (NCBI taxonomy): domain Bacteria; kingdom Pseudomonadati; phylum Pseudomonadota; class Alphaproteobacteria; order Hyphomicrobiales; family Phyllobacteriaceae; genus Mesorhizobium; species Mesorhizobium sp. M7A.F.Ca.MR.245.00.0.0. The sequence goes on along the minus strand of NZ_RZTE01000037.1, from coordinate 6,277 downwards.
CGTCGCGCTGATCGCGTTTGTCGTTGCCGCTGTCGGCGTCATCGGTTTCGTCGGCCTGGCCGCGGCGACGCTCGCGCGCATCGGCGGTGCCCGGCGGCTGGGCCAGCAACTGGTGATGGCGCCGCTGATCGGCGGGGCGCTGTTGTGGGCTGCCGACCAGGCCGTGCAGATCGCCACCGGGCCGCAAGGCGACCTGCTGCCGACCGGAGCGATTACAGCACTTCTCGGGGCGCCGCTGCTTCTCTGGCTGCTGCCGCGCCTTGCTCTTGGCTCGGAAGTCCCGACCTTGATGGCCGCGCGCCTGCCGCGCGCAAGCCGGCCCGGCCTTATGCTGACGGCGATCGGCCTGGCCTTGCTTTTGCTGCTCGGGCTGGCCCTGCTCTATGGACCGGGCCCGCATGGCTGGACCTTCGCCTTCGGCGACGAGCTGCAGCCTTTGCTGTCGTGGCGGTGGCCCCGCGTGCTTGCCGCGCTGAGCGCCGGGGCGATGCTGGCGCTTGCCGGGCTGATGATGCAGCGGCTGACCGGCAATCCGATGGCCAGCCCCGAAGTGCTTGGCATCAGTGCCGGTGCCGCGCTCGGCATGATGGTGGCGCTGTTTGCGCTCTCGGATGCCGGGCGCCCGGTTCAGACGGCGGCGGCAACCATCGGCGCCTTCGCCGCTTTGCTGGTGACGCTGGCGATCGGCCGTCGTGCCGCCTATGCGCCGGAGCGGCTGCTGCTCGCCGGCGTTGCTCTGACGGCCTTGTTCGACGCGCTGATCCTGGTGCTCACCGCCACCGGCGATCCGCGTGCCATGCTGCTGCTCAACTGGCTGACCGGTTCGACCTATGGCGTCGATGTCGGTGACGCCTTGCTCACCGGTGGCATCGCCGTCTGCCTCTTCGCGCTCGCGCCTTTCTTCATGCGTTGGCTCGACATCCTGCCGCTTGGCCCCGCCGCTGTGCAGGGCCTTGGCATTGACCTGAAGAGGACGCGGCTTCTCGTGCTGCTGGTGGTCGCGGCACTCACCGCAGCCTCGACCCTGATCGTCGGTCCGCTGACCTTCATCGGCCTGATGGCGCCGCACCTTGCCCGTCGCCTTGGCCTCTCCCGTGCGCTGCCGCAGGCCGTGGGCGCGGTGCTCGCCGGCGCGCTGATCATGGTCGCCGCCGACTGGGTCGGCCGCACCGCCATCTTCCCGCGCCAGGTCCCGGCCGGTCTCGTCGCCACACTGATCGGCGGCCCGGTGCTGATGTGGCTGCTGCGCCGCCGCTGACCGTTTTGCCCCTGGAGATATCCATGTCCAAGATATCCATGTCCAGCGCGACGCCAGCCCTGATCGCCGACACGACGGTCCACGATCTTGTTCCGGCGCAGGGCGGCGCCCCCTGGCGGATATTCCTGCATGTGCCGTCCGGGCCGGTGCCCGAGGCCGGCTGGCCTGTGCTCTACATGACCGACGGCAACGCCGTCATCGGCACGGCGGTCGACGCCATGCGCGCGCAGGCCTTCTATCCAACGGGCACCAATGTCGGCTGGGGCGTCATCGTCGCCATCGGCTATCCCGTCGACGGCGCCTACGACCCGCTGCGCCGCTCATGGAATCTCGGCCCGCCGCCGGGCAAGACCTATCCGCCCTTCTACGAGGGCACGCCCGAAGTCCGGACGGGTGGGGCAGCGGAGTTCCTTGCCTTCATCGAGGACGAGTTGAAGCCGTGGGTCGCCAGTCGGATCACGGTCGACGCTAGCCGCCAGGCGCTTTACGGCCATTCTTTCGGTGGTCTGTTTGCGCTCTATGCCCTGTTCACGCGGCCGTCTGCCTTCCAGACCTGGATCGCGGCGAGCCCCGCCATCTATTGGGAAGAGCGTGCCATCGACCGCTTTCTCGAAACCTTCGAGGCCGCCATTCCCGATGGTTTGGCGACGACCGTGATCCTGTCGGCCGGCGAGTACGAGACCGAGAAGCTGGCGCCGTTCCAGATTGGCGCCGAGGACGAGGAAAAGCGCCTGCAGCAGAAGAAGATAACACGCACCGACGAATTCGCGCGGGCAATGGCGCAGCGGCTTGATGCTCTCCCGGGAGTGCGCGCCAGCTTCGAACTGCATGCCGGCGAGAACCACATGTCGATCCTGCCGGTCACAGTCAATCGTGCGGTTCAGGCGGCGTTTGCGGTGAGGGAAAAGGATACCGCCCTTTGCTGAACGCTGCAGCAAGGCGCGTCGCGCTGTCATTCCTGTGAAGGGGAGGCGCTCAATCGGCGATAGGAGACGCCGCCGAAATTTGCCGTCACAAAATCCGTGACGGACATCTTGCGCTTGCCTCCGTCGCTGCAGGCGTAAACCGGCCAACCGGCATCGCTGCATTCGCTGGCAGCGCAGATGCGCGCCAGGCAGTTCCCGATAGTCAGCCGGAAGCCGCCCTTGCCGGCGAAGCCTTGCAACAGGCTGCCGTCTGCCGAGCGCCATGTCCGGGCACGGAATTCCGCCCGCAAAAGCAGTGGTTCGAGAGGGGCCGCAAGGTTGGTTTCGCCGGCTCGCCCCGCGAGCTGCAGACGGAAGCGCGCCATTGCGGTCGCGTATGCAGTCACAAGATCGGCTTGGCGAAAATAGGCGGTTGCCAGGCTTGAGCGGTCAAGCAGATGAGACGTCCACTCGCCTGCCCCTACCGGCCTCACCAAGGCAACAAAGGCAAGAAAGGCGAAGCAAGCTCGTGACATTTCCAGCAGCCATATCTGTCTCGGCGTGCCGGTTTGCCCCCCGGTTGCCCTCCCATAACATCCCGCCAATCGGCGCCCGGCGCAAGCCGCTTGCCAAGGCGGTTCAAAAGGCCGCCGAGCAAGGGCGCCTGGAGCCGAAGACGGTGACCCGCATCGACGAACCTGTGCGGGCGATGGCGAGGGGGTGGCGGTGTTTGCGGCAAGGGATCTTCATCAGCCCAAGGTTCCCTAGCCGATGCGAGCCGGCGGCAGCTCGAACAAAGTGGCGCCGTTCTCCCGGCCGCGCTCGACATAGCCGATAACGCCGAACCATCTTGCGACATCCGGCCCCTGCAGCCAGCTGCGCGAGTGGATGGCGAGGTTGCCGGCGAGCGCCTGGATGTGCCTGATATGCCGCTTGCAGAAACGGACGGTCGTGGCACGGAAGAAGTCCTCCCGTGCGGCGAACAGGGTGTCGGCGGCGTCGCTGTTCTCATGCCAGGCGACGATCGCCACGGCCTTGTCGCCCTCGACAAGCGCGTGCGCGCGGCCCTCCTTCAAATTCATCATCAGATTGTCGTAGGCGATCTTGCTGTCCTTGCCGGCAGCGACGTATTCGTCCGACATCCGCTTGGACAGACCGCGAAAGACATCCTCCAGATCCCCAAGCGTTGCTGCGCGTGCTCTCATTTCACCTCCTGCAGCCCCAACGGGCAGTTTGCCCTAGGGTTGAGGGGTGGCCAAGCAAATTAAATCCGTCGGCGGGCTAATGTGCGCAAAGTGATTCCAGGCGATGCAGGCGGCGACGCGACGGGGGTGCCCAGAATGGACCACGTGAAAATGGTGCCCAGAGGCGGATTCGAACCACCGACACGCGGATTTTCAGTCCGCTGCTCTACCAACTGAGCTATCTGGGCCTGTTCCGGCAAACGAAAACTCGTTGACCGGAATTCATCAAGGCGCCGTGGGGCGCCCTTGAAAGCGCGTGGGTTATAGCACGGGAATTCGGCCTGTCCAGCGCCTAGTGGGCGATTTCAGGCAGGAAAAGCGATGCCGTGCGGTGCCCCGGTTTCCATGCCGCTTGCAGGCCGGAATCGGGCACGGCATGGCACGATGCGGCCTTCGCCATCCCCTGTCCGTGCCGCTATTGCCGGCTGACATGCCGTGGCACTGCGTTCAGCCGGCGATCGAGGCGCACAATGCTTCGCGGCTCAGCCGCACCACTGGTCGCCACCGCCTATCTGACGCCGGTCACGCCGCGTCGAAAATCGGAGGGCGACATGCCGGCGAGCTTGCGGAACGACTTGTTGAAGGCGCTGAGCGAGCCGAAGCCCGAATCCATGGCGACGCGCAGCACATTGGCGTCCTGATGCATCAAAAGCGCCTGCGCATAGCTCAGCCGCAACAGGTTCACATACTCGTTGAGCGTCATGCCGGTGGATTTCTTGAACAGGCTCATTGCATATTTGGGATGGATGTCGGCGGCCGCCGCGATGTTCACGCAATCGATGTCGTAGAGGAAGTTTTCGGCGATGAAATCGCACATGCGTCCGACATTGCGCGACGATTGCTGGTCGAAGGGGCTGCCTGTTTCCTGGTCGGTCGGAGTTGCGGATACCAGCCGGTAAGGCTCGAACCGCACCCGCTCCAGCCGCAGCAGCAATTCGTTGACGGCATGTTCGGCCTTGGCCTGGTCGCCGGACCGGGCGTAGCGGTTCCAGCGCTCGAAATTATGGTTGTCGGACTGGTCGGTGGCTGATGTCACCAGTGTCGCGCCGGTCATCAGCCGGTGCCTTATATCCGTGGGCAGGTGCAGCCGGAAGAAATGCACCAGTGGCAGATGCGCCCCGGCATAGATGGCGTCGTCGGACAAATCGTCCATCTGGTGCGGCAGGCCACCCCAGAACAGGCACATCTCGCCGGCCGAAAGCGAAATCTCGTGGTCGTTCATGCGGTAATGCACGCTGCCGCGCACGATGAAATTTACCTCGACCTGGGCGTGCCAGTGCGGCTTGAGCATCACCAACGGATTGGTGTGAAACATCTGCAGGAGCAGCGGCAGGCCTTCCACGCTGCTGGCCCCAGGCTGGTAGAACGGCCGTTCAGGCATCTTACTTTCCGCCAATTTCATATTCCTTTTGACGGCGACAGGCCTTGCCCACTGCATAGTCTAGCCACGCTCACAGTGAGAGAGCAAATGAAATGGGAGGATTTCAATGCGCATCACAATGACCTGCGCCGCGCTCGCGCTTGCCTTGGGCTCAGCCCCGGCCTTCGCGCAATCCGGCGAAATCACCATCTGGAGCTGGAATGTCGCGGCTTCATCGCTGAAGGCGACCATTGCCGGCTTCAACAAGCAATTTCCCGACGTCAAGGTCACCGTCCAGGATCTCGGCAACCAGCCGACCTATGACAAGTCGATCGCCGGCTGCGCCGCCGGCGGCGTCGGGCTGCCCGACATCGTCACCGTCGAGAACGGTGAGGCCGAGAATTACTGGAGCCAGTTCCCCGACTGCTTCGTTGACCTGCATACGCTCGGCTACACAGCCGACGACCAGAAAAAGTTCCCCGATTTCAAGCGCACCGAGCTGGAAGTGGGCGACAAGGCCTATGCAATGCCGTGGGATTCCGGCCCGGTTGCCGCGTTCTATCGCCGCGATTTCTACGAAAAGGCCGGCGTCGACCCGGCGTCGATCAAGACCTGGGACGATTTCATCGCCGCGGGCAAGAAGATCCAGTCCGCCAATCCTGGCGTCTCGATGACCAATGCCGATTTCAACGGTGACTCGGAATTCTTCCGCATGATCTCCAACGAACAGGGCTGCGCCTATTTCTCCGAGGACGGACAATCGATCACGGTCAACCAGCCCAAATGCGTCGATGCCATGACCAAGGTCAAGGAGATGAAGGACGCCGGCATCATCTCGTCGGCCGACTGGGGCACCAAGATCACCAACAACACCGCCGGCACCGTCGCCACCCAGATCTATGGCGGCTGGTATGAGGGCACCATTCGCACCGAATCTGCCGGTGAAAACGGCAAATGGGGCGTCTATCTGATGCCGAGCCTCACCGCCGACGGGCCGCGCGCCGCCAATCTGGGCGGTTCCTCGCTGGCTATCACCTCGGTGTCGAAGAACAAGGAGGCCGCCTACGCCTATCTGAAATACACGCTCGGAACCAATGAAGGCCAGATCACGATGCTGAAGGAGTTCGGCCTGGTGCCGTCCCTGATCTCGGCGCTCAATGACCCCTACGTCTCGGAAGGTCTGCCCTATTGGGGCGGCCAGGCGGTGTGGAAGGACATTCTCGGCACCTTGCCGAAGGTTGTTCCGAGCCGCGGCACGCAGTTCCAGAGCGACGCCGAAATCATCGTCCGCGCCGTACAGACCAAGTATCTGGCCGGCGGCTACCCCGACGCCAAGACGGCACTCGACGACGCCGCAAGCCAGATCGCCGCGGCGACCGGATTGCCCGTCAAGTCGTGACCACCGGCGGGCCGAGTGATGCGTCCTGCGGGAACGTTGGCGCTGCCCCTCATCCCCCTGCCGGTGTCCAGCCGATAGATGGGTAACAGTTTGAACCGGATAGATAGGTAA
>NZ_RZTE01000036.1:0-59890 GCF_003997415.1 Mesorhizobium sp. M7A.F.Ca.MR.245.00.0.0 | reverse complement strand
AGCATATTTGGCGATCTTCACCGAGGATACTTGTTGAAGAATACGCGAATGGTCCAGACTACGGCGCTTACGCAATGGGAAATGAAATCGTTGGGATAGAGGCTGCTGTATATGGCGGCCAGCCGCATTTCGTCTGTAGTGAAGGAACCTTCCCAGCCCCGCTCATTGATGACGAGTACAAACTTATGGCCGATGTTTCGCTGAGTTGCTTGCGATCTCTCGGCCTTGGCTGGGGGCCAACCAGTATCCAATTCCGATGGACGACACGTGGTCCAGTCGTTATTGAAGTCAACCCGCGGCTTGGTGGTGGTCCTCAACCGGTTCATCTGGCTTACGGAGTCGACCTCGTCACCGAACACATCAAGCTTGTCATCGGTCGCGAATGTAACCTGCGCAAAAGCCATTCACATATCGCGGCCTGGCGCTCATTGTTTCCTGATCGCGATGGCATCCTCGATTGGATCCATGGCGGCAGTCAGGCTGCTGCTGTACCGGGTGTCGCCGAAGTCAAATTTTATGTTGAGCCCAAGACGCCGATCATCAGGAAGGGCGATTACCGAGACTCCATGGGGTACATTATCGCCGTTTCATCCAACCGTTCTCGGACAAAGTCGATACTCCAGCAAGCCATCGACCTAATCGACTGGTCGATCACACCATTTCCGACTGAACAGGAACAATAATCGGTTCCTCGTCTCTCCGCACCAGCGCAGATGTCCCAGCCAAAGAGTGATCGTTGCCGAACATTGGTGCGATTGAGAGCACGAAAGAGATGCGGAGCCATAGCTATACTTTGCGATCCGTGGCGAATCGCGATCGGTTGATTTTTGCTGATTCACAGAAGCCTCGTGCTTTGCTTTCCGCGACACGATCGTGAGTGGCGACTGATTACCTGCGCTCCAAAGGGGCTTTGCGCGAGCTAGGCTTCGCTTGATCAGGCGGCCGCCACCTGCTGAACAAGTCTCTCGGAGACATCTTGCAGCCAGATGACGTCGATATGGAAACTGCATTTGACCATGGCCGCTGGGCGTTCAATCGTCTGACTTCTCTAGCCGCGAGTTGAACAACAAGCACAGGACGATCAAGCCTCAGCGACCGGATTGTGCTGGCCAGTCTTAGCGGAGGCTGTGTCATTGTTGCGCGAATGCAAACCTCAAAAATCAATGGAGTAGACTCATGACGATCCCAAAGGGTGTACAGGCATTTCCACGCACTGAATACCTGCGCCGGCTGTCCGCCGTGAAGGCTGAAATGGAGGGACGCGACGTGGACGTACTGCTCGTTTTGGACGCTTCCAATATCACTTATCTTTCAGGCTATACCACGCCGTCCGGATATGTTCCTCAGGCGCTTGTGATTGACGGGGTGGCTGAGGAGCCGACATTCATCCTTCGTCGTTGCGATGCGCCGGCGGCCATGTACGAATGTTTCATGGAACAGGATAAGATCATCGGCTACCCGGAAGCGCTCATTGGCAATCTAGCCAACGACGGATACGATGCCGTCATCGACTTCCTGAATGAAGCTGGTCTCGCGAAACGGGGGCTGGGTATCGAGATGTCGAGCCTGCCTGCAGCGACATCGGAAAAGTTCAAGTCACGGCTGCCTGAGGCTCGCGTTGTAGACTGCACCAAGCTTGTCAGCTGGCTCCGCCTAGTCAAATCCGATCTCGAAATAGAAGTCATGCGGGAAGCCGCCGCCATTTCCGACGCCGCGATGAAGCGCGCCAGCGAAGTCATACGTGCCGGTGTAGCGGAAGCCGACGCGGCGGCAGAGATCGCGGCGGCGTTAATCCGGGGAGCGAATGGAAAGCCGGGAACGGCGCTGAAGGCCTTCTATCTCTGCGCCTCGCCTCGGATAGGTACCTGTCACATTCCGTGGACGGGGGACGTGTTCCGCGACGGGTCCCAGATCAATCTCGAACTCGGCGGCACTCGCCATGGATATTCCGCGGGCCTCATGCGTACTTTCTCGATCGGCGCCCCGTCCGAACGCCTGCGCCGCATTCATGAGGCCCAGGTCGAAGGCCTTGAGGCGGCACTCGCCGCAGTCCGGCCGGGATCAACGTGCAGCGAAGTGGCCAACGCGTTCTACAAGACGCTCCGCAAACACGGTTTCGAAAAGGAAACGCGCTGCGGCTACGCGCACGGCATTGGCTGGCTCGAACCGACTGCAAGCCTCCGGGATGGCGACACGACTGAGCTGAAGCCGAACATGACCTTTCATTTGATGCTGGGCAACTGGATTGAGGACGACTTCGGTTACGTGATCAGCGAGACATTCCGGGTCGCCGGCACCGGCGCTGAGGTAATCACAAACACGCCGCGGAAGATCTTCGAAATCTGAACGGGCAATCGTGTCCGGTCGCCTATCTATTCGATCGTGTTGATGTCAGGCGCTTCTAAGTTGTCCGAATCGCCGGCGTTTTGATGTCCTCCGGAGGGTCTTGCTTCTCTCCGGATTGGCTCTTGGGATTAGAAGAATGGCGGAAAGATCTGTTCGGCGTCTGATTCAATGATGCGATCAGCACGTGGACCGTAGCGAACTCCCTCCGAAGGACTTCTGTCCGCCAGTTGGCGGATTTGAGGTGACACTAGTTGCGATGGCTTCTGGAGCGATTGCGGTCAAGCTTGTTAGTGCTTCATGTCCTATTCGATTGTTCGATCGGTTGGCGACCATCTCCTCGTCCTGACTTGGCTTCGGCTGTGCCGCGGGGGACTGGCCGGTCGTGTTGGCCGGCAGGTCATCGCGTGCGCGACGTGGCTTTGATGGAGCTACGAGCCCGATGGCTGCGATCGCGGCTGGTCTCGCGGCGCACCGCGACGATTTCCAGATCCGTGCCTTCCTCATCGAACAGGCGCATGGCTTGGCCTCGTGCCACGGCAATACAGTACCGGAGGGAAGCCGACTGTCCGCCGCATCTCAAAACCAGGAAGCCGCTTATCTGCGAATTCTGTTAATCCAGGCGGCCAGCTTCGGCGCATGGCTGCAGAATGCCGCGCCGCGGCTTCATCGCAGCAAGCTCGCCACGGCACTGGCTATCGCTGAAGCGCCAAAGTCCCGACAGCGATCGAAGGCTTCGCTGTGCCGATCGCCGCGACCAGGAGATCATCGGCGCGACGCCGGCACGCTCATCAGGCGACGGCAGTTCGCCTCGTTCTGGCTGATCTCCTCGATCTCCTGGCTGACCGTTTCGATGAGCTCGTCGAGCCACAGCCAGTCCTCGTAGAGTCCAACGATCGGATCGCTCATGCGCGGCGATATCTCGTCGGCACGGTTCTCCAGGATTGCGAACTGCGAGTTGCGAAGTGCTCTCGCGCCGGGCAGCACGGCAATACCGTGCTGCGCAATGGCTGGACATTCGGCAGCACCGAAACGAGGTGACGGCCATCTAAACCGCCACCCCCCAGTGCGCGAGAAGCATGGAGCGAATATGAACGCACCCGGAATCTGTTTGACCCAAATGGTTGCCTGGCAACCTATCCGCTAATGAGATTAACGGTGCGTGCGAATTCCCCATCAAGGCCATGACACGCGAGCCGACCAAAAGGGCCGGATACATATGAGCGACTTCCGCTATCCTCCACGCCTCACTTGCGATCAGCAGCCGGTCCATACAATTGGGTCAGGTGGCCGCAAGCATGGTGTCTTGCCGTTTCCAGCGAAGTTCGGTGGCGTCCAGCCACGTGCGAGGCATGATCACCGCCAGTCTTCTGGCAAGCGCGACAATGGCTTTTTGCGTCCCTCGCCGATTGGCGACGTTCTTCGCCCCGGCCTTAAACCACGACCAATTTGCCAACGCGTCAGCGGGACTGGGCGGCCTCGAAGGCAACGACCTCTTCATGCCTAGGCCCGCAGGGGGACATGCATTCAACGCGCTCCCTTTCTCCCTGCTGAAATTACCCGGTCATGGCCGACTTCATTATCTCCGGAGGGACAACCCCGGTCGCCTACGAAACAAGATCGATCACGACCAAACAATTGCCCTAGCCACCTGACGGCGATCATCGATGCTGTGATTTGCGACAATGACGCTGCTTCCCGGACCCTTTTTCGATCGCAGCCTGATTATGCTCGATGTCGGAGGGAAATCCTAGCTTCCGCCGCCCCGTGACTAGTGCCATCGCCGAGGCCGCGGTCCACGCTGTCATGGATGATCTGGTCAGAGAGGGCCTCACGATCTTAATTCGGTGGGCCGGGCCGACGCGCGAGGACGCAGACATCCAAGGGTCAGTTCCGTAACCGACTTGCCCCACGGCGACCTAGCATGTGCTGGCCGGGACCGACCTCTGTGCTGAAAAGCGAGCCTCGGGTCCATCTCGTTACTAGATGTCGATGATACACAAAAGGCATTTGACGAAATCGTGCTGCGGAATGATGCTCGCTTAAATAAGGCACTAGGACAGAAAAAGCTGGGAACTAATAGATGTACAGCGTCGACACTTTCCGACATCTCCAGGAAGAAGCCACGCAATGGCGCCGCTACCTGCACCAGAATCCGGAACTGGGATACGAGGTGCACAATACGGCGAAGTTCGTTGCTGAGAAGCTGGCCTCCTTCGGTATCAATCACATCGAGACGGGCATCGCCGAGACCGGCGTGGTTGCCCTGATCCAGGGTGAGGGCGGGGAGGGGCCGACGATCGGACTGCGCGCCGATATGGATGCCCTGCCGATCCTGGAAGCGTCGAACAAGGCCTGGTCCTCGCGGATACCCGGCAAGATGCACGCGTGCGGCCATGACGGCCACACCGCGATGCTATTGGCGGCTGCAAAACACCTCGCCGCGACGCGCAACTTCAAAGGCTCAGCGGCTTTGATCTTCCAGCCCGCCGAGGAAGATGGACGAGGTGCTTTGAAGATGGTCCAGGAAGGAATCATGGAGCGCTTCAACATCTCCCAGGTCTACGGCCTGCACAACTCACCCGGCACTGACATTGGCCAGTTCGCCATCCGGGAGGGCGGTATGATGGCGGCGCTTGACGAGTTTGACATCATCGTCAAGGGGAGGGGCGGGCATGCAGCTTCGCCCCACAGGACTGTCGACCCTGTGGTCACCGCCGCACAAATCATCGTTGCCCTCCAGACCGTGGTGTCCCGCAACACCGACCCCACTGACGCCCTCGTCGTTTCTGTCACGAAGTTCACGGCGAGCCAAGCCTACAACGTCATCGCGGACCAGGTCGAAATGGGTGGGACTGTCAGGAGTCTGACCTCCGCCGTGCGCGATCTGGCGCAGCGGCAGATCAGGTTATGCGCCGAGGGCGTGGCCCACGGGATGGGCGCGGAAATTGAGTTCAGGCATCGGCGGCTCGAACCCCTTACATTCAATCACACGGCCGGAACACATTTCGCGATCACCGCAGCCCGCGGCCTCGTGGGCCATGACGCCGTAAACGACAACGTCAAGCCTTCGATGGGATCCGAAGACTTTGCCTACATGCTGGAAGCGCGGCCGGGCGCGATCATCCTCTTGGGGAACGGCTCGACGCCGGGCTTGCACAATCCCGCTTACGATTTCGACGACGAGGCGATCCCGTATGGCGTGGGCTATTGGGTAACCCTCGTCGAGAAGATTCTGGCGGCCTGACTTGTCGGGTTACGGCTCGTGAACCGGGCTGAACGGCGAGAGATGCTTCAGTTGACCGTGAAACGCGCAGGACAGGACCGCGTCGGCACCGCCACGTAGATCACTTCGCGAAGTCTCGATTGCGGCCGTCCGCTGGGTCGGCGAAAATTGCATATTCAATTATGCTCAACATTAAAAAAGGGGAATGGCCATGAGCTTCTCTATTATCATTAACCGCAGGCGTTTCCTGCAGGCAGCATCAACCGCCTTGGCTGCCGGCGCACTTCCTTCCATTGCCAGTAACAAGGCATCGGCGCAGACTCCTGGCGAACTGCGCGTCCTTGTCTACGGTGGCGATACCGGAAAGGCGATGATTGAGGCCTATGTAAAACCATTTGAAGCCGAAACAGGCATTAAGATGACCCCGATTACCGATCAGGGCGACCGGGCATCGATCGAGATGATGGTTGCGCAGAATAACGTCACCGTCGATGTTGTCACCGCTAACCAGGGATCTTCGTTCGAGTTGTCCCAAAAGGGTCTTTTTGAGCCGATCGATTATTCTATTTACAGGAATGAAGACCTAGACGGGCTCGCCGACTTCGCAAAGCAGCCGTTTGGCGTAGCTAACGTAGTTTATGCGTTCGTCATGGTCTACAATACCGAAAAATTCCCAGCGGGTAAGCTGCGGCCGACCACATGGGCGGAATTCTGGGACGTGAACAGTTTCCCGGGTGTCCGCAGTCTTGTCAGCGGCCAATATGGTTCAGAAGGCCCTTGGGAGGAAGCCCTTCTCGCCGATGGCGTAAATCCAAAGGATATATATCCTATGGACCTAGATCGTGTTTTCAAAAGTTTGGACAGAATAAAGCCCGATATTCGCAAATGGTGGGGAACAGGGTCCGAAATCCAGCAGATGATGCATGACAAGGCAGTAGATCTTGTAAATGCCTATGATGGTAGGGCCGGCACGTTGATCAAGCAGGGAGCACCGCTTGAAATTAATCGTAACCAGGCGAAAATAACTTGGGACTACTGGCAGATTGTGAAGGGGTCTCCTAACGCGCACGCTGCGCAACAGTTTGTCGCATTTACCGCGCGCGCCGACCGTCAGGCAGCATTTTCACAACTCATGCCGTTCGGCCCGAGCAACCTCAACGCGTTCAAGGTTCTACCGGAAGATATTGGGCGCTCGCTGGCCAGCCACCCCGACTACCTGAGGTCAAGTGTGCTAATCGACTCGAAATGGTACGCCGAGAAGGGATCGGACGGGCTCACGAACACCGAAAAGCTGGTCCAGCGCTGGAACGAGTGGATCCTGCTTTAAGCCCCTGTCGGCCTTTTGCGACGGCATTTACCGATGACGTGCCGCACCGAACCAGCACGTCATCGTTCGGCTTGGAGTGACGAACATGAATGCACCAGTCAGAACGCTGCATCCGCTAGCTAAGGATAGACCATTGGAGAAACTCGCTCTTTCCGAGCAAATCGAATTTCGGAACGTCACCAAATTATACGGTCAGGTCATTGCGGTCAGGAGCCTGTCGTTGACCGTTGGGCGCGGCGAGTTCCTCACGATCCTTGGTCCGAGCGGTTCTGGCAAGACGACGACACTCATGCTGCTGGCGGGGTTCGAGGCGCCTACCGAAGGTGATATCCGCATCGCTGGGAAGTCCGTCGCCTCGGTACCTTCCTATCGGCGCGATCAGGGCGTCGTCTTCCAAAGCTATGCGCTCTTCCCGCACCTCACCGTTCGCCGCAACCTTGAATTTCCGCTCGAGATGCGCGGCATCAGGTCGGCTGAGCGGGCCGCGAGAGCCGAACGCATCCTGTCACGTGTCCATTTGGACGGCTTGGGTGACCGCATGCCATCACAGCTCAGCGGTGGGCAGCAGCAGCGCGTGGCGCTCGCCCGGGCCCTCATAGCCGACCCTCCAATCTTGTTGCTAGACGAGCCGTTGGGAGCACTAGACCGTAACTTGCGTGAGCAAATGCAGGGTGAGATCAAGGGGCTTCACAAAGAGTTCGGAATCACTACGGTGTGTGTCACACACGACCAGGAGGAGGCGCTCACGCTTTCCGATCGGATCGTGGTGATGAACGCTGGACGAATTGAGCAAACTGACACGCCTGAGGCGCTATATGACCGTCCTGTCTCCCGGTTTGTCGCGAATTTCCTTGGGGACGCCAACATCCTCGATGATCCGTCATTCGCTGTTGAGTCGGATACGCCGCAACCGGACGGCACCGTCGCGATGATCCGGCCGGAACGTATACGGATCTCCGCCCCTGGCGCCACGAAGAGTGCCGACGCCGATCAGCGCCAGCATGTCGCCGGCACCGTGACCGATATGATCTATGCCGGCCCGCTGCGAAGATACCATGTGGCTGTCGGCGATAACGACGTGGTCATACGCGAACACGTCGCCGCGGGGCGTCAGATCTTCCAGATCGGGGACACCATTCAGCTCGACTGGTTGAGATCGGACATCCGCTTCGTCACGACGTGATCTCAGGGGACTCGCAGATGTTGACTTTACAAAAGCTTACGCGGGCCTCTGTTGTGCTGACCTTTCCGGCGCTCTGCCTCCTGCTACTCGTCTTTGCCATACCGATCGTCCAGCTCTTCTTAAACAGCATCAACGCCCCCGCGCTCTCCCTCGTCAATTACGTGACGTTCTTCGTGCATCCTGCGAACGTTCGCGTCCTCATCCAGACCATCGAGGTAAGCATCGTAGCCACGGTCATCTGCGCTATCATCGGCTACCCGACGGCCTACCTGATCACGGCTGCTTCGAAGCAGGTCCGGTCTGTCTTGGTCATCCTCGTCCTGATCCCGTATCTCACGAGTTCGCTGGCCCGAACCTACGCCTGGGTCATGATCCTAGGTGACCGCGGCCTTATCAATAACCTGCTGCTCGATCTGCGCGTCATCACCAGTCCTCTGCCTCTGATTTACAACCGTATGGCCATGTATATCGGCATGGTCCACATCATGTTGCCGATCATGATCCTGCCGCTAGTGAGCGTGATGCTCGGCATCGATAAGTCGCAAGTGGCAGCCGCGCGCAGCATGGGCGCGCGTCCGTTCTCGGCCTTCTGGCGCGTGTTCTTACCGCTCAGTCTGCCCGGCTTACGCAGTGGTGCGTTGCTCGTCTTCATCCTGAGCCTCGGATTCTACATCACGCCCGCAGCCCTTGGTGGCCTGCGCGATGCCATGCTCTCGACTTTCATCGCGGCTGAGGTGCAAAGCTCATTCAATCTCGGCCGGATAGGGGCAGCGTCATTTATTCTCCTCGCGATCGCGATGACGGTGCTCGCCGTCCTCAGACTCAATCCGGCCGGCCCCAAAGGCAATGCTGCGTCGGATCGGCGAAACCGTTTTCCCGCAGCGGGGGCCTTGGTGCGACATCTCACTGAGCTCGGCACGCTTCGGCGGGCGCGTCGCTGGAACATGCATCTTTACCGCGCTGGCGACGCCACCCATGTGTGGAGGTTCATAGGGATCACGGTAGTCATATTCACCCTACTCTTTCTCCTCTTCCCGGGCGTGGTGGTGATCATCGTGTCTTTTAGCGCCGGAACGCAGTTGGAATTCCCTCCATCCGGCTTTTCCGTGCAATGGTATCGTTCGTTTTTTGCCGATCCGTCGTGGAACGGGGCCGCGCTGAGCAGTTTCGAAATTGCAATCTCGGTAACCATAATCTCGACCATACTCGGCACGCTGGCCGCCTATGGACTCAGTCGCAGCGCGCCAATGCTGCGCAACGTGCTCACGTTGGTCCTCCTAGCACCGATCACCTTTCCGGTGATCGTGGTCGGCATCGCAGCCTACCTTGGTCTGGTATCCTTCGGCCTAGTCGGATCGAAGACAGGCATCGTCTTGGCGCACAGCATTGGCGCTATGAGCTATGTCGTAGTTGTCGTCGCGGCAACGCTGGCCAACTTTGACATTAGTCTTGAGCAAGCCGCTAAGAGCATGCGGGCCGGGCCGTTCCGGACATTCATGAGGGTGACTCTGCCTTTGATCCGGCCAGGCATCCTCGGCGGGGCGGTTTTTGCGTTCCTCCATTCGTTCGACGAAGTGGTCATATCCTTGCTCGTCAGCGGTCTATCCATACGCACGCTTCCCTTAAAGATGTGGGAAAACATCCGGCATGAAATCGACCCCACCGTCGCCGCGGTGGCGTCGCTGCTGATGCTTCTGCCCGTGCTCTGGCTCGTCGCCATGTACTTCATCTGGTGGCGGTCAAGATCCAGAATGCAAGCTGCCTCAGCCCGCATGCTCGCCGCGGTCTGAATCCGCACTACTCGTTAGGGCTCCCGGGCAGTGCCAGCGTGTCAACCGCACGGCATGTTACGCGCCTTGGGGCCGCGGTCACTCTGCGCCTGACCATTCAGAACTCTATAGGAAGAAACACGATGACAGAAATCGAACCTACCGTTGCCGTAACAATCGCTCGTGCGTTGTCGCGCCACGGCGTGAAGTTCATATTCGGTCAGAGCCTTCCTTCCGCCGTGATCCTCGCTGCGGAGGAAATCGGAATCCGTCAAATCGCCTACCGCCAGGAGAATATGGGTGGTGCGATGGCCGATGGTTTCGCGAGGGCCTCGGGACAGGTCGCGGTGGTCACCGCCCAGAACGGTCCAGCAGCGGCACTGCTCGTTGCACCGCTGGCCGAGGCCCTGAAGGCCAGCATCCCCGTGGTGGCTCTCATTCAGGAGGTAGAGCGACTGCAGGTGGATAAGAATGCCTTTCAGGAACTCGATCACCTGGCGCTTTTCGCATCCTGCGCCAAGTGGACGCGCCGTATTGGCACCGCGGATCGGGTTGACGACTACGTGGACGCCGCGTTCGTGGCTGCGGCGAGTGGCCGGCCGGGGCCTGCCGTCCTTTTACTGCCGGCTGACCTGCTCCGCGAGACAGCCCAGCCCAGCGCCCACAAGCGCGAGGCATGCCTCAGCGCCTGGCCCCTCGACCGGACCCGGCCGTCGGATGCCAGCATTGCCGAAGCGGCTTTCCTAATCGCGAAAGCCCATTGCCCGGTGGTCATGGCGGGTGGGGGCGCCCTTTCCACCGGCGCGCCATCGGCTCTGGCGAACCTTCAGGAATTTGCCTCGCTCCCTGTATTCACGACGAACATGGGGAAGGGTGCCGTCAATGAATTCCACCCCCTTTCATTCGGCGTGCTCGGATCCCTCGTAGGGCCAACATCGCTTGGCCGCTTCACGCGGAGCTTGGTCGAGGATGCCGACCTGATCCTGCAAGTTGGAACACGAAACAACCAGAACGGCACCGACAGCTGGCGCCTCATTCGTCCGGGTACAAGGATCATCCAGATCGACCTTGACCCGCAGGAGATCGGGCGCAACTACGAGGCAGTCCGCCTCGTCGGGGATGCAGCAGAAACCCTCAAAGCACTCACGCAGGCCCTCAAGACCCAAGATCTCAAGGCAAGGTCACAGGCGCGCCCCGGTCTGGCCGAGCGGATTGCCGATGCCTGGCGCCAGTTCGAGACGGTCAGGGCACCCCTTCTAAAGCAGGCAACCGCAGGGATCAGGCCAGAACGCGTGATGGCGGAACTGCAGAATCTGCTCCAGCCAGAGATGATCATCACTGCTGATGCAAGCTACTCATCGATGTGGGTCGTCGGTCATCTGCGAGCGCCACGGGAAGGGACGCGCTTCCTCACACCCCGTGGGCTCGCCGGGCTCGGATGGGGCCTTCCGCTCGCCATTGGAGCAAAAGTCGCGCGGCCTTCGGCACCTGTTGTGGCGCTTGTCGGGGACGGCGGCTTTGCCCATTCCTGGGCCGAATTGGAGACGATGGTCCGCATGGGAATTCCGGTGACGGTCGTCGTCCTGAACAACGGCATCCTCGGCTTCCAGAAGGACGCAGAAACCGTGAAGTTTGGGGCCTATACCACAGCCTGCCATTTTGCAGCGGTTGATCACGCGGCGATTGCGCGCGCCTGTGGCTGCGAAGGGATAAGAGTCGAGGACGCTGCGGCTCTGCCGGAGGTCCTCAAGCGAGCCCTCGTCGCCGAGCGGCCGACACTCATCGAGGTGATGACGGATCCCGATGCGCATCCTCCGATTTCGCTGTTTGCCGGGACCCTGGATCACTGAGCGGAATGGCGTTACGTGGGCAACCGATGGAACAATAAGCCGGAAGGCGCAAACCGGGGCCTGTTCGGCGCCGACGACGAAGTCGGGCGCCTCAACCTGATCACGGATGACATCCGACTGAAAGCGGCCGCCGAGATCAGGACCGGCCGGGCTTTCTGCCTCAGCTTGCCACTGGATCTCCCCGGCGGGACTGCGCTCAATCCGAACCGCAAGCCGCCGCGTCGTCATGTGGCGATACGCAAGCAGGGACTGCCGGCGGTGAACTATCCCCTATATCTGGAGAACACTCATTACATTGACGCGTCCTGCGATGACAGCGTGACACTATTCACACAATATTCGACGCAGTGGGACGCCCTTAGCCACATCGGGCAGCATTTCAACACCGACGATGACGGCACCGCTGAGATCGTCTATTATAATGGCTTCAGGGGCGGCACGGATGTTCTTGGACCCGATGCCGAAGGCGGAGCTCGCGCGCGCCGATTAGGCATCGACAAGTTCGCCGAGACCTGCGTCCAAGGTTGGGGCGTGCTGCTTGACCTAGGCAGGATCTATGGACGGGACCGAACCCTGGTCGGCTACGATGCCCTAGTGCGTGCTATGCAGACTCAGTCCGTTAAAGTCGAGGCGGGCGACATACTGTGCGTTCACACCGGATTCGCCAAACTTGTTGTCGACATGGACGGCAGCCCGGATCCGCGTGTTCTGCACAATGCCTGCGCCGTACTAGAGGGGCGGGACGACAGGCTGCTCCGGTGGATCGACGACTGCGGTATCGCCGCGCTGGTTGCCGACAACTTCGCGGTGGAGGCGTATCCGAATCGCGTACCGGACGGCTGCGACCACTGCGCCGGCCTGCCGCTGCACCAGCATTGTCTATTCAAGCTTGGCCTTGACGAGCTCTGGTATCTATCGGACTTGGCTGCGTGGCTAAGAGATCATAACCTTAGCCGGTTTTTCCTTACCGCTCCGCCTCTGCGCCTGCCCGGCTCGTTCGGCTTGCCGCTGACACCCGTCGCCACAGTGTAGGAGAAGTAGGTCGTGGACCAGGTTTCGCACGCGACCGCATTCGCCGGCAAGGTGGCTCTGGTGACAGGCGCCGCGCGGGGCATCGGACTTTCGATCGCCACCCGGTTTCTCAACGCCGGCGCCAATGTTGTGCTGGCGGACCTCTCCGAGAGTGACCTGAACGCCAGCATTTCGACCCTGTCTTCGGACTGTACTGGGCGGGCCTTGGCGGTGCGCGTTGATGTGTCCACAGACGCTGATGTCACGCGAATGGTCCAGGCTACATCGGCTCGATTCGGGCGGGTCGACATCCTGGTCAACAACGCGGGAATCTCTCCGAAACACGGCGGACGGAAGGCAACGGTTGAGGAGATGCTCGCCGTGGAGTGGCGTCAGGTTCTCGAAGTAAATCTGACAGGCGCCTTCCTCTGCTGCCGGGCTTGTCTTCCCCACATGCGGGCGGCGAAATGGGGCCGGATCATCAACATCGCATCGGTGGCCGGCCGAACGAAAACCGAGATTGCAGGAGCACACTATGCCGCGTCAAAGGCCGGCATGATGGCCCTTGCCCGCACCCTTGCGGTTGAAGTCGGCTCAGCGAACATCACGGTGAATTCCATTGCGCCGGGTCGCATCGAAACTCCGATGGCTGCCGCGGCTGGTGCCGAACTTAACCAGGCCTACGTCGCCAGCATTCCTGTCGGCCGACTGGGCACCGGTGACGACATCGCCGCTGCGGTCGCCTACCTGGCATCTGAAGACGCTGCCTTCCTCACGGGTGTCACGCTCGACGTTAACGGCGGCTCATTCATGATCTGATCCGCCTGGCGGCTGAATACTTACAAGACTTGAAAGTGGAGCTCTGGGTATGGGTGTACTTACCATGATGCCGGAGGGACTGGCCGTTCCTTCTCTTCTGATCGAACGCGCCTATGTCGCCGGCGAATGGATTTCGGGCGGACGTCGCTTTGACATGACCAATCCCCTCGACCGGCGCGGTCGTTTCGTCGGTCCCCGATGTCGGAAGGGATACGGTGGAGCAGGCCATCGACCCCGCGCACCGCGCGTAACGGGAATGGACCCGACGCACAGGCAAGGAGAGAGCTGGGGTCCTGCGCGCCCTCCATGACCTCATGGTCGCGAATGCCAACGATCTCGCGGCCGTCCTCACCGCCGAGATGGGCAAACCGTTCGCCGAAGCGCGCAGCGAGATCCTGTACGGCGCGTCCTACGTCGAGTGGTTCGCCGAGGAAGCAAGCGTCCTACGGCGACGTCATTCCCGGACATCAGGACGACAAGCGCATTATGGTAATACGCCAGCCGGTCGGCGTGGTCGGTGCGATCACCCCGTGGAACTCCCCGGATGAGATGCTAGCGAGGAAGGTGGCGCCAGCGCTTGCTGCGGCTGCGCCATCGTCTCCAAGCCCGCCGCCCAGACACCGCTCTCGGCGCTGGCACTGGCGCTGCTCGCCGAGCGCGCGGGACTGCCGGGCGGACTGTTCTCGGTGATCACTTCGAAGGACGCGGTCATGGTGGGCAAGGCGTTCTGCGAGAACACCAAGGTTCGCAAGATCACGTTCACAGGCTCTATGCAGGTTGGCCGCACGCTGATGCGGCAGGCTTCCGGCCGGATCAAGAACCTTGGCCTCGAACTCGGCGGCAACGCCCCTTTCATCGTCTTCAACGACGCGGACCTGGATGCTGCCGTCGAAGGCGCGATCCTGTCGAAACTCCGCAATGCCGGGCAGACCTGTGTGTGCGCCAACCGCCTCTACGTGCAGTCCGGGATCAATGATGCCGCCGCGGCGGCGTTGACGAAGCGCGTCAGGAGCCTCAAGGTCGGCGACGGCTTCGAGAAAGGCGTGGCGATCGGACCGCTCATCGAGGAGAAGGCCGCCGCCAAGTGAAGGAGCACATTGCCGACGCATGTGCAATGGGTGCTCAAGTCGTCGCCGGCGGCGAACCGCACGAAAGAGGTGGGCTGTTCTTCACGCCGACGATCCTGACCGATGTAACGCAGGAGATGAAGGTCGCGCGCGAAGAGACATTTGGGCCGGTCGCGCCTCTCTTCCGATTTGATACGGAAGAAGAGGTCATCAAGCGCGCAAACGCTACCGAGTTCGGTCTCGCGTCCTACATCTACACCCGCGATGCATCCCGGATCTTCCGTGTCTCCGAGGCGCTGGAATAGGGCATGGTCGTCATCAACACGGGGCTCATCTCCACCGAGGTTGCGCCGTTCGGTGGCATCAAGCAGTCCGGCATCGGCCGCGAAGGTTCGAGTACGGCCTCGAGGACTACACCGAGTTGAAGTATCTATGCCTGTCCCTCCAGGATCCCGGGCAGAGAGTTATCTCCTGCACTAAGCCGGGTAGGGACCGCGTTGCTGCAGGTCATGAGCGGTCTGGATGATCCCAAGCTGTCGACCTCGAGCGCGGGACGCTTGTTGCCGGTCCGGCCGGATTGCGTCTCCTCGAAGATCTACTCGCAGCCGGCGCGCATCAGAGCATCAGAGCATTGCAGGTCCAAGTTCTGGCCGTCGAAACGTGCGCGTAGCCGATCTGCATGTCCGGATTGAATCACAGAATTACAGAATCGATTCCGTAAGAGCTCACGTCCGGACATACAGACGTTATTTCGGCCGGATGCCGCCAACGCGCATGACGCTCCGCAGATGCCGGGAAACGGTCGCTATGCAGATATGCGGCTGGTTTGCTGCGGGGAGACAGCCGCGACGTCGCCGGGAAAGCCATCTGGCCTCACGATGGTGCCGCCTGCATTCGATATTTGACCGGCCGGCACAAGTGCGATCACATGGGCACGTGACCACCCGCAAGGGCGGCGCTGCCTCCGATGATGATGATATAGAATACTGCTCGAGGTTCCCCGCGTGACATCACATAGACCTCCTGCCTCCTTAGGCTTTCTCGAGCTTGAGCGCGGGCTCGCGCCGGGCGAGAAACCTCCGCAAACGTATCCCGGTTCCCTGCTCAATCCAGATACTTACGACTTTCCGATCATCATCGAGACAGTGGAGGGTGCTTGGGCGGATCGCGTCATCCGAGGCGATCCGTCGCTTGAACCGGCCTACGTCACGTCAGCGCAACGCTTGGTCGAACGGGGCGCCGTTGCCGTGATCGCCAACTGTGGGTTCGCCATCCGACATCAGGCAGCGGTGGCCGCGTCGGTGAACGTACCCGTGGCGCTGTCAAGTCTCCTGCTTATACCGACCCTGCTACGTCAGCTTCCACCCGGCGCCAAGCTCGCGGTACTGACTGCCGATTCCACGCATTGCAGCGAAGGCCTATTCGGGATCGACGACCCGGCCGAGCGTGCGCGGATAGTGGTCGGCGGTATCGAAGGTGGAAAGCTCCTGGATAACGAAATGCAGCGCCCGCCGCGGCGCACGCTAGTGTCTGAAATCGAGGACGATGTCACGGCGTGCGTCACGCGACTGAGAAGGAGATATCCGCACATCGCGGCTTTTCTGTGTGAATGTACCGCATTCCCTCTGGTGTCCCCGATCATACGCCGGTTGACTGGGCTGCCTGTTTTCGACACGGTGATGCTGAGCCGAATGTTATTCACCAGCGCGGCGTGGACCGAATCATTCGAAACCAATCAGCGGACCCTCGCAGAAATAGTGAAGGACCGGGATGAAGGCGCTTATCTGGATAGGCGAGTGAAAGTCTTCACGGCGTCGCGATGGGCACCAGCGGCCGGGTCGCCAGCTCCCTCAAGCGACGCCTGTCAGTCGACGTCGACCATGAGCGATGGCAAGACATCGTAGTTATAGCGTCACCTTTAAGCGTTGGCCGTGCAGGAAAATCTGTCGGGCGAGACGCTGCACATTTGGGGGAACGGCATGACATCACCCGCACCCTGA
Organism: Mesorhizobium sp. M7A.F.Ca.MR.245.00.0.0; assembly: GCF_003997415.1. Taxonomy (NCBI): domain Bacteria; kingdom Pseudomonadati; phylum Pseudomonadota; class Alphaproteobacteria; order Hyphomicrobiales; family Phyllobacteriaceae; genus Mesorhizobium; species Mesorhizobium sp. M7A.F.Ca.MR.245.00.0.0. The sequence goes on along the minus strand of NZ_RZTE01000036.1, from coordinate 43,295 downwards.
TCCTTGTCTGGATTGGCAGAGGCAGGTGGAGTGGTTCGATGAACATACGGCTTCGGCCGCTCTGATCACGGAAATGAGGCGCGAATCGCCGCAGCTGATCGGCAAGCAGGCTCAGGAGCTGGAATTTCTAGGGCGATCACGGCCTGCAACCGAAGGTCAGACGCCGGTTCGTCGCCGCGACCGACAGCATTCATAGCAGTCCGATCTACTCCAATCTGGCAAAAGGACATTGTCCCGACCTGCCAACCAACTCTAGGTCGGCGATATCACCTATGCCGCGCTACCGGCCCGCTTCGTCTACGTCGCCGTCATTCTCGACGTCTGGTCGCGCATGATCGTCGGCTACGCCATCGCCCGCGCGATCGATGCCCCCCGACGGTCGCCGTTGCGCCGCAATCGAGCGCAGAAAGCCGCCGCCAGGCCGCGTCCAGCGGCTCCCGGCCCGCAACGATCGAGGATTAACACATCCGGCAGACGAGCAAAACCGCAGCCCGATCGGTGTAACCCTAGAGCGCACTCCAGATCGCGGTCAGTTTCTGCAGTCGAGCATTGCGACCAACATCTCATGTCGACCGCCGTCATCACCGCCGCCTCGCACTCGGCGCAGCACCGAAATCGGTTGGCGACGTCTCGGCTGCCACGCTGATGGGGCACCGAGTGGGCGCCGACTCGACGCGTGACCGGCTACGGGATGCCGATCCCGAAATACCGCTTGTGGGCCACATCAAGGATGCGATTGATCAAGCTCGAATAGCTGTGCCCAGCGGCGATTGCGGCTAGGACATATTCGGATTGCATACTGAGCCCAGGCATCGTGTTGATCTCCAGCACAAAGGGTTGGCCGGAGCGGTCGATCCGGACGTCGAGGCGTGCATAGTCCCGGCACTCGCAGGCACGGAAGGTTGCAATCGAAATATCCCGCAGCAAAGTCGCAAGACTGCTCCCGACTCGCGCCGGGCAAATCGTCGACGCCTGCTCGGCAGGCAGGTACTTCGCTTCCCAAGTCAAAAGGCCAATTTCGCGTTCGCCGAAGTCGATCTCTGCGAAGGGCAACACCTCGGGTTTTCCGTTTCCCAGCAGCGCGACATGGATTTCCCGCCCATCGATGTATTCTTCCACTAGCGCATCCTGCCCATATTGCCCAATGATCATTTCGACGGCTTGCGCCAGCTGAGAGGGCTCATGCACGAGTTGCAAACCGAAGCTGTTGTCTTCACGGCGCGGCTTCACCACAAGTGGGAATCGCAAATCGCCGGTGCTGTCGGTGCCGCAGCGCATGATGCGAAAGTTCGGCGTCGGCACGCCGCAACTGCGCATGAGCGTCTTGCTGATAACTTTGTCGTCCGTCAGTCCATGCCCGAGTGGGCTCGATCCGGTGTATGGAACGCCGGCCATCTCAAGCATGCCCGGAACGTGCGTGAAACGGTAATCTCCTTGAATCCCCTCCGCCAGGTTGAAAACAAATCCTGAAGGGCGGGCTTGCGGATCGGGTGGCATGAAGCGCTCGAGCGTATTGAGCAGTCCTTTGTCGCCTTCACACAAAAGCGTTTCATGGCCGCCATCTTGCAGTGCCGCCACCGCCCTTTCGACTGTCTCGCCGGGCGGCCAAGGCTGCGGGGGCTGTGGATAAGGCTGACCGAATCGGTTGATCACGCCTGTAAAATCACGATTCCGGACGACGGCTACTCGCATGACGTACTCCTTGATGGTTCGGTTCTGCACTTCATTCGCTCGGATTTGTTTTCTCGAGGGAACAGCCCGCTTTATCCGCGCTCGCCTTCACGGAGTCCTATGCAATCCGCGTGCCACCAAGAGACGGTGCGAATAAAGGGGCAAGCGCTATGTGTCTCGCGGCGCGCCCGCGCGGGACACTTGTGCCTATGCCGCCGCTTGACTTCTGCCGAGGGACCCAGCCCGAGCCAGGCGGCGAAATCGCGACCGCACTTGAAGGGTTCCATCGGTGGCGAAAATGCCAAGGGCAGCAATAGGGCCGACACCGGGCATGGTTTGCAAGCGCCGAGATGTTGCAGCTTGCTTGGACAGCATGTCGATCGTCTTCTTCAATGCCGCGAAACGGCTGCTCAACTGTTTGATTTGGTCAAGAGCGCTGCAGATGTCGCGGACCAGATCCGGCAGGTCTGCACTCTCGTCCTCGACGATCTCTGCCAGACGTGGCAGGTGGCCGATGCCTTGCGGAACAACATAACCGAACTCCTAGAGGTGCGCGCGCAACGCATTCACCCATTCGGTTCTCTGATTCACGAACTGCTCTCTGGTGCGAAACACGATAGCCCGGGACTGCTACTCCTTGGTCTTCGGTTCGACAAAGCGCGTTGTCGGTCGTTGCGCTGCTTCGACGATCGCCTCCGCTTCGGCGACGTCGTTCTTCTGCCGCTTGACGGACGGTTTGGGACATAGGCCGGGACAATCAGTCTTGGCTCATGGCCAAGCCGAGCCATCTGACAGGTCTGTAGTGGGAGCTGCCGCACGCTTCCATTGCCACGACACATGCCGGTTGACTCGCCATGAACTTGCAAAACTGCAGGCGCGACAGCTTCTTGCGGAATACAACCGATCCATCAGCTGCCGCCCCCTGCAGCTGAATGCCGTTCTTTCCCAGATCGACCCCAATGATAGTAACTTTTCCATCGATGCCTGCCTCTCCTTTGCGTGGCGCTAACACCACCAAGTTGGCACATTGCGATGCCGTCGGAGAAGGCTGGCATCCACCCCATCAGTAAAATGGGACAGCCATGGTGCTGGTCGCGCGGCTTGGCGCAGAGCATGTTTCTTGTGCTCACGCAGATCGTCCATGTTGATCTAGCGGTTGGCGCCATCCGTTTTCGTTGGTTTCGACAGCCAATGTCCTGACGGGGGCGGCATCTCTATGTTTTGGAAAGATGAGCACGACACAGGTGCGCCGGCGGATTTCCTCGTTGAGGCCGCCCTCGTCCATCTCGGCCTCGAGCACCTCCTGCATCCGCACGGATCACTTCGTGCGGACCTGCGGGGCTGGAAGCAGAATGTCTTTGGCGGCAGCGCTGGTCGATTACCGGGGAATCAACAGGTGCGATTTTCAGAGCTGCACCGTCGACAGAAAGCGTCCATCTGGGCGGGGAGAGTCGTTAGCCATCTACTTATTAGATGGCGATTATATCGAGTCTCTATTTGCCAATTCAGCAGCTGTCGAAGAAATCTAACTTAAGACTATAAAGGGGAACCGCCACACCAATTACCTTGTGCACGCGCTGGCCATCAGTTCCAAATGGGCGCGACGAGGTGCGGGAATGCGGCGTGGCGAGGCTTAAAGGAGGACCAGAATGAATGATTGGTCTATGAATCGCCGTGCGGTCGTCAAAGCAATGCTGGTGGGATCGGTTGCCCCGTGGGTCATTAACTCAAGGGCGTTCGCTTCGTCTTGTAGCGACCATATTGTGCGTGTCGGCTCGATGGGTGCTCCCGATTCCATGAATCCATTCGCCACCTGGAGTTCGTTCTGGCCGCTTGTCTTGTCCTACGATTCGCTGGTCGGCGTTGACGCCCAGCGACACCCTGACCGGAGGGGGTTTGCGAAGGCGTGGGCCGTTGCTGATGACGGGCTCACTTGGACAATCAAGGTATGGCCCGGCATGAAGTGGTCGGACGGCCAACCCGCCACCGCCAGAGACGCCGCGTTCACCTATAATTATCTGCTTGGCTCCGTGGGCAAGCCAGACGAGCTGAATATTGGCCAAAACAGCACAGACGGCATGGAACAAGTCGCATCCGTTACGGCCATTGATGACGAAACTCTGCGGATCGTGACCAAGGCTCCTACGCGCTGGCCAATTGACAACTTCGTTCTAATGGTCCCTGAGCACGTTTGGAAGGACATCGGCTACGCGGATGCGCGCAGCACTTTTCGCAACGACCCGCCGCTGGTGGGAACTGGGCCTATGATCGTTGCGGAGTTTCAGCAAGGCCAATTTGTGCGCCTTACGCCAAACGCGTATTTTCGCACTGAGCAGCCGAAGACGGCCGGGATGATTATCCACTTCTTCACCACGCAGGATCCAATTGCCCAGGGTCTGAAGAGTGGGAGCTTCGATTGTGGGGGCGTGACAACCGCACAGTGGGCTGCCTTCTCGAAGGAGAGCGATATCGGGGTCTATGAATCTCGCGTGGAGCAGCGGGACTATCTGGCATTTAATACGGCCTCCGGGAAGGGGGCGGGCAGCACCAAGGCCCTGCAGGATCCAGCGTTTCGCGACGCGATCGGCTATGCGATCGATCAGAAAGCGATCGTGGATCGCGCCTACCGCGGGCACGCAGACCCTGGTGTCGGAATTGTGATGCCGGTAGCCGCCGACTATTACTCAGACCTAAGCGACATCAGGCGCCGCTTCGATCTAGCCGAGGCGGGTCGTCGGCTAGACGCGGCCGGATATCGGGACACGAACGGCGATGGTGTCCGGGAGGACAAGGAGGGAAAGAGCTTACAGCTTGAGCTAATCACAGGAAAGGCTTCGGGTGTGAGCGAGATTCCGATTGCAGCCGTGCAGCTTGTTGCGGGCTGGCTGGGACAAATTGGCATTCCCGTGTCGGTGACCCAGCTCGATTCCGGTGCGCTCACAGCCCGCACGACAGCGCCGACGGACGGCGGCGGAAGCTGGGATCTGCTAATCGCCAGCAACTGGCTGTCTTCCTCGCCTCACGACCTGCTCGTCTTGGGCAGTAGCAAGTCCATCGGCCTCACTAACAGATCGTACTGGACAAATGAGAAGTTCGACGCGCTCCTGACTGAGGTCGACCGTACCGTCGACCTGAAGAGGAGCCAGGAGCTGGTCGATCAGGCAGCGCGCCTCATCTATGCTGAGGCGCCGTATATCATTCTGAGTCACCCCTTAACGCTCGGTGCCTATCGTAAGGACTGCTTCCAGGGCTGGGGACCGGAGGACGCGATATCGGATTGGAGCTATTTCCCGTTCGATCGGTTGAGGCCGATCTAACGTGGCTGGCAACGCACAGGAAGGGCGAACAAGCCGCATTGGGAATGTCCTGATCAGGGCGGCCATAACTCTTTCGATGGTGGCCACACTGAACTTCGTCCTGTTCAGGGTCATTCCCGGTGACCCTGCAGCGCTTCTGCTTGGCGGTGCTCGGATGAGCGTGTCCGCTGAACGGATCGAGGCGCAGCGCCAGAACTGGGGACTCGACCGGCCGCTTTTCCCGGACCAGATACTTGACTACCTGTCGGCAACTCTACATGGCGATCTCGGCTACAGCTTCAAGTTCAGGGGTAGACTTGTCTCTGACCTTATTTGGGAGCGCTTGCCGGCCACCATCGCCCTGGTTGGCTTGGCCCAATTAATCGCCATGCTATGCGGTGTCATGCTTGGGCTCTATGCGGGTTGGCGCAGAGGAGGAGCTGTCGACCGTATCGCCATGGGAGCATCTCTAGCGCTCTATTCTACGCCGTCTTTCTGGCTTGCTATGGTACTAGTAGTCATTTTTAGCACGGCATTGGGGTGGTTTCCGGGTTATGGCATCTATTCACCCGGCGCTAGCATAGGTTCAACTGATAAGATCCTAGACTACTTGCGACATCTCGCACTTCCGGTCGCCGCGGTAGCCCTTGGGCTGATCGGGCAATACGTTGTGGTCGCGCGTGCAGCGATGAGTGACGTCGTTACTGAGGACTACATGGTGACCGCACGCGCCAAGGGACTTACCAACGGTCAGATGCTGATGCGCCATGCATTTCGTAACGCAATGCTGCCGCTCGTGACCTTGATTACTCTCAATCTTGGCTACGTGGTCGCTGGTGCGATCACCGTCGAAGCCGTCTTCGCCTGGCCGGGAATTGGTGGTCTCACGGTCGAAGCGCTCAACGCGCGGGACTACCCAGTTCTTCAAGGGATATTCCTGTTGCTTGGTGTATCGATCGTTGTCGCGAACCTCCTAGCCGATCTTGCCTACGGCATTCTTGATCCGCGAATCCGGCAATGAGTGAAAGTATCGTGCGATATTCCTCGCGTAGCCGGGCGAGAGCGATCAAGAGCTTTCTATCCAATCTTCTTGGTCACGCCGGGGCTCAGCTCGGCCTGTTGTGTCTGGTGTTTTTCCTTGTCCTCTCTGCTGTGCCCAATATCCTCGTAGGTCCACTTGAGACCGTAGCCACCGCAACTGGTGATTTCCTCGTTCCACCATCAAGCCAGCATCTGCTGGGGACCGATGAGGTGGGGCGTGACGTGCTCAATCTGGTCGTCCATGGTGCCCGGATATCGCTCACGATCGCGCTGCTGGCGACCGTCATCAGCCTCGTCGTCGGCACTACGGTTGGTATCATTGCTGGCTACTACGGTGGCAGAGTTGACGTCTGGCTGATGCGGCTGACGGATTTCTTTTTCGTCATGCCGTCCTTCGTCCTTGCGCTGGTCATCACACCCGTGGTGCTCGAAGTAATGGGGCGGGGCAGAGAAATCCTCGGCTTCCGTCCTTCCCTCTTCGTGATCCTTGTCGTCATCGGCATAACAAGCTGGGCGTTTGTCGCCCGTATCGTTCGCAGTCAGACACTATCGCTTAAGGAGCGAACATTCATTGATCGCGCACGAGTTGTGGGCAGCAGCAATTTGAGCATCATGGTGCGGCATATCCTCCCCAATCTCGTTCCGCAAATCGCAGCGAATGGTGCGCTGGTCGTCGCTGGCGCAATCTATGTCGAGACGTCGCTCTCGTTCCTCGGGCTTGGCGACCCATTGCAGCCTTCATGGGGCACTTTGCTTTCGCTCGCTCAGCGCGCCGGTGCGGCCAGTACCGGAGCTTGGTGGTACCTCGGCGCCCCCGGGCTGTGCGCCCTCGCGGTTTCCCTTAGCTTCGTCCTGGTCGGCAATGCCCTCGACGACACGTTCAATCCACGGCAGAGGGTGATCCCATGACAAACCTCTCCCAAGACAAGGCATCGCTTTTGGAAGTCGACGGGCTTTCTGTTGAGTATCGGCTCAAGGGCGTTTCATTGCGAGCGATCGACCGCGTGAGCTTCGCGCTCCAGGCTGGAGAGGCCGTTGGCCTCGTCGGTGAATCGGGCAGTGGCAAGACTACCACCGCCATGGCGATCGCTGGTCTACTATCGCCCAATGCACGGGTCAGCGGCGGCCAAGTGCGCTATCGTGGTAACCTGCTGTCGATCGACAATGATGCGGCGATGCGGCCACATCGCTGGACCGAGACGTCCGTCGTTTTCCAGGGCGCGATGAATGCGCTCAATCCCGTTCACCGCATTATCAAGCAAATCGCCGAGCCATGCATCCTGAAGCTCGGCATGTCGCGTGCCGAGGCGACCGCGCGGGCACGGGAGGTTCTAGAACTCGTCGGCATTCCGACGGATCGCGGCACTGCCTATCCCCACGAGTTGTCGGGCGGTATGCGTCAAAGAGTGATGATTGCCATGGCGCTCGCATGTCGCCCCTCGATCATCATCGGTGACGAGCCGACCACGGCGCTCGACGTCATCACACAGGCTCAGATCCTCAAGCTGTTGGGGAAGTTGCGATCGCAGCTTAACCTAGCGCTCATTTTAATCACCCACGACCTGTCTGTCGTCGCTGAGTCGTGTGATCGCGTGATGATCATGTACGCCGGCCGGATAGTCGAGGATGGAACCGTCGCGGAGATCTTCGCTAAGCCCAAACATCCCTACACTCGCCTGCTGATCGAATCGATCCCCAACCCGGCGAGCGGCATACGGATAATTCGCCCTATCCCCGGTGATCCTCCCAACTTAATGAATCGACCGTCAGGCTGCGCCTTCCATCCACGTTGCCCGTCAGCAACGGGGGTCTGCACGACCGAAGTTCCCAGCCTCGAAAAGTTCGGGTGGGGACGCGTCGCCTGTCACCTTCACCGTTCCTCGCAAGAAGGCAGGGTTGCAGTTCATGCCTGACACCTCCGACATCCTGAGTCTCGAGAGCCTGAAGGTCCATTTTCCTATCCAGGGCGGACTGTTCGACCGGGTCCTGGGGCGATCTGCCGGGGCGGTGCGTGCGGCGGATGGAGTCGACCTCAACATTGGACGAGGTGAAATCGTCGCCCTGGTTGGAGAATCCGGAAGCGGCAAGACGACAGTGGGCCGCGTCATCACCAAGCTAGCCCAGCCCACAGGAGGCAGGTTGCTGTTTGAGGGCCGCGATATGACGTCTGCAAAGGGCTTCTCGGCTCTGCGTCCCTACCGGCGACGCGTGCAAATGATCTTTCAGGATGCTTATCAGGCGCTCAACCCGCGACACACCGTGTTCGACAGTGTGGCAGAGCCGTTGCGCTCCCTGCGGCTGGTCAAGAACCATGCTCAACTCACAGAAAGGGTCAGCGAAGCGCTTTCGGCGGCCGGGCTCAATCCTCCCGGTGATTTCTTCGCCCGCTTCCCACACGAACTCTCCGGCGGCCAGCGCCAGCGCGTCGTGATTGCCGGAGCGCTTGCCGTGAAGCCGGAGCTCATCGTTGCCGACGAGCCCGTGTCGATGCTCGATGTATCGATACGCGCACAAATTCTTCAGGTCCTGGTTGACCTGCGCGCCAAGCACAACATGGCGCTACTGTTCATCACCCACGACCTGCCGCTCGCCTGGCTGATCGCCGACCGGATTGCAGTCTTATATCTTGGGAGATTGGTCGAGATCGGCAGCGCCGATGACATCACATTCAACCCCCGGCATCCCTATACGGTCGCGTTGCGCAACGCCACGCCGCAGATTCGCAGCGACGCAAGTCGCTTCGAGCTGCCGGCGTTGCAAGGAGAGGTTCCAAGCGCCGCACGCGTGCCGAAGGGCTGTCGTTTCCATCCTCGCTGCCCGCTTGCTTTCGACCGGTGCAAGGAGGAGGAGCCGCCGGCCATCGAAGTCGGGCCGCAGCATATGTCCGCATGCTGGCTGCCGACGTCAGGTGCGAAAGCAGAATTGTCGACACCCAACCTGAAAAGTGCCGACCATGGTTCCGTCTGACAGTAAGTAATAATAGGGCACTCGAAGCGCTATTCTGCCAGAACGGAATTAACGGATGTTGGTAATAACGCACCGTGGCTCGTTAAACGGTTTACACTATATCGCCTAGGAGCAACATTGATGCACAAACTGTCTGCTCGCGGACTGCCGCGCCAATTCCTTGCTCTTTTTTCCTGAGGGCCTTGTGATGGTAGACAAGCACCTGCAGCCACCGCTTCCTCGTTCCGAGGCACGGATCCGGGTCCTTCATGGCGACGTCACGATAGACTCGTATGGCTGGCTCAGGGACTGGGAGAATCCCGACGTCCGCGCGTATCTTGAAGCCGAGAACAGCTACGCGGAGCAAGCGACAGCCCACCTGGAAGGGCTCAAGGCGGAACTTATCGCCGAGATCGAAGGGCGTCACACCTGCGAGGGCGCCCCACCAACCTTCCAGGTTGGGCCTTTCGAGTACTTCGAAAGACACGGGCGGGGCCTGTCTCATCCTGCGTGGTGGCGCCGGCCGGTGACCGGAGGCTCGGCCGAGCTTGTTCTCGACCCGAACGCGATCCCGGGGGCCGAGATCTTCTATTCGCTCGGTGTCTTCGAGCCGAGTGACGACGGGCGTTACGTGGCGTTCAGCTTCGATGTCATCGGGGACGAGAACTTCGAGCTTAGGGTGCGGGACATAGAGACCGGCCATGACGTCTGGACGGGCTCGAGGCGGGCTGGGATGGTTACTTGGACCGCGGACGGCAACACGCTCTTTTTCACGCGGGAGCGGGCGGACCGGCGGCGGCAACGCCATGAGCTTATACGCCTGGACGTCAACGATTCGCACTCTGAGGTAGTGTTCGAGGAGGCGGACGAGCGACTGAACTTGCGGATTTGGCGCTCTGATAGCGGCGCCTGGCTGCTTTTGGACGTTATGGACAACGCCGGGGCGGTGGAGGTGTGGTGCCTTCCTGCCGACCAGCCGGGCGTTGGGTGGCGCCGGATTGTGGCGCGTGATCTTGGCCACCATGTCTTTGCCGAGCACTGGGGCGACAGGTTCTTGTTTCGGGTAAACGACGCTGGACCCTACTGGCGGCTCGTGTGTGCGCCGATAGGTGACCCGTCACCATCGTGCTGGGAGGAGGTCATCCCGCATCGAGCGGGCGTGACGCTTGAGGAGGTCCACGTGCTCGACCAGCACCTGGTTGTCCTGGAACGAGAGGGCCTTCGTCCTCGCCTCGTCTCGCATAACCGAAGCGGGGGGGTCGCCGCCACGATCGTTCCCGACGAGCCGAGCTGCACTCTTAAGGTCGGCTTGTCTGCAGGGGGTAGCTATTCGGTCGCACGGCATCCGTTCCGAAGCTCGAAGTTGGTCTACTCGGTTAGCTCATTCGTGACGCCCGACACGTTTGTAGAGCATGATCTCGCCGACGACCGATCGGCAGTCCTGTACCAGGCCCGCGTTCCCGGATATGACCCGGCTCAATACGTGGCGACGGTCGTCATGGCGCAGGCGGAAGACGGGGTGGATATACCAATTTCGCTCGTCGCGCGGCGCGATCGAACCACCCCAGGGCCGGTGTTATTGAATGTCTACGGCTGTTATGGAAAACCGAGATGGCCCTCGTTTTTCACTTGGCCCTCATCCATGACCAAACGTTTGAGCCTGCTCGATCGCGGAGTTGCTTTCGGCATCGTGCACGTACGGGGAGGCGGGGAGCTTGGACGTCCGTGGCACGAGGCGGCTACCCGCGATCGAAAACGTATCACCCACACAGATCTGATCGTCGCTGTCGAGGCGCTTGTTAGGCAGGGGGTCGCCACCGGCGACGGCATCGTCATTGAGGGAGCGAGCGCTGGCGGGGGTACCGTGCTTGCCACGGCCGACTTGCGGCCCGACTTGTTCCGCGCCGTACTCGCCGAGGTTCCGCTCGCCGACATCATAGATACCGAGCTGGACTTCACGATGCCGTACGCGCTGCCGGAAATAGCGGAGTACGGCGATCCCCACATAGCCGACGAATATCGGCACCTGCGCAGCTACGATCCTTACTACAACCTCAGTGCCGATCGCCCGCGCCCGCCAACTTACGTCGACGCCGCGCTCGACGACAGCCAGGTGCTCTACTACCAGCCTGCTCGGTACGTTGCCCAGCGACGTTCCTTTACGGCCGGTCGAGACCCAGGTCTTGTTTTCCACATGCGTATGGTCGGTGGCCACGGCGGCGCTTCACATGGGCCTAGTGTAGCCGAAGAAGCAGCACTTCGTATGGCTTGGATTCTAGACCAGGTCCGATGCTCGGGCAATTAGGCATTTCTATGTTACAATCGGAATCAAAGCTAGGGTCAGGACCCATAATCTATTGAGTTGATATCTGTTTGGTGATTCAGGGTGGCAGGAGGTGCTGCCTTGAGTGATTTGCTGATGTTGACGCCGGAGCAGATGCGCCGGATCGAGTCCTATTTTCCTTTGTCGCATGGTGTTCCGCGTGTGGATGACCGCCGGGTGCTGAGCGGCATCCTGTTCGTGATCCGAAATGGCCTTCGCTGGCGAGATGTCCCTTCCGACTACGGTCCGTACAAGACCATCTACAACCGCTTCATCCGCTGGAGTCGGCTGGGTGTGTTCAACCGCATCCTAGCGGAACTGGCCGCGCAGGGCGGCGAAACGGACAATCTGATGATCGATGCCACCCATCTCAAAGCGCACCGCACTGCCGCCAGCCTCCTTAAAAAACTCTATCCCGATGTATCGGACGCAGCCGAGGCGGACTGACCACCAAGGGACGTCCGCGGCTGCTGCATCTGAGCGAAGGGCAGACCAATGATCACAAGACTGCTGCGGCCGTGATCGAGGATTTGCCCGCCGCCAACGCCCTGCTGGCCGATCGGGCCTACAGTTCAGCGGCCTTCCGCCAGGCGCTCGTCGAGCGCGGTATCAGGCCATGCATCCCACCCCATGCCAAGCATCGTGTTCAGCACAGCTATGATCCTGTCCGATACCGGCAACGTCACAGGATCGAGAACATGTTCGCACGCCTCAAAGACTGGCGACGCATCCACACCAGATACGACCGATGTGCTCACACCTTCCTGTCGGCTATCGCCTTCGCTGCAGCCTTCATCTTCTGGATCAATGAGTCCTGACCTAGCTACATGTTTGATCCGGGGCTTTGATGGGGCATCCTTATCTTTCGAATCAAAGGATGCCCTATGGACCAAGTTCTCCATGGGAGCGCCATAACGAAATCAAAGGCGTGCCTTGCCATCATTCATCTCGCTGCTGCCATCAAAGTCTAACGCCTTATTCCTAGGGGTCGTAGGTAACAAGGAAGAATTCAGATACCGTCTTGTGCAACCAGCACCTAGGCGGGTTAAGACTTCGTGTGGGCTGAGGCCCACAGCTTCTGCAAGGTCATCTAAGGTAAAATCATTTCCCAGTAATTCCACAAAGTTACCTGGCCCACAAAGCGCTTCTGGAACATCTGTTATATCAATTGTCATGTTCTCCATGCATATTGTTCCGATTAGAGGGGCCGAATAACCTGCGAACCGAGCTGATATCTTGTTCGCGCAGGCCCATGGAAGGCCATGTGTGTAGCCGATCCCGACGGTCGCTACGCGGGTAGCTCGACCCGTACGAAATGTCGCACCGTAGCCAACAGCCTCCCGCCTAGCGACATTGCGCACGTCGAGTATTTTCGCTCGGAGCCTTGCAACCGCTTGCAGCGGATTTGGTCGAATGCCAGCATCGTTGAGCCCGTACAGGGCTGAGCCCACCCGTACCATGTCGAAATGATAGGATTTACCTAGCCAGATACCGGCGGACGCTGCGAGACTGCCGCAGGTGGGCTTAATCAGATCGTAGATCGCCCGGAAGCGGTTCCGTTGCAACACATTAGTTGGGTCCGCAACGGTTTCGCTGCACGCTAGATGGCTGAGTACGACCGAAGGGGGATACATGTCGAACGTACCAGAAAAATACGCGCGACGCACGTCCGCAATGGCGAGCCCAAAGCGGGAAAATCCCGTTTCCACGTTAAGAAAATATGTCTTCGTTCCTGTTGCAATAACGGCTTCCAATTCGGCGCAATTGTTCACAACCGGTATGAGGTTATTGGATTGGTAGAATCTACCAAATTTCGCGAAATCATCGCAAAAAACCGCGATTGCCTCGTCTACATGGGACGATCTTAGAAGCAGCGCTTCCTCAAGATTGCCGACGAAGAGCAGATCGCAGCCGACATGAATAAGCGCCCTTGCAATCTCTACAACACCAAGTCCATAGGCGTCGCTCTTGACGACAGCGGCGACCCTTACGCCTAACCCAACGAGGGCCGTGATGGCCCGGAAGTTCGCCTGAATAGCCCCAAGATTGATTTCAAATATAGCATTTCTGGGGCGAACTAACGGCAACATCTTTTGCTCTCCAACAGTCCCGTTTTTTATAAACCTCGCCGCCCCGCGATGCAGCCTACTATCCTAGGTAGGCGCGCGAGCTGAGATTGCCGTTTAAAAAGGGGCGCCGTCGAAGCACGGATTAGACACTGGTTAAAGCGGACTGAGACGCAAGCAGTCGCTTCGGCAGGGCACTTGCACGCAGATGACAAAGCATAGTCGTTCAACTGACTAGTAAGCTGTGTTCTGGATAGGGCAGTTGCTGCGCAGCTCTTCGTGCCAAAATCCGCCACAAGCTACTGCTGGTTTCACGCAGTCAGGGCGAAAATCTCGGCACCGGCTGCGAATACAAGGTATTGCGTAAGCTTAGATCAATCAATTTTTGTTAAGGGGTTGGCATGAGCGAACAATCTGAGATCCTTTACGTTAGTGAGCCGAACCTTGACCCGGCCGAATTCTGCCGCGTGTTGGCCGAATCCGGCTTCGGGGCGACCCATGGCGAGCTTCGGCTGCATGCGATGCTCCGCCAAGCCGACTTGGTGCTGACGGCCCGGCTCCATCGGCCGGGGCGGAAGCTGGTCGGAGTACTTCGATGCGTTACTGACTTTTCCTGGATCTGCTACGTCTCCGAGCTTGCCGTATCGGCGTCGGCGCAAGGCCTCGGCATCGGCAAGGGCCTCCTGTATGAAGCCCGCCGGCAACTCGGGCCTGCTGTGGCCATAGCTTTGATCTCTACACCCAACTCTGTCGGCTTCTATGAAGGGATTGGATTGACGCGCATTTCAGACGCATTCTGGTTAATGCGCGAATGCTAACCCAAATGAGGTGAGTACGACGTTGCAATGTCCACCTATACAATAATTCGACGTTCGTCGAATGCTTGCCGGAATACGGGGTGCATGTGTCTGACGCCGGCCATCTGAAAACGCGATGGGACCGTCCGGGACATTATGTTGGCGAACTCAAGATCAAGTGGTGCATAGTCGGCGCAGCAAATCCAACTGCCATCAACGATGTCCGAAAATCGAGCGAAGTGAAATGCAGATCAAAGACGTCCTCCTTGCGCCTGGCAATGGCGCTTTTTTCTATGACGATCAGGGTGCCATCAGGGCCGGCGCGCCCCAGGACGGTTTCGTCTATAGCGGCGAGGCGACAGCGATTGGGTTCACGTCCATCCGCGTTCCGGCATCTTCGCTCAGCATCGGGCTTGCTCTCACCGACGGGGCCGTGGTTTGGGGTGACATGATGAGCGTTCAATATTCTGGTGCTGGAGGACGAGATCCTTTGTTTGAGAGTGCTCAAATCTCGGAGTTAACCTCGCGTATAGTCGTGCCCCGGCTTCTCAATGTCGACGTATCTCGTTATCTCGATGCCTGTGCAAAGGTTTTTGAGCCTCTCCAGCACCAGCGGTTACCTCTCGCGATTGAGTATGGCGTTAGCCAGGCGCTCCTTCGCGCCTCGGCCCATCTTCAAAGTACCACGATGGCGGAAGTCGTTTGCAGTGAATTTAACCTGCCGCTGCCAATTCGCAGGGTTCCGATCTACTGCCAAAGCGGCGATGCTCGCGAAATCAACGTCGACAAAATGATCTTGAAAGCGGTAGATATACTTCCCCACGGCCTGATCAACTCACGGCAGAAATTCGGCGTCGAGGGCCAGGCCTTCATGGAGTTCGTGAAGTGGGTTGCGGCGCGGACGCGCGAAATTGGCCGCCCGGGGTATCATCCGGTGCTGCATTTCGATGTGTATGGCTGGATCGGCCAGGAAATCAGCCTGGAGCCGCAACTCATCGCCGACTTTATCTGCAGGGTCGCCGACGCTGTTCCGGGTTTCACCCTCAATGTCGAGTCCCCGGCGGATTTTGGTTCGACGCAAGCTCAAATTGAGAACTACGCCAAGATCGTATCAATTTTGGACAACCGGGGTTCCACCGCTCGCATTGTCGTGGACGAAAGGTGCAACACGCTCGAGGATATTCGGCTCTTTGCCGAAGCGAAGGCCGCGCATCTCATTCAAATCAAGACGCCTGATGTCGGCTCATTGGCTGACACGGCACGTGCAGTGCTCCTGTGTAAGGAGAACAAGGTAGGCGCGTACGTTGGAGGAAGCTGTACCGAGACAGATCTCTCTGCCCAGGCTTCCGTCCACATATCGATGGCGACCCAGGCAGACATGATGCTTGCGAAGCCTGGAATGGGAGTCGACGAGGCATTCTCGATCGTGGGCAATGAACAGAATCGGTTGCTTGCGATGCTGAATCGTCGTCGGGCTCAAAACGAAAATGTTGGATGAAGAGCGCGGTGTTGCATGCAGAACTCTCTTGAGGGGATCACTGTCGTAGCTGTGGAGCAGGCCGTTGCTGCACCGTATGCATCGTCTCGTCTTGCCGATGCAGGCGCCCGGGTGATCAAGGTTGAGAGGCCTGAGGGAGACTTTGCCCGGAAATACGATAAGTTGGTGCGGGGGCAAAGCGCCTATTTCGTTTGGCTCAACCGGGGTAAGGAGTCAGTATGCTTGGATTTGAGGTTGGAGGCGGACCGTGCTGTGCTGGACACGCTTGTTGCTGCTGCTGACGTCTTTATCCAGAATCTGAAGCCAGGCAGCATCG
Organism: Mesorhizobium sp. M7A.F.Ca.MR.245.00.0.0; assembly: GCF_003997415.1. NCBI lineage: Bacteria > Pseudomonadati > Pseudomonadota > Alphaproteobacteria > Hyphomicrobiales > Phyllobacteriaceae > Mesorhizobium > Mesorhizobium sp. M7A.F.Ca.MR.245.00.0.0. The sequence goes on along the minus strand of NZ_RZTE01000036.1, from coordinate 27,341 downwards.
AAAAACTCGGCTTCGGATCTGCGGATCTGCGTCGCCGTTTTCCGCGGCTAATCACCTGCGACATTTCGGGATTTGGGGAGGGGGGGCCATTTTCTCACCTCAAGGCCTATGATCTCATCGTCCAAGCCGAAACCGGTCTGTGTGCGATCACCGGGACGCAACAGGGACCCGCCCGTGTGGGTGTGTCGGTTTGCGACATCTCGGCAGGCATGACGGCACATAGCGCCATACTTCAGGCGCTGTATCATCGCGAGGTCACTGGCGAAGGGGCTAGCATTCAGGTGTCCCTGTTCGATGCCGTCGCCGATTGGATGAACGTGCCGGTCCTGCAACACGACTACAGCAGCTACCACACGGTACGCGCGGGCGTGAAACACCCCTCGCTGGCGCCTTATGGCGCCTATCGCTGCGCCGATGGCAAGGACGTCATCTTTTCCGTGCAGAATGACCGGGAATGGGTGAATTTCTGCGAGAAATTCCTGAAGCGGCCTGAGCTCACGCGTGCACTTGGTTTCGCCGACAACATGGAGCGCCTCGGCCACCGTCCTCAACTTGATGAGATAATTGAGCTGCGGTTTTCCGAGCTGTCCTGCCACGAAGCGATGCAGGAGCTTGAGGCGGCCGGTTTGGCATATGGGCGACTGAACGAAGTGGCGGACATTTCAAAGCATCCACACGTTCGCAGGGTTGAGATTGGCACACCTGAAGGAACAGTAGAGACGATCGCCCCGGCGGCGATCTTCAACTCTGAGCGCCCCTCGCTGCGCCCAGTTCCGGGCCTTGGTGCGCATACGGAGGCTGTCCGCGAGGAGGTTCGAGCAGGTTTGCGCGCAAGAGCCGCGTCAGCATGAGCGTGCCTGTTGTCGGGAAGGAAGCGCGATCGCGATTCACAGAGTGCATGCCTAGTCCTGGCCCCTCTGGGTGCCACGGCCGCCCAGCAAACTCACTGACAGCGCCCACGCTAGAATCGACCGCAGAGGCGACTTCATGAATGACGCCGTTCAGGCCGTTGAAAGCCCGATGTCTGTTCCCCGCTGGAGATCTCTGCTCTTTGTTCCCGCTCATGTTCCGCGCTTTGTGGAGGCGGCTCATGAGCGCGGGGCAGATGGCGTCATACTCGACCTTGAGGACTCCGTTCCCCAGGATCAAAAAGGTGAGTCACGGCGCCAGCTTTCTGCATCCGTGGCAAAGGTGGGCCGCAGGGGCGCTTATGTTTTAGTTCGCGTGAATCGCGGTTTGCGTGCCTTGGCGGCCGATCTCGATGCAGCCGTAGTAGCGGGTGTTGATGCACTTGTCCTTCCGAAGACGGATTCGGCAGCGTGGGTAATAGAGATCGCAAATGCGGTATCGGAACTTGAACGAGAAAGAAATCTTGCGGTGGGTCGAATCCGGTTCCTTGCCTTGATCGAGACCCCGGCAGCATTACAAAGTCTCTCAGCCATTGCGTCGGCCCATCCCAGGATGGTTGCAATGGCGCTGGGTCCTGAAGACTTCAGTGCCTCCGTTGGCGGTGCCCCGGAACTCGACCTTCTTTTGACACCGAACCTTTCTGTTCTGTTTGCCGCTCGCGCCGCTGGCTTGCTACCGCTTGGTTTCATAGGAAGTATCAGCGAGTTCTCAGACAATGATAGACTTCGTGAGGCCGCGGCCCATGCGCGGCGGCTTGGCTTTACCGGGGCTTTGGCGATCCATCCAAATCAGGTTGCCATATTCAATGAGGCTTTCTCACCAAGCCCACAGGAACTCGAGTGGGCCCGTCGTGTCCTCGCGGCGGAAAAAGATGCGACGGCGCAAGGCAGAGGCGCGTTCGCATTGGACGGAAAGATGGTCGATCCACCGGTTATTCGAAGGGCCCGAGAAATCATCGCGACGGATCCGGGCGCCGAGTTGGCCGTTTGAGTCCTCAGCGGGTTGATCAACAAGACTGGGACGACGACAGCAAGCGTCAGCAGCTCGGCACAATTATTGCTGTCGTGCCATCACATTTTAAGATAGATTACGTCAATTGCAGTCCGCCCTCGGAAGAGTACCCGTGGAAATCAGGCAGTTAAGATACTTCGTCGGCGTGGTCGAAGCAGGCAGTTTCACGAAGGCCGCTGGCTTTCTGAATGTCGCCCAGAGTGCGCTGAGTCTGCATGTACGCCAATTGGAGGAAGGCTTCGGCACTCAGCTGCTGATACGCGACAGAACCGGCGTGAGCGTGACGGCGTCAGGAGCCAAACTGCTCGAGCGGGCGCGGGCAATTCTCAAAGAAATTCGACTTACCGAGGTGGAATTGACCAACACAGCCGCTTCCCCTGCCGGGGAGGTGACTATTGGGATTCCGTCTGGAGCTGCTCGCGTCCTGAGCGGTCCGCTGCTTGAGGCGGTGAGACACGAACTGCCCAAGGTGTCCCTCAAGATGGTCGAGGGTATGACGGGACCGCTAGAGGAATGGATGGCGGCTGGACGCTTCAATCTGGCGGTTCTGTACCGCACAGCAGACAGTGTGGGGCGAATGACGGTGCTAGCGCGCGAAGACCTTTGTCTGGTGGTTCCGTCCGGCGAGCCACCGTTTGAAGATGCGATATCGCTGGTCGACCTGCATGAATTCCCCCTGGCGGTTCCCATGCGCAACAACAATGTCAGGCGTTCGGTGGCTGATGTCGTCGCACAACACGGTTGCGCGCTGGACGTCAGGTTTGAAGTGGACTCCCTCTCAACGATCATCAACATGGTCGTAGAGGGAAAAGCGCATTCTATTCTCGCCCCGTCTGCGGTTCAGAAAGAAGCCTCCCAAGGGCTGGTCCGGACTGTCAAGATCGTCGATCCGGTGATTACTCGGTCCGTGGTGCTCGCTGTAAATCCCAAAGATGAGCGTTCTGCGGCCGTTTCTGCGGTCTGCAAGCTCATTCCGAAGGTCGCCAGAAAATTGATTGAAATCCGGGACTGGGCGGCGGTGGCGCCTGAGGCGACCTGACAAACTAACCTGTAAAGCTGGGCATGATCTTTTGCGGCCATAAGGACCAGCCCGATCTGGATTCCAGATGGATTTCGGCAATATTCGATATTTGACCCGCCGCGACCATCGCGATGAAACTGGCTCAAGCGAGTTCAGCAGTTTCGATATCGAAACTGCGCTCGTATGCAAGAATTCAGTCAAGTGGAGCCCGTGATGTCCGACGCCAAGAGCTACGAGCTCTTCATTAATGGCAAATGGCGAGCCGGTGGTAGCCGAGCCACTTTGCCGGTGATCAACCCGGCGACGGAGAAGGTATTTGCCTCAGTGGCCTCGGCTACGGTTTCAGACTTGGATGAAGCTCTTGCCTCGGCAGAACGCAGCCGCAAGGCGTGGTCCTCACGACCCGCCAAAGAGCGTGGCGAGATCCTCGTCTCTGCCGCCAGCATTCTGGCAGAGAAAGCTGGCGCCGCAGCCAGGGACCTGTCGTCCGAACAGGGAAAGACGATTGCCGAAGCGACAGGAGAATACGCGCGCGCAGTCGAAACGCTGGAATGGAATGGCCGGCATGCCGATGAGTTGTCGGCCCCGATTCCGTTGGGCTCGAACAGGATGATAGCCCCCGAGCCGCTCGGTGTCGTCGCTGCATTTACGCCATGGAACTATCCGGCCGTTCTTATCGCCCGCAAGCTCGCCCCCGCGCTGGCGGCAGGCTGCCCGGTGATCCTCAAAGGGGCCGAGGAGACGCCAAGTGTGGCTGTCCATATCGTGGAATCTTTGCGTCAAGCAGGGATACCAGAAGGCGTGGTCAACCTGGTGTTCGGTGTTCCTGTGCATATATCGCGGCATCTGCTCAGTTCGCCAATTGTGAAAGTCTTGACGTTCACGGGGTCGACGGCTGTTGGAAAACAGCTAGCCACGCTGGCCGCGAATAATCTGCAGCGTTGCATCCTTGAGCTCGGTGGACATTCCCCGGTTATTGTGTGCGAAGATGCGGATCTGGCAAGGGCGATACCGGCTATTTCGGAATACAAATTCGAGTGCGCGGGCCAGAGCTGTAATGCGCCCAGCAGGATTCTTGTCGCCCGGTCCCGCTATGAGGAACTCCTGTTCCGGATGACGGAGGCGGTCCGAAGAATCAGGATCGGACCACCGGATGACCCTGCAACGCAAATGGGGCCAATGGCAAACGCGCGGCGAATAGAGGCCATGCAGCGCCTGACCAAGGATGCGGTAGAAGGCGGCGCCCGCATCGAGACCGGTGGCATCCCCCTTGACCGACCGGGGTTTTACTGGCCGCCAACCATCCTGACGGGCGTACCGAAGCAAGCGAGAGTGCTTCATGAAGAGCCGTTCGGACCGATTCTCACCGTGGCGCCTTTCGATACGATCGAAGAGGCGATCGAGGAAGCCAACGCCACCGAGTACGGTCTGGCCGCCTACTTGTTTACTGGCGCGGCCGATACGCAACAGAAGCTTATCAATGGTCTCTCTGCGGGCGCAGTTAGTGTGAATTACCTGAAAGGGGTTTCCGCGGATGCGCCTTATGGGGGCGTCAAGCAAAGCGGCTATGGATATGAAGGCGGCGAGCAGGGGGTGCGAAGCTTCCAGATTTTGAAAATGGTCAATGGCCTCGGTTCGTTTGGATAAAATCCGGTGGGAAACAGAACACGGACCATCGCAGGTCGCGACATCACAAGGAGCGTCGCCGACGCCCTTCAGTACATCTCGTACTATCATCCTCCAGATTATATCCGGTCTCTTTCTCACGCATACACGCGAGAACAGAGCCCGTCGGCGAAGAATGCCATAGGTCAGATTCTGCTGAACTCCCGCATGGCGGCCTTTGGGCGGCGCCCGATCTGTCAGGACACCGGACTTGTGGTTGTCTTCGCAAAGGTCGGCATGGATGCCCGCATTAAGTCAACAGCCAGTTTCGCTGATCTTGTGAATGAGGGCGTACGTCAAGCCTATCTCGATCCGGACAATCCCCTTCGGGCATCGATCGTTGCGGATCCCCTCGCTAGACGGGTCAACACCCGCGACAACACGCCGGCAGTTGTCCATGTCAACTTGGTGCAAGGTGACCAGATTGAGATCACTATCGCCGCAAAAGGCGGCGGGTCCGAGAACAAGGCACGTTTTACCACCCTTAATCCCAGCGCCTCCGTTTCCGACTGGGTGGTCAATACCGTTTCGACCCTGGGCAGCGGATGGTGTCCGCCTGGGCTGATCTCTGTTGGTATCGGTGGTAGCGCTGAAAAGGCGATGCTGCTGGCCAAGGAAGCCATGAACGAGCCCATCGATATGGCGGAACTAATCGCAAGGGGGGCGTCAAGCCCGGAAGAGGGACTGCGGATTGAGCTTTATGAGCGGATCAACGCGCTTGGCATCGGCGCCCAAGGGCTTGGTGGTCTGACGACAGTCGTTGACGTCAAGGTTGCGACCTATCCTACTCATGCGGCGTCCAAGCCTGTGGCGCTCATCCCGCAATGCGCCGCCAACCGGCACCTGAAGTTTACTTTGGACGGCTCTGGACCCATCAGGCTCCAGCCGCCCGATTTGCGCGAATGGCCCGACATCGGAGCCGACGAATTGAACCCAGCCGGCGTCCGGCGGGTCAATTTAGATACGCTGACGAAGGAAGAGACGGCATCGTGGCGCTGCGGTGAAACGCTCCTGCTGTCTGGAAAGATGCTGACGGGCCGTGACGCTGCCCACAAACGAATGGTCGAGCTGATCGATGCCGGCAAGCCGCTTCCGGTCGATCTGACGGGACGCGTGATCTACTATGTCGGTCCCGTCCGGGCAGTGAGGAATGAGGTCGTTGGACCCGCCGGTCCAACAACCTCCAGCCGCTTGGACGATTTTACGGACAAGGTGCTCGCCGAAACCGGCCTTTTTGCGATGATCGGCAAAGCGGAAAGGGGACCGGCGGCCATCGAGTCGATTATAAGACACAAAACGCCCTATCTTGCTGCAGTGGGTGGCGCTGCGTACCTGATTTCAAAATCGATTAAGAAGGCGCGGATCGTTGCCTTTGAAGACCTGGGCATGGAAGCCATCTATGAATTCGATGTGCAGGACATGCCTGTTATCATGGCCGTCGATGTTGAGGGAAACTCCATTCACAATTCCGGGCCTCTCGAGTGGCGTAGGCGTATGGCGGCCGACAGCATCGCACGCAACATCGGCGTTTGAATCTTCCCAGTTAGGCGATTTCGGCCAGACACCAGCGTCAAATTGTTGGGCACGCCGTACGACGAGCGGCATTTGCGGTGCCTTGCGCCTCGGCGAGCCGGACGAGCAAGGCCTTCAATTCACCCCAATAGCTGAATGTGCCACTGAATACTGCATTGAGTATGCCGTCCACGCGATCGAGGCTCGAATGCAGTCGCGCGTCTATCAAGTACGGTAGCGGGGATTCAAGAAAATGGGTTATCTATTTTATTTATCAGAAGGTCTCTGCCGCCGCCGACTTCCTCTCCAGCTGCACCATTGCCCGTTAGGCGCTGGGGCGATAGCCAAATTACTTCTGCAGCTTTTCTCAGCGGATCGCTCTCCTTAGCTGATTTTCATACCCATTCTAGCACATCTCGGGCCTGGAACGGATGCCTTCCACTGCTACATTCGGTCGTTTCAATGATAATAGAATTGATCGGCACACGGCGCGCTGTCGATCGCTGCTTGAGAGCAACAGGTTATGAAGTCGAAACCCGATCCCGTGCAACTCGACAGTTGGGACGTCCGGATTCTCTCCGAGATTCAGGCAGACGGTCGGATTTCAAAAAGTGAGCTTGCAAAACGAGTTCATCTTTCGGCGTCGGCCTGTTCGGAGCGGCTCCGAGCACTCAAGGCCGCAGGAATTATTGAGGGATTTTATGCGCGACTGAGTCCTGCACTCGTCGGCGGCATGATCTTTGTGATGGTAGAAGTCGTGCTGGATCGCCATCGTCTTGAGGACCAACGAGTCTTCGAAACTGCAATCCAAGAGATTCCGGAAATCCTGGACTGCTGGGCAATTGGGGGGCGCGTGGATTATTTGATGCGGGTCGCATCTCGTTCTATGGCCGCCTATCAGGATTTCATGGAGGGACTGCTGCAGGCAGGCTTGGGGATTGATCAATACTATAGCCTTGTCGTCACGAAACCAGTGAAGTCCAATTCACCGATACCTTTGTCCGCCCTGAGGCAACGGTGAAAGCGAAAGTTTAAGTTTCAACGGCGTTTGGCACGGATCCCGTAGATTCGTCGGCAAAAGGCGCCCATTCCGACGAAACTCAAGGGACATTTGCGGTATACTAATTGCTGGAAAAAGGTGGCCGAGCGCTATCCGCCAGTTGATGGCGAGGAAGGACGATGCGCTTGAGCAATCTGGAACCGATCATTCCAGGAGACGGATCGAAGCAGCCATCGGACGCACTTGGCCAGCACGGTTACGGCGAGAAGCCAAACCGGATCGTGCCTGGTTGAGGAGGCGTCCATATCTAAGATGCGAAGTGCCGAAAAAATGCCTCTACCGCTACTTCAAGGGGGGAACTTTCGCCCTGGATTGGCGATCAGTGGCGATTGAGCTTAGTCGCGGTCAGCGCATCCGTGTGGGGGGGCGAAATCTACAGCGAGGGTTTGGCAAGCCGACGGGTAGCGGGAGTGCAAGCTGGCCCGCTCGGCCCTGGCGACCAACCCGGCCCTCGACGCCTGCGGACATTCGGAGATCGCTCCATCGCGTTTTTACGTCGTAAGTTCGTTGCTGATCGAGATTAGGAGATCGTCTGTCCTGTTTGACATCGCTGGTCTCGCAGCCTTCTAAGCGAGGAGCATGGCTGTGCCGGGGTCGCGTAGGTGGGTGACAAGGCCGGTCACTCCTGCCAGCCGACGTGGTCTTTGAGAAGGTGGAGGTTGCGCTACCGGCTGGAGAGCATGGTGCCAGTTTTCACAAGACAAGGGTCGCTTAATCGAATGGGCGTCAAGTTCATAGATTGCGAACAGATCATGGGGGATTTGAATAGTGCTACTGACCGAGGCAGAGCTGAAAAGAGTTGCGAATGCCAGTCGAGGACATAGAGCCGCATCGATCGTTCTAAAGGAAGAGACGGCCGCAGCTACAGCCAGATCTTCATTCGACGTTTTTCTGTCACATTCTTTCAAGGACGCAGAGATCATTCTCGGTGTGAAGCGAATTTTCGAGGAGCTTGGGTTCACTGCTTACGTAGATTGGGTCGAAGATTCACAACTGGACCGCACAAAGGTCTCCTCGGCCACCGCCGAGTTGCTGCGGACCCGTATGAGGCAGTCAAAGACGCTAATCTATGTGCATTCAAACAATTCTCCAGAATCCAGATGGATGCCTTGGGAGCTTGGCTTTTTCGATGGGTTTCGGACCGCGGTAGCGGTTCTGCCCGTGGCAAAAAATTCTTCGGAAACATTCTCCGGGCAAGAATTTTTGGGCCTATACCCTTACATTGATGGGACAGGACCTGCATTCCTGTTTATGAACAGAGGGACCGCGCCTCGCTCAAGAATAGGCTCTGTAAGCTCGACTGCTAACCTCACGTTTGCCAAATCCTGGCTTAAAGAATTTACCGCCACAAAATAGACTGGTGTGCTTCAAAAATGAAATATCCTGGACTCTATAATAGCGCCGACGTGGCATCCAACGAGCAGCAGGCGACGTTTCTCCGCCTGATCCGGGCAGAGTACGTTCTTCTTTTTTTAGCGTCGGTGCTCTCTTTGGACTTGTCGCCATCAAAAGCCTATTTCGGTGTCTATGCTGCGGTATTTCTTTGCTCAATGGGAGTCCTCATTTTCCGGTCGGTCACAAAGCCCGAGCAGGTCTGGTATCAGGCTCGAGCTCTTGCAGAGTCGGTGAAGACATTGACTTGGCGCTTCGCGATGCGAGCACAGCCGTTCGATGACGCGCGCGCCGCTGACGCCAGAGCTGATTTTCGAAAGCTCATGGAAGGTATCCTTGATAGCAATCGTCACCTTGGTAGCGCGTTGAGCGGCACCGATTCAGCATCCCCCCAAACAACCGACCAGATGATGTCGATAAGGGACTCCCCGCTAAAAGAAAGAAAAGACCTATATCTGCAGAGACGAATCTGCGACCAACGGAAGTGGTACGAGAAGAAGGCGCGCTCGAACAAGAGGTCCGCGAAAGTCTGGATGGGCCTTGGTATTTTTGCATACGCTCTGGGATTCTCGTTCATCGTAGTACGCATCGCTGACCCCGCGATGCCTGGCTGGCCGACCGAGCCGCTAATTGTCATCGCCGCCTCGCTTATCGGGTGGACCCAGATCAAGAAATTTAACGAATTGGCATCGGCTTACACGTTGACAGCTCACGAGATCGGCTTGACTGCCGACCTTATTACGGACGCCAACTCGGATGAGGCATTCTCCGCCGCGGTGAACGAAGCCGAACTGGCTTTCTCACGGGAGCACACCCAGTGGGTTGCTCGTCAAAACAACTAAGAGACAACAATGGCATACAGCGATCCGACCTATGTAATATTTGACGGCGATGAAGACGCTTGGGCATACCGCTTTATGAAAGGGTGGAATGCCAGCGAGAATGTGAGTTTTGAATTCGCGAACGCTCACGATCTGGACAATATGACGAGCCGAGCACAGGACGAAGATTATGTTAAACGCAATCTTCGCAACAGAATGAATGGATCGAGCCAGGTACTTGTCCTGATCGGTGAGAAAACGAAAAACCTTTTTCGCTTCGTGCGCTGGGAAATGGAATTGGCCCTTGATCTAGGTCTGCCGATAATCGCAGCAAACCTTAACGGCTCGCGGCAACAAGATGCGAGCTGTCCGCCTATCATCAGGGACAAATGTGTTGTGCACGTGCCGTTCAAGATGAAGGCCATCAAGCACGCGCTAGCCAATTGGCCCAGCGAATTTCATCGGCTTTCAAACGCTCAGCGTGGCGATGGCGCCAGGAGCTATGGCGAAAGCACCTATCGCGATCTCGGCTTATAATCGCCCACCTAAAAGCACTTAGCCGCCAAAACATCCTCGCCATCCGCTGGCGGCGACTAGCCTTAGCAACGTCCCCCAGCGTGTTCCGAGCTTGCCGAGCGATGATAAGAAGAGACGTCCGATTTGCTGAGTTTGGCTGAAAGCTGCAGGTCATGTGCAACCTATTAGAGGAGCCCCGCTCGAAGCGTCGGATCGTCAGACAAGATCATGTCGCGCGAGGGCGCTGGTTTCGCGAGGAAAAGGAGCGGCTGTTCGATGTTTGAGGCTTGATCCAGCGTTTCGAGACTGCACGAGCGGCCAGCATTGATGGAGGCAGCTTTTCAGGCCGCGCAATTCTGTCGGCTCGCCCCCTCCTGCGAGCCGCAGCTCGGCTCGCCCTGCGCAGCAACCACGAATTTGCGATCGCAAGAAAGGCAACACGCTGACGATAGAACTTGGCGGCGCTGGTCGGCTGCGAATCAAGATGTCAATGGCAAGGAGCTCTCGCCGCGCGTCTTTGCCGGGCCGAACCTTCTGGCTATGCTCCTTCGAGAAGTCTGCCGAGCACCAGCCGCCGCACCGCCAAAGCGATCAATATGCGCGAGGGCACGACCTCAGCCTCTCAGCGCTGGCCAACCAGGTTGGAGCCTGTGCCGCGGCACGGAACCCGCTGCCTGCTGATCGAGGCGAATGTGCTTTGCCCCTGATCACCTGCATTACCACCCTTGGGAACGGCAAGACCGATCCGGACCGTCAGAATGTAAGGGATGACCGGCAGTTCGGCGGAACATGGCCGCCGGCGCTCTATCGTGCCTCGCGCGGCCGGCGGGAACAGCGTCCCGAGCGCTATTCATCCGTCAATATCGCCCGCTAATCGGGCACTATGCTGGGCGCATGCGCGTCGTAAGCTGTTCGTGTTTGCATGACGCGCCCCCGACCCTCGGCTAAGGCGAACGTGACGCCTTAGTTTTCACGGCAATTCGGGCCGATCCCGCGAATTTCACGGCGAATAACCTGCATTCCCGAGAAACTCAAGGGACGTTTCCGGTATGCTATTTGCTAAACAGGTGGCTGGCCGAGTGCCCTCCGCCAATTTATCGCGAGGAGAGGGACATGCGCTTGAGCAATCTGGGAACCGAGCAACTCCGGGAGAAGGATAGAAGCTTCGTCTTCCATCCTTCTACGCATTTGGCCAAGCACAGCCGAGGCGAAACGCCAAATAGGATTATGGCCGGTGCGGAAGGCGTCTATATCTGGGACACCGAAGGCCGAAGGAGCCTCGACGGTTTCGGAGGACTCTACTGCGTCAACATGGGATATGGATGCACGGAGATCGCCGAGGCCATTGCCAGGCAAGCACACGAATTGCCGTTCGCACACGTCTATGCCAGCCAAGGTACGGAGCCGGTCGCCCTGTTGGCAGAGGCCGTGGTCGAGTATTTCGGTCAGAACATGCGAAGGGTCTATTTCGGCCTCTCCGGTTCCGATGCCAACGAAACCAACATCAAGCTGGTCTGGTACTATAATAACATTCTTGGCCGGCCCGAAAAGAAAAAGATCATCTCGCGAAATCGCGGCTATCACGGGTCTGGATTGGTCACGGGTAGCCTAACTGGCCTTCCCTTCTTTCACAATTTCTTCGACCTGCCTCTGGATTTGGTGCGCCATACAACCACGCCGCACTATTACCGCCAGGCGCGTGTCGAGGAGAGCGAGGAAGCGTTCTCCCGGCGCTGTGCCGATGAGCTTGAAGCCTTGATCCTGGCCGAAGGACCGGAAACGGTTGCAGCTTTTATCGGAGAGCCGGTACTTGGGACAGGAGGTATTGTGCCGCCCCCCAAAGGGTACTGGACGTCCATTCAAGCGGTGCTCGACAAATACGATATCCTTCTAATCGCGGATGAAGTGGTCTGTGGCTTCGCGCGAACCGGCGAGAAGTTCGGTTCCCACCTGTATAACATGCGTCCGGATTTCGTGACCATCGCAAAGGGTTTGAGTTCCGCCTACCTCCCCATCTCCGGGTCAATCATTGGCGACCGTGTCTGGTCGGTTTTGGAACAAGGAACTGAGAAGCACGGCGCACTCGGCCACGGCTGGACATATTCGGGGCACACGCTTTGTGCCGCAGCCGCGCTCGCCAATATTCGACTGCTTAAAGAAAAAAATATTCTGGAGCATGTCCGCGATGTTGGACCGTATTGGCAAGACCGGATGAAGGCCGAGCTGGCGGGACATCCCATCGTTGGTGAAGTTCGCGGAGTGGGTATCCTGTCGGCCGTGGAGATGATGCGGGACCCAAAACAAAGGATACCATTCGAACCCGACCTTCAGGTCGGGGTGCGCACTGCAGCTGCTCTGTTTGAGAATGGCGTCATCGGACGGGCCATGCCGCATGGCGACATCCTCGGTTATGCCCCCCCCCTGATCATTACCCGAAAAGAGATCGACATCATTGTCGACGCGACGGTAAAGTCGGTCGATACCACCTACCGCGCGCTGAAGGCCGAGGGTGCCGTATGATTTTGCGATCGCGAAGGAGCGAGTCCGGAGGCAGGCATGTCCCTGCGCGCTACTGCGCCGAGCAGACCCAAAACTGTTGAATTCCAGATATCTGATCTTGAGCATGCTCCGGGCTATTTCAGTCACGATTTGTAACCGAATCAGTTCTGCCGCCGCTGTCCTGTTGCCCAACGACCAGGACCTCTGTGCGGCGCGCCCTGCGGGTGTACCTCCCCGCCGGCAGGGCGCCCTTTTTGACCCACGTACTCAGTATCATTATGGCCCGTGCGGAATCGAGGGTCTGGTAAAGGTCATCTGCACGTTCCGATGCAGATTGAGCTTAGACGTGCCCTTTACATCATTGCAGCGGGCCACGGTCGCCGGTTCCAAAGTGCGGCAATGCCGAAGATTATCTTCCTTCACATCACAAAGAGCAGAATAATCATTGCGGTGAATTTTATCACGTCAGGTATATAAAAGGACGATACTCACACGCTACCCCGTTCACAAGGAAAGGCATTTTAATATTGTTGAGACGATTTCCTATCAAAGAAAAGAAAGCATCGTAACACTTCTTTGCGGATCACGGCGCCCCGGGTGGGGGATGAGCGGCTATCCGAATTGTTATGCTAATGCCGACCCAAATTCCTGCAAAAGCTGGGGTCAATGATGGCTTTTGGTCAGCGCAGGATGATTTCTCCTGATTTGGTCGGTGCAGGGGCGGTCATGACTTAATGCATGGCAGCATTCTGGAGCCCGGTCAGCCCAGCGACGCCCGCGAATTCAATCGCGTTTGTCGGACATACACGACGCAGCCGGAAGGCGTGCAGAAAGAGGAAGAATCGAGCGCGACGATGACGAGGGACATGCCACTTGTTTTCGAGACATTCCTTGAAAGACTGTCACAGAGTATCGATGAGGCAGATTTCCGGGATGCCATGGCTGAGGCGGCCGGACGACTTGACCTAATCTTCTTTGCCTACCTCTCCTTGCCAGCACGGCCTTCCGGCAAACCGAGGTTAATTTCGAACTATCCAACCCGCTGGACCAGACAGTATCTGGAAAATCAGTATGAGAAACTCGATCCTGTGGTCTTGCGTGCTCGAAATGGCGGCTGCCCGTTTCACTGGGGATCGAATTTGGGAGGCGATAAAATGTCGCCGGCTCAACAGCAGCTATTCGATGAGGCGGCTCAATTCAGCATCTGCTGCGGTTTGACGATCCCAATTGTCGATCTCCGCGGCCGCATCGCTGCGGTTACTTTTGCCGCCGATGAGCCTCGTCCAGTATTTCTTCGGGTCGCTGAGCGGTACGAACAAGCTCTTCAACTGATGGCGGCCTGCTTTCATCGTTGCGTTCGCCGCAAATTGCCGAGCGATCGAACAGTGGATGGGATTTCGCTGACATCCCGCGAATATGAGTGCCTGAGGTGGGCAGCGCGGGGTAATTCAGCCTGGGTGACCGGCCGCATCTTGGGTATCAAGCCACGCACGATCGCTTTTCATTTGGACAATGCCAAGAAGAAGCTAGGCGTGCGAACCCAAAATCAGGCTATAGCCCTTTTGGGGTCCGAAGGGTCCTCAATTCTCTGAGAAGCTTTTTGATCCCCTTGTGCTCGGGCCATTCGATCGCGCGCTTTGTATCGAGCGTTGACTGGATGCCGAGATCTTCTGTTCCGCCGGCTCGGGCGATGCAGCCGTATTCTTCCAGTCCGCGCCGGTGATCATAGTCTATGGGTGCTCGAGCGGGTGTTTCGTCGCTGACGAGCTAGTCGTGCGGTTATATAGTTTCCGAGGATGGCCCGCTTGCATACCTGCCTGCCGGTAATCTCTAACCCTTGACTTAGGGCGATGGCTATCGGTTATGCGGCTTGAAAGCGAAGAGGTGGACCCTTCGTCGAGCGCCGGTACGATATGGAGTGCTGCTCCGGGCTAATACCCATCCAGACAGAGCGGAACCTTCTATCACGTCAGACGCTCGGACAATTGCCAAAACCCGATTTCCTGGGAACTGAATTGTGCTCGCCACCGGGTCCATTTTGCCGGCGCGTCTATGGTGCAGGCCCCGATCAGCCTGACCAATGGCACAGGAACTGCCTGCTTCTATGACCGAGCACTGCGAATTTGTCAGCTGGCGAACAATTCCTTGTAGCCGCTCGTCACCATCCAGTTCGCACGGTCGAGATGACTACGAAGCGCCTTCCTGGCGCGCTCCGGTTCAAGTGCCGGATCAATGCCGAGGATCAGTTGGGCCATTTCCTCTTCGGGCGCCTCATCGGCTGAGGCGTCCAGGAGCCTCATATAGATGGTAAAGTGCGCCCTGTCGTAGGCGGTAAGACGGTCAGACCAAGGGACTTCGTCGAGCAGTGTTGAGCTTTGAGTCCTATCTGTTCCCGTTGATCGATTCATGTCTGCCGCGAACCTCGCATGTTGATCGCTGGATCCAAGGCAGAATATCCCAAAATGGGATAATCCGAAACGGGGATTAGTCGCTGAGCCGGTCTCTACCTGACCGGTTCACCTAAATGCCCAAATCTCTTCGATCTCCCCGCCACCAGCGGTTTCTGGCCCAGTTGATCTCACTGCGCAATGTCAAAGGGCTGACGCAGGCGCAGGTGGCTGAGAAGCTTGGTCGTCCGCAATCTTTCGTGGCGAAATATGAGGGTGGCGAGCGGCGTCTCGATATCATTGAGTTTCTCGACGTAACTGCGGCCCTCGATGCTGATCCGTGTGAGATTCTATTGAGCCTGCGCACGTAGTGGGCGCCCGCGCCCATCACCGCGCGTGCCGTGTGCCGGTGGGTCGAGCCCCGCTTTTCTTGGCTCTGGCGTCTCGACCATTCCGCTGCGCCTCCTAGCGCGTCGTTAGACTCTCGCAATTCGCTCTATTTGTGCCTTTCCCAGCAGGTGGCGCCGCATCCTTCTAGGCCCGCCGCGGCGTCCCGCAACCCTTAGCCAGCTGTGAGCTTTCAGTAGGTTGTCCATCCGGCCCTTCGGATGCGGTGCGGCTCAGACGGCGGACCCGTTCCTGTCATGATTCGCCGACGCACCCATTCCTGGGAAGCAGCCATTGGCGAGCGGAGGACAAAATGATGAGACAGCGAAGTGCTGGGCATCCGCGCTGTGGTGATACGTCGATGCATGGTGTTACGCGACTTCGTTGCTTGAAGCGAAGCGACCGCACGGCCCATTTCGTCAACTGGCGAACAAATCCTTGTAGCCGCTCGTCACCACCCAGTTTGCACGGTCGAGATGACTGCGAAGAACGTTGCGTGCGCGCTCAGGTTCGCGTGCCGGATCAATGCCGAGGATCACTTTGGCCATTTCCTCTTCAGTGGCGTTGTCTGCCGAGGCGTCCAGGAGCCTCATATAGGTTGTAAAGTGGTCCTTGTCGTAGGCTGTAATGCGGTCCGACCAGGGGACCTCGTCGGCGAACGGCGTGTTCGATCTGGGCTGCAACATCGCTAATTCTATCTCCGGCCAATGGACCCGCGAAGCCCTGTGCCTGCTAAATGTGGATTACATATTATAGTTGATAAACTCAAGCCGCCTGATCCGCTGGCTTGCGTGCATGGATATGCGCAAGTTGGTCGGACGGAATGTGCAGAGGATCAGGCAAAGGAAGCGCCTGACGCAGGAGCAGCTTGCGGAGATTTCCGGGTTCAGTCAGCAGTACATCAGCGGCTTGGAGAAAGGCCGAAGAAATCCGACAATTATCACGATCTATGAACTGGCATTGGCCCTCGGCGTCAGCCACATGGATCTGGTTCGGCCCGACAAACAGGGCTGATGCACCCGCCCTCCAAGTAGCTGGCGGCCTGATGGCGCGCGCCGGATGCTTGTGAACCCACGCTTTTCTTAGGTCCCCCGGCAGCCCCTGCCATTTAGCTCGCCCTCGCGCGGGCGCATCCTATTGGACAGTCGGACGCTGCGTTTTTGTCAGCTTTTCCTGGGACGTGGGGTGGTCGGCATTCCCTTTTAGGCCCGCCGGCCTGCCGCAACCTTCGCTCTCGCTTCAGGGTCCTTCTCTTGTTTACGGTCCTTCGGATGCGGTCCGCCTCTTTCAGCGGGCCTAATCGCTTTCTGTTGCCCGCCCCACGGGGACAGGCACGCGAGACTAGTATGGAGCGTTGCGGTTAGCGCGCGAACAGCAAAGGAACCGAAAAAACAGGCAACTGTCGCAGTATGGCTGAACCAGCCATCGTGTCGGCATCTAGGAGCCGCGTGTTCGCCTTGCGCTGACACGAAGCTCAGACATGACGTCCGGGAGACGATGCTGGCAAATAGTCTGGCTGAAGCATTCCACCCACAATACCAAAGCCCGTCCCGATTCAAAGCGCTTCTGAGCACTCCATCTCAGGCGCGGGGCCAGCTGGCCAGTTCACCTTCTTGGTCCGCCGGAAGAGAGCCCCGCCCTCTCGACAATCGGCTTCATGAGGTCTCGCCCTGCAGTGTCGACCGTAAAAAAGGGCGCGCGAGGCGCCCTTCATTTAAACCGGCAGTCGGGAAGCAGACTTCACTCTGATATTCAAAAGCGGTAGGTGACACCTGCGCCTATCAGCCAGGGATCGAGCTCCGCCTTCCCCGTCAGCTTCGCGCCGGCCACCGTGACGTCGAAGTCCGGCTTCAGGAAAAGCTTCTTCACGTCGAAGTTGAGGCCCCAGTGCTGGTCCACCATGTAGTCGAATCCGACCTGCAGCGCCGTGCCGAACGTGTTCTTCACCTTGAGAGCATCAGCGCTGCCAGTGTCCTGGTTGTAGAAGATCGTGTAGTTCACGCCGGCGCCGACATAAGGCTTGAACGCGCCGAGATCGGTAAAATGGTACTGCAACGTGAGCGTCGGCGGCAGCAGCCAAACTTTGCCGATGTTGCCCAACCCTCCGATCGTCCCTTGGCCCGCGATGTTGGCATAAGTGGTACCGAGTATGAGTTCGGCGGCGATGTTGTCGGTGAAGAAATACGAGATATCGAGTTCCGGCGTCACCGTGTCCGAATACGAAAGACCGGAGCCGGGAAGCGTATCAACGTAGCCCAGATCTTTCGTAACGACGCCCAACGCCCGCAGGCGGACCTGCCAAGGGATTGGCGCTTCGGTGACCGAGGCTCCCGTCTCCGCCAGGACGGTCTCTGCTTGCGCAGGCTCCGCGGCGACGGCCTGCTGTCCCACCATGATCAGGGCCACCGCCGCTGCTGTTGCCCGCGCTACGCCCATTCGCGTTCTCGCCATGAGATTCACTCCTTGATGTTCAGAAAGGATGCACTGCACTATTTCGTCTCCTGCTCGAATGAATTGTTGATGGACCTCAAATGCCCCTCTTGCGTTGCAACGCGTTCCGCCGTCTCCGGAAGGTGATCGTTGAAGCCGATTGCGCTGCGGAGAAAATTGGTGCCTAGACTGATGAATGCGGCTTGCTCCCGATTGTCCTCGCCGCAGCCGTGCCCGCCTGCGCTGGCCTCGTAGAAGTAAGCGGGATAGCCAAGAGCCTGCAGTTTTGCGGCCATCTTGCGCGCATGGCCCGGATGGACGCGGTCGTCGCGTTTCGTGGTGGCGATCAGGATAGGCGGATAGGGCTGTCCCGGCGCTGCGGCGTGATAGGCGGAGATTTCCTTCAGGAAAGCCCAATCGTGAACCTTGTCCGGATCGCCATATTCGTCGATCCAGCTCGCGCCCGCCAAGAGCTTGGTGTAGCGACGCATGTCGATAAGCGGTGCTGTGCAGAACAGAGCCCCGAAATGCTCAGGATAGCGGGTCAGCATGTTTGCGATCAGCAGGCCGCCATTTGAGCCACCCTCGGCGGCAATCCGCCTCGGCAGGGTGATGCCCCTTCGCACGAGGTCGGCGGCAACGGCGGCGAAATCGTCATGGGCGAGACGCTTGCCCTCCCTGCGCCCGGCTTCGTGCCAGCGGGTGCCGAACTCGCCGCCGCCGCGGATGTTCGCCTCGACACACGTGCCGCCGCGCTCGAGCCACAGCTTGCCCAGCGGGGAGTTGTAGTAGGGCAGGAGTGATACGCCGAACCCGCCATAAGCGGAAAGGTGAATCGGAGCATCTCCGTTCCCGTTCGCCGGACCAACCTGCGTATAGGGGATCAGCTCATGATCGATAGAGACTGCCTCGTGGCGCGTGACCACCAGTCCGGATGCATCGAAATTCTCCGGGCTGCGCTTCAGGATTGCTGAAGCGCTGAGAGACGGCGCGGCATTCAGATCGAACAGCAAGAGCTGCGGCGGCGTGATCGGATCCTGAGCACAGATCAGGACCTCTCCATTGGTCTCGTGAACTGCCGCATCGAATGACCAGACGTCGACAGTACCTTCGGCGGGCAGGGTGTTCAGGACTCGGCGCGTCCATTCCTGGTGGCCGGGAGTGAACATCTCGAAACGCGGTGCGAGATTGACGAGGTAAGAGATAATGAGCTTCCCGTCATTCCAGAAGAATGACTGCATGGAGCGCCTTTCCCCTGGTTGAAACAGGGTCTCAAAACGGCGTCCGCCAGCGAGGAAAGAGGAAAGCGAGATGACGATCAGCGCGTCGGCGGGATGGGTGGTGCCTCCCACCGTCCAGGGCTTGCGCGGCCTTACCGCCAGCCAGTCGCCGAAGACCCGCCACGACGCGTCGCGAGGAAGATCGATCTGCCTCCTCGGCCCGCTCCTATCGCCGATCCAGCTGATCTTCTCGAAGAAGGCCGGCTGCTCGATGAACCAAAGGCGCTCGCTGCGGCCGGTGCGGTCCGAATGACCAGAGACTTGGAAGCTTTCGAACCCGGCCTCGAAGATTGCCGGCGTGGTGAGGGGATCCGCGTCACGCTTCCACAGTCGAACGGTGCGCGCATAGCCGGAGCGGGTGGCCATGCCATTACCAAGCGCACTGGAAAGCAGAAGCGTGTCAGGGTCCAGCCAATTAACGTAGCCTTTGGCCTCGGGGAGGTTGAAGCCGTCGGCGACAAAGCTCAGAGAGATCAGGTCGAATTCGCGATGCACGACCGCGTCGCTGCCGCCGCGCGACAGGCGCAGAACGGCTCTTTCCCGTCTCTCCGGCTCGATGGACGCGCCGTCCCAGATCCAGTCCTCTCCGTCGCTAGCCGCGAGAGCATCCAGATCGAGCAGTAGCTCCCATTGGGGATCCGCCTTCATGTAGGCGGCAAGGGTGGTCCGGCGCCACAGTCCGCGTGGATTACCGTCATCTCGCCAGTAATTGTAGAGGTACTGACTACGGCGCGCGATCAGGGGAAGATTGTCGCGATTGTCGAAAATGGCTGTCAGAGCCGCGCGGTCGCGCTCGAACTGCGTTCCACCGAAGTGCTTGAGAGTCCTTGCCGATTGGCCGGCGGCCCAGGCAAGTGCCCGCTCGCCCTCTACATCTTCAAGCCAGACATAGGGATCGTCGTCGGGAGCATCCAGCGTTGGACGGACATCAAATGCGTTCATGTCCGGACAGCCTTCAGAAAGAAGGGATAGAGGCTTCCGTCGGCTCGGGAACGCTCAGTGCTGGTAGCGGCGCCCACATGTTCGAAAAGCGTGATCATTGATGAGTTCTTTCAGTCGGTGCGGCATCGCAGTGCTTTTGCGCATAGGACCGCAACCGTCGTGCCAACTGGGAAAATCGTTTCGGAACAATGCGATCGCTCTGGAAGCGTTGTGTCACATGTCCGACATCGTCGAGAATCCGACAACGAGTGCTCCTCCTAATCACCGATCAACCTCCGGCGCCAGGCGGTGACACCGTGCAGAACTCGAGCAGTGAAGCTCATTGGTGAACCTGGTTGACGCCCAACATCTTCGCTCTGGAGCGCTTCACGCACACGGATTCATCGCAGACACCATGATGCGATCGATGCGGTTAGAGACCAAGCTGGCTGCGCCTGTGAGTTTCAGCCGCCAGCTGGAAGCAGCTGAGTTCTGAGGAGAAGGGTGGGGCACCCCTTGGGCGACCTGATGGTTGCCCAAGCCCTGCCGCAATCTTGGCCTGCACCGTCGCCTGGATTGCTGTCGATCAAGCCAGGAAGCTGCATTCGGGCGAACGCATGGGGCTGGTCCCCATGGCAACTTGGGCTGATGTGGGGCCGTCCGATATGCGATACGAGGGTCTAGGATAGGGGAGCTCGGGCTCGGTAGTATCTCAGCGAGACGGCTAATGGTCGACGAAGTCTTCCTGACGCCACGCATTGGTATGCCGCAGCAACAGGGGCAGTGCGGACGCAAGTCTGGTTGTGAAATCGGCTGCTACAGGGGCATGCCGCGCTTCATCTCCATACCGTCAGCGAAGAAAGCGCGGCGCGAGCATCACCAAAGAGAAGCGGCGCGCCTTTCGTTTTGCGGTCCACTGACCAGTCGGCTTCACCTGTACAACTACGGGCTGGCATAGCGTGAAACTTGGCCCCCAATGGCGGAAATTTCCCCCAGGAGACCTAGATGACTAAGCTTATTGCACCCGGGCTACGACAACCTGCCCACCACCAGCGTCGAAGCCACCGCCACGCCACCAAGTCTTCAGGGAACGTCCTGAACGGAACCCAGCCGGGTACTCCTATCAAAGCGACTCCCTTCGCATGCTCAGGCCGCGCTTGCTGTCGCTGCGCGGGACCGACAGCCTGCTTCTGCCCTGCACAGTGCCGACGACACATGCTTCGACGAAATGGCGTCATCGAGGTCGGGTGGCTTCGGCGCCGGTGCTTTGCCAAATTGCATGTTTGGACGTCCGTGGGGGCGGGCAAGGGGGCACAGTCGTGCCTGCAGTTCTCGTGACTGGCCCAGCAAGTCGAGTTCGCAACCGCGCACCACATTCGGTCGACGAGATGAAGGCTTTTGCCGCCAAGTTCTCTGCCTGGTCCGGCGAAAGCTATACGCTCGCCGCGTAATGGCTGGACATGATAGCCGACGCCCGTCCGAATGGCGGCGGCTTTTTCGTATTATATCGACCTGATCGGCCAGCTTCGCGGGAATGCCGGGGCTACGACTTTGAATGGTCATTTGGCGGCGGAACGGCTATGATGATCCAGATCGGCCATCGTGAAAGCCACGACATCGATATTTTCCTCGACGACCCTCAATTGCTCGGTCATCGACCATCCCAAAAGCCACCTGCACTTTGAAACGATGCCGTCCGACTATTTGGGGGACGGGCTTCGGTTCCAGAAATTCGCCTTCGAAGACGTTGGCGAAATCGACTTCATCGTTGCCGGAGCGCTAACAACGAAGCCGTTCTAGACCCGCGTGGTGGAAGGCAGGACCGTGCGGCTCGAGACCATCCCGGAAATCATCGCCAAGAAGGTCTATTACCGGGGATTTCGGAAGCCAACCCGCGCGACATCTTCGACATCGCCGCCGCAGCCCGGTCGCAATTGGACGAGGTCGTCAACGCTCTGCGTGCGCTCCCAGAACAGGTCGCTCGAACCAGACAGCGGATGGAAAAACTCACCAATGAATTCGTCGGCCGCGCCATTGCACAGCTGATGATCATGCCCTGACTACGAAGCGTCGGCCGCCGACAGTCTGGACGCAGCGTTCGCTGTGCTCGACGAGGTGTTGTCATCACTCAAAGAACCTGACCCCCACGACCTAGCGACCAACCGAGGGAGGGGAGGGGTTTCTCAGAGCCCGGACGCCTTGGTGAGGTTGGTCCGGAATCTGCCGCGCCTCCGCTGATATTTGCGGGTCATCTCGGCCGAGGCATGGCCGAGCTGCTTCTGCACGTAACGCTCCTCGACGTCGGCCGACGAGGCAAGTCCGGCGCGCAGCGACTGGCCCGAGAACAGCAGCGCCCGTTACCCTTCCGGGAGATCGGAGGGGAGGCCGGCGGCGATCGTCACCTGCTTGACCAGGCGGGCGACGTGCTTGTCGGAGAGCCGTTCGACGTCGACGGTCTTGTTGTCCTTGAAAATGCGGCGGAACAGGGGTCCACGTGCGATGCGGCCAAAGCGGATCCAGCTCTCGAGCGCGACTACGGGGTAGGTGTGGTCGCTGGAGCCGCGGCCGACCTCGACCTCGCGCCAGCCGGTCTTGCCGCGCAGGGTGACCAGCAGCCCTTGCCGTCAAAAATCTCGATCCAGCCGGCGCCATCGCTGTTGTCGTCGCGCATGACGTCGAGACCGACGATCTCGGAGCGCCGCAGGCCGCCGCCACAGCCCAGGAGCAAAATAGCGCGGTCGCGTAGGCACCTGAGGTCGTGGCCGAGCGTGGCGATCATCGCCAGGACCGCCTCTTTCTGCCGCGGTGGCTTTTGCGTGCTTGCGCGGCGAATGCCGGCAAGAACCGTATAGATATGCCGCTCCGCGTGGTCCAACGGCCGGCCGCGCTGGGTAAAGTTCCAGGCGAGGCCGGAAAGCCGCCGCTCGATGGTCGCAACCGAAAGGGCAGGGGCGCCACGCTTCGGATCGCCGGCGGCGGTGCCCAAGGCACAGGCGCTGATATTGAGCCTGATCACCTTCGAGCCCGGAGGCAGGGGATCGAAGCCAGCGCGCCGGCACCAGGAGGAAAAATGCCGCCAATCCTTGGGGTAGGCGTCGCGCGTGTTCTCCGAGGTGGCGTTGTAGCCCCTCGCGGTCTCGACCAGTTCCTGGACATGCGCCGGGACTCTTTGAGCCGGGTCTCCATCTCCTTGTAGAGCTTGTCAAGCTCGCCATCGACTGGCTTCAGGTCGTCGATTGAACATTGCGTCATCATAGGCTTTGTGCCTTGTTGTAGCAGGCATCGTCCGTTCGCGCGGCGGACACAGACATCACCGTCGCTGAGCCGAGAACGACGGTAAAAGAAAATGCACTCACTGACTTCATAACCAATCTCTTTTGCGGGTGATTTAGAAACGGACGCCGAGCTTGGCGCTGAACCCGTGTGTCTGGGCATCCGAGGCGATCTGTCCCTGATAGGCGATGCCGAACGTCGCGTTCTCGGTGATGTTTACGTCCAGCCCAGCTTCGAGCAGAGCTGCGTTCTTTGCGATCGGCACGCCCTTGATGGCGAAGGAGGAACCGCCAGCAAAGGCAAGAGCGGTATCCGGCCGAGGGTCAGTACCGTCGACGCACGCAGACCTAGCGTGGTAAACGCCGTGTCGCTCGAGCGATCCCCGCTCGACAAGGCGGCTGCGCCGCCCTTCTCGGTGAAGCCATCGGCGTCAAAATTCACATAAGCGAGATTAGCGTAGGGCTCGAAGGAAGCCGAAGCCGTATTGATACGGTAGCCGAGCTCGCCAAAGGCCTGGAACGTGCCGGCGTCGTAATCGGCCGAAAGGCTGTCGGCGAAGCCTGGAAAGACCACGGACCTGCCGGTCTCGATGCTGTGCCAGGTATAGGCAAGGCCGGAACGAAAACCGAGATTGCCGTTTTGCGTGCCGGCAACAAGACCGAGATGGTAATTCTCGCTCGAGCCCGACGACGCGCGATCGTCCGCCTCCAAGGAGGTATGGCTGTAGCCGCTGATGAGGCCGAGCCGCCAGCTTTCGCCGACAGCCGCGTCACCGCCAGCCAGAAAGCCGCCTGTCGAGTGATCGAGACCGGCGGCATTGCCGTCGCTGTCGAGATGACCCCAGGCGCCGAAGCCACGGCCCCATACGGCGAAATTCTCACTCGTTGCCGGGGCCAGTTCCAGACCACCCAGCCCATAAGTCATCACCGGAACGCTGGAGGCACCGACGCCGTCGAACGCCGCACGGATCCGTTCGCTCGCGGCATCGCGTACAGAATGACTGTCCTCGATGAGGCCGCTATGAATGGAAGCATGAACCTCGCCTGATAGCATATCGAAAGCGTTGCGGGCTTCCGGCGCCGTCAGGAACAGGATGTTGTCCTGGATCGGATTACCGCTTCCAAGCGCCTGAGCCGCTGCGGCGACCGAGCGTTGATTGAAGGTGCTGGCTACATCGGCAAATGCCGTCGATGTGCGGCTGATATCGAGATAGACATTGTTGGCATCGTAGACGAGCTGGAAATCGACGAAGGGCGTCGCGTCTGTCGCCAGAGCCCCCGTCAGCCCGCCATAGGTGCCGCTTACGCCGCCTGCTGCGGAGAGCAGAGTATATCGGGCATCGACCGATAGCGTTCCCTGCCGCAGCAGCTCGATCTGCGCGCCGCTGTCGATCGCCGCTGCTCCGCCAACATCGATGAGATCGGACGACCTTGCGAGGTCGACCTGATAGATCGATCCGGACTGCTGCGCGAAATCGCCCGTGACAGTCAGTGTGGTGACGATCCTGCTCGGATCGGTCGCACTGCCAGGAGCGACCGTGCCGCCCTCGGAAATGGTGACCGCACCGTAGGTGCCGCCGCCTGCGACGACACCGCCGCTGTTTGCGATAGCCGTGCCCCCGATCTGCCCGTCATTCCCGAGAAAGCCGGACGTGGTCGCATCATGGGAAAGCACACCTGTATCGGCAAGCAGCAATCCCGCGCCGGAACCGACCGTCGTCATGCCGGAAAAATTGTTCTTTCCGCTCAGCGTTTGCACGCCACCGGCAACGAATAGTTTGCCGCCCATATTATTGTTATCAACGTCGAGGTCGTTGATGCTGCCGGCGAAAGTGTCGTTCGAAGCCGTTAGCACCAGGGTACGCTTGCCCAGTTCGACCGTTCCGCTGCCACTCAGGCTACGAATACGGGCATCGTTGTAGGCGTCGGAGATTCCCCAATAGTCGCTGCCATTTCCATGTTCGGAGATATCGAACGTGCCGTCTGCAACGACTTTCGCTGACCGTTGGATGTTGCCGAGCCCCGCAAGCGAGAGATAGGCATCCTGAGCAATATTCGTCTCGCCGGTGTAGGTGTTGACATTCGTCATCCGGACCACCGTCTTTGTATCAAGCGTCAGCGATCCGGAGCCGGAGACGACACCCGCTATGCCGAACCCGCCCTCATTCCCCATGCTCGTCGTGATCCTGCTCAGACCGGTCCCTTCGGGTGCGGATGAATCGGTAGAGAAGTTGCTGGCAGTGACGAAATGTGACGTATAAGCGGTATACTTCTTCTCCAGATCGAAAATGACCGATCTGTTTTTGAAGAAGTCAAAACCGGCAACAAAACTGGTCTGGTCATTGGGTTGTTCCGTCGTGCCGCTGGTGTAGGTGAAGTCGATATTGTCCAGCCTTACCGGATCGCCATCCGTTCCTGCGATTGTAACGCTCGGGATGTTGCCCGATGCGCTTACGATCTCGCGTTGCTCATTTCTCCGAACATTTTTAAGTTTGACGCCCGCATCCTGAAATTGCTTCAGCATCGCATCACTGATCTCCAGACTGCCACCGCCCGGTGTGCCGGTGTCGAGCAATACCGCGGTCTTGTTGGGGTCGGTGATTGGTGGGGCTCCATCCTTAACCGTGTACTGCAGATTGTAGCTGCCTTCGTATTCGGTCGAGGCATTGGCGCCAGAGCCAGGAAAATTCTGATAAGAATCCTGATCTTTTTCCTCGGGTTCTCCCCATGGCATGGCATTAGTATATTGGGCCCGGAGGCTTGGATTGAGGTTGACAATCGTGCAGGGGGAACAGCCAGGCGTTTGGTCGCTCTCGGAATCCGGATTCACATTGGCGGAGACCACGTAGCCAGACCTGGTGACACTGCCCATCATGCCCCAGACACTTGTCTTGCCAAGAAAATCGCCGGCCCCGAATGTACCTGCGAAATCGCCGCCTTCGTCTGCCATCTTGCCAGCGGTCATTTTCGCCCGCTGCTCCTTATCGGCGTGATAAGGTTCTTGGAGATCCTGACCATACATATCTTTAAGTCCATCCGTCACGGATCCCGGCGTGCACTTAAGATTGTTGTCCTTGCAATACGCATGGGTATAGACAAAATCGAGAATGCGAGCAGCCCGGTATTTCTTATCGCTTACAGACGGCCCGTCGATTGTTATCTTTTGATCTGGATCGACATATGTAAATTTATCAATTTCCACGTTCTGAAGCTTATTACCATACGTTCCGTCCCCGTACGTATATACGTAAGGCGTGTCGGCAATCGGGCGGACCCCGGTCACCTCTGACCCGATCTGCGTGTTGAGCTGGTCCGAGCCCGTGTCGAATACGTATCGCTGCGCGTTGCCATTGTTGATCTTGGCCCAGATGCCCAGGCGGTCATGGCCTTCCCCGACATACTCCAGCGGGATCGAAATCGGGTCGTCGGCCAACGCTTCTCCAGTTGGAAATGCTACCAGACCCACCCCGAGAGACACAGCCGGCAGGAATACCGTCGTCATCGCGGTGGTTGCCGCCAGAAAGTTCTTTGTCCTGAAACAAGCCTGCATACCTGGTCCTCGAAAAAGTCTCGCAAACTGATTGATCATTGGAACGGCCTCCTGAATTGTTTAACGAGACCCTTTATGGCGGCCCTGGCTGACAACAGCCTGAAAGCTGCAAGCGGCCTGCGAGAATGGGGCGATCCTGAATGACGACAGATGCTGTCAACAATGGATGAGTGCTCGGCCTGAAAGCTGAGCACGCGTTATGCTCAGGCTGCTGACAAGGCCAAAGCAGCGTAAGTGCGGAGTGAAATCCAAGGTCCACATGGGTCGTCGCTCTTCCCGTGCGCCTGGGAAGGCGCCGGCCCGGCCAAGCTTTCCCAGATCGTCCGGATGGCGCACAAGATACCGGTTCAGGTCGATCGAGATGGAGGCCGAGGCGTATGCCAAGGCGGTCGACTGCCTGACGAAAGATCAGAATGCGTCGCTGGCGCTCTACGATTTCCGCCGGCAGCGAGCTCAGTCTCCTGCCGGGCATCCGTGTTTACTGGCGACGAGACACAAGATGTGCCCAAATTGCCACCAGACCGTCACCTGCGATGAGTTTCGGCAACTGATTTTGTCCTTTCAATCATCGCCACTTCCTGGCCGCGGCCAACATGGGCCACTCGAAGGCAGCAGACTGGCGGCTATATGGACGGGCTGTGAGCCCGAACCGGAGACATTGGCGAAATTTACGATCTCTATAGCAACGTCAAGGAGAAGCGCGAGGTG
>NZ_RZTE01000035.1:42478-60820 GCF_003997415.1 Mesorhizobium sp. M7A.F.Ca.MR.245.00.0.0 | reverse complement strand
GGTGGGGACTCGACCGGGTTTCTCCTGAAGCGCCTCGCATTCACGCGGCGCGCTTGAGCTCTGTTCTAGCGGACGCTGGCGACCGCGTCGGAGCGGCCGTCATTGATCGTCACCCAAACGCCGGAATTCTGGTCCGACTGGCGCTTGAGATAGGTGTAGTCGGTGTCCGTCCAGGACAGGACCTTGGTCTCGAGATTGTCGAGGATGAATTCTCCCAGGCTCGTGCGCACGGTCAGCACTGCGTGGCCGTCGCCATTCGGCTGGCGCGCCACCGTCATCAGCAGATTGCCGGCGGGGACGCCGGCATCCATCAACTCGCGGCGCTTTTCCAGCGCGTAGTCCTCGCAATCGCCATAGCCATTGGCCGGATAGGCCCAATATTCCTCGACACCGTAGTTTTCCATGTCGGTGCGCGGCTTGATGCGGGTGTTGACCGAATTGTTGATGTTGACGATCGTCGCCCACAGTTTGCGGGTCAGTTCGACCGGCGCACCCTTCGGGGTCCGTTCGCTGCATTCGCCAGGACTGCGCTGGCAGAACTCATAATGGCCAACAGGCTGGGTGGTGCGTCCGCCGGTGTGCATATAGGCCGGTCCCGCGGCATATGCTGATCCCCAAGCGGAAAGCTGCATCGCCATTGCCACCAGCAACAGCTTGCCCCTCGTGTTCTTCATTGTTGTAGTCTCCCCGTTCGAAGGAGACATTGCCACATGTGGATTTATTTGACGCAAAAGCTCGAAGTAGATATTGAGTAAAACTCCAGTAGAATAAACGTAAAATTTGAATCATTTGAGTATTAATTCGTTTGGATATTGAGGCGCCAATCTCGGCGCGCGGAGGGCTCCCAAGCCCGCCAAGAGTGGGCTAAGCATGCCGGTCATGGCGTCGAAAACAAAAAACCGGCCACAAGGGCCGGTTTCCTGGAGTGTCGCTGTCGGGCCTGCTCAGGTACGTGGCGTGTTGAATTCGGAATCGAGCGTTTCGGGGCGCTGGATCACAGCGAATTCGATGGCGACGCCGTCCTCGAAATGACGCACGACCTGCCCGCGCATGGTGCCAAGCATAACCTGGATGCCAATCGCCGGCTTGACGTCGATCTCGACCGCGGCGCCGGAGAGCGAAAGGTCGATGATACGGCACTGGTACTGGCGGCCGTCGGTGAGCTGCAGCACGCTGGTCGGATTGCGCGGCGCGACGCGCTCGTGGCGGCGATCTTCCGGCAGGTCGAGTTCATGCTTGTTGGCGAGCCAGGTCAATTGCGCGGCCAGCTTGTCCTTCTTGCGATCCGACGCGATGACGGTCATCGCGAAACCGTCCTGCAAGGTGCGGGTGACGACACCTTCGATGCGGCCGATATGATCGATGTAGGCAATGATTTTTTCGCCGGGCATGCCGATGCGGTCGGTGCGAAACGCGACATTGCCCGGTGACATGTCGACGACCTGGCAGGGGTGTTCGGTGCGGTCTTCCAGCATGAAGCGTCCGTAGATTTTAACCCGGACGCGCTGAAAGTTACGCCTTTCAGCTTGGGACGGCGCATAGTCGACCGCCGCTGACCTCATGACTGCCTACACCCCGTTTGGCATCCCGCGCGCCGATGCGAGGAACTTCATCAGAGAAGTACAACAAAGCGGGTTAACAAAGGGAAAAAGCGGGCGCTCCAGGGGTTTCCTTTTTGCAGGTCGCGGTGCCAAAACAGCCGCGCAGTTTTGGGCGACGTGCATCAGGCCGCAAACGGACTATTCCTCGCGCCCGCCATCAAACACGACGAGATGGCGGATGCGGCGCGCCCGGCCGAGCGCCGAGATCGTCTCGGGTGCTCCAAGTTCATCGGGAACGAGCGAGGGAACATCGATCGCCGGGCGATTGTTGAGAAGCTCCTTCTCCGGATCGATGACGCGTATCGAATCGATCAACGCGTCGGTGATCGGATCGGCACCCAGCCAGAAGGGCTTCTCCACGGCGCTGATGACGCCCAGGCAGCGCGGATTTTCGACGCCGCCGTCCAGCGGCAGGGCAAGCAGTTCGAACTTGTTGGAACGCCCGTTGCGGCTGAAACCCTCATAGCTGATGAGCACGACCGACTTCTGCTCGAAGACGCCATGGATCAGCCGCGAGACGAGCCGCTGATCCTTCTCGCGCCACAGCGATGGAAAGGAAAACCCCTTGAGTTCGCGGCCGTAGCAGGCGCAAAGCCTGGTGCCGGCCAGCCGGAATACGGCTTGCCCGCGCGTGTCCCGTTCCAGGATAAAGGTGTCGGCCAGCAGCGACTTGATGTCGGCCGGCTCGACCTCCGAACGCTTCGGGGCAGGACGTCCGTCACGCAGGCGATTCCAATATTGGAACAGCGTGATCGATCCATTCTGGTTCATGCTATGCTGCTCCGCGCATTCTGTCGTCTGATGTCCCATCGGTGAACAGAAGGGCGCCCTCCGATGACCTACATGCGTTGCGGAGCAGGAAGCGTGCCAGCGTCGTTAACACTTGTTCACGGGTCGGGGCCGTTAAGGTTAACAAGTGGTTTACGTTGCATCGAAGCGAGCCCCGTGGCACACAAAAACCACTCCAGAAGCGGTCGTTTCGCGACGATCGGCAGCACTTCAGTCAAGAGTTTTAGGGGAGCAGGGGGCTCGACCAGCCGTTCAAGGGAAACCTTGAACGGCTTCTTTTTTGATTCGCGCCGCGGCGATTCGCGGTTTGCGGTTCGGTCCGTGGTGATCTAGATGCTCGAGCCCCGAATCCCGCAGAGTGCAATTTCAAATGAGTGAACCGGCATCTCCCTCGGAAGTCGACCCGGTCGAGGGCGCACCTGAACCGCGGCGCGAGCCGGTGTTCAACCTGCCGCCCGTCGTGCTGGCGGTGATCGGCATCTGTGTCGTCGTCTACCTGTTGCAGCAATATGTGTTGAGCGAATCCCAGCAGATGACATTGCTGTATGACGGGGCCTTCATTCCCGTTCTCTACACCGGGCAATACGGCTTCGACTGGTTCCTGTTTTCGCGGCCCTTCACTTATGCCTTCATGCATGGCGGCTTTGCCCATATCGCCATCAATATGGTGTGGCTCGCCGCGTTTGGTTCACCATTGGCAAACCGTCTGGGAACGCTGTGGTTCGCGCTGTTTTTTGCCGCAACCGGGTTGGCTTCGGTCGCGCTTTTCTGGGCGATGCATCCTTATGGTGAGGCGCCGCTGGTCGGGGCTTCCGGTGCGATATCGGGCATGATGGGGGCTGCGGCGCGTTTCGGCTTCCGCACCGACCGTTCGGCCGGCAAGGCCGCCTTCGCCGGCCCTGTGCTGCCGATCGCATTCGTATTGCGCCTGCGCGGTGTCGTGATCTTCCTCGCCATGTGGATGGTCATCAATCTCGCCACCGGCCTGCTCGGGTTTGCCCCAGGGGTAGATGGTCAGATCGCCTGGGAGGCTCATATTGGCGGCTTTGTCGCGGGCTTCTTCGGCCTGCGCTGGTTCGACAGGCGATGGCAGGCGCCCGAGTGGGAGACGACTGACCACCGCACTTGAAATGCAACCGATCACGGCGCACGATGTTCACTCTTACGTGAAGGCCGGTCAGGGCAGGAACCGGCAGGCAAAGCAGAGGAGGACGCCATGACGGTGAAGGCAATTCTCGAGAGAAAAGGCCATGACGTGTTGACGCTCGGGCCGAACGAAAAGCTGAGCGAAGCCATCCGCATCCTGGCAGAGCACAAGATCGGTGCGCTGGTCATCACCAATGGCGATCGCAAGATCGTCGGCATCCTGTCAGAGCGCGACATCGTCCGGGTTGTCGCCCGGGAAGGTGGAGCCGCGCTCGATATCGCCGTGCGTTCGGCGATGACGCCGAAGGTGAAGATCTGCAACGAAAATCACACCGTCAACGAGGTGATGGAGATTATGACCCGCGGCCGTTTCCGCCATCTGCCGGTGGAAAAGGACGGCATGCTCGATGGCATCGTGTCCATCGGCGACGTGGTCAAGCGCCGCATCGAGGATGTCGAGCGCGAGGCCGACCAGATCAGGGCCTATATCGCCACTGCCTGAACGGTGAGGCGAACCGCCGGCCGGAGAACCGACCGGCGGAACCGCGGGCTACCTGTTGTCGAGTTCGGAGCGGACGAGTGCGAGCCCGCGCCGGGTGATGCGGTAGGGGCCGCCTCCGACGAAGAAACCGCCTTCTTCCGCTTCAGCTTTCGAAACAGGTCGAGATCGACGTCCGGATAGTGCCAGCCGTCGCGGGTCAGGCATTTGACGGAGGCGATCCGCTTCTTGTCGTTCTTTTCGATTTCAATGCGTCCGCCCTGCGCGAGCAGGTGCAGGATGCGCTGTTCAGTGCGCGAAATATCCATGTGAGAGTTTTCCGGGAAAACAAAAAATGCCGCCGCCGCGAAGCTTCGCGGCACGGGGTTTCAGGTTTTCTGCCCTGCCTCGCCAAGAGGTCAGGGCCTTACCGGGACTGAGCGTAAGTGGACATCCACTCTCCATTGGAATGGACGTCCTATAGGCGAAAGCGGCTGAGAAGGCCAGTCCGTGGCTTTGCGCTTGTGTTTTTTGGGCGCTTGTCTCGCGAAGCGGTTTGCACTAGCGAAGTTGCAAACCAAAATATG
The DNA here is from genome assembly GCF_003997415.1 of Mesorhizobium sp. M7A.F.Ca.MR.245.00.0.0. Taxonomy (NCBI): domain Bacteria; kingdom Pseudomonadati; phylum Pseudomonadota; class Alphaproteobacteria; order Hyphomicrobiales; family Phyllobacteriaceae; genus Mesorhizobium; species Mesorhizobium sp. M7A.F.Ca.MR.245.00.0.0. The sequence goes on along the minus strand of NZ_RZTE01000035.1, from coordinate 56,219 downwards.
CGTAAATGCATAATCCGAGTTCCAATACGCAGGCCACAATGTCCCTCATCGACACCCGCACACCCGACGCCAAGCGCCTGATCCCCGGCGCAACCGGCGACTGGGAGATCATCATCGGCCTCGAGGTCCATGCGCAGGTCACGTCGGAAGCAAAGCTGTTTTCGGGCGCCTCGACGGCCTTCGGCGCGCCGCCCAACGCCAATGTCAGCCTGGTCGATGCGGCGATGCCGGGCATGCTGCCGGTCATCAACGAGGAATGCGTCAAGCAGGCGATCCGCACCGGCCTGGGGCTGAAGGCGCAGATCAACCACAAGTCGGTCTTCGATCGGAAGAACTACTTTTATCCCGACCTGCCGCAGGGCTACCAGATCTCGCAGTTCAAGCAGCCGATCGTCGGCGAGGGCACGGTCATCGTTTCGGTCGGCCCGGACCGCCAGGGCGAATTCGAGGACATCGAGGTCGGCATCGAGCGGCTGCATCTGGAGCAGGATGCCGGCAAGTCGATGCACGACCAGCATGCGACCATGTCCTATGTCGATCTCAACCGCTCCGGTGTGGCGCTGATGGAGATCGTCTCCAAACCCGACATGCGCTCGGCCGACGAAGCCAAGGCTTATGTCACCAAGCTGCGCACCATCGTGCGCTATCTCGGCACCTGCGACGGCAACATGGACGAAGGTTCGATGCGCGCCGACGTCAACGTTTCGGTGCGCAGGCCGGGCGGCGAGTTCGGCACGCGCTGCGAGATCAAGAACGTCAACTCGATCCGCTTCATCGGCCAGGCCATCGACTACGAGGCGCGCAGGCAGATCGCCATCCTCGAGGATGGCGGCAAGATCGACCAGGAGACGCGGCTGTTCGACGCCGTCAAGGGCGAGACACGTTCGATGCGCTCCAAGGAAGAGGCGCATGATTACCGCTACTTCCCCGATCCCGACCTCTTGCCGCTGGAATTCGACCAGGCCTATGTCGATGCGCTGGCCAAGGAATTGCCGGAACTGCCGGACGACAAGAAGGCGCGGCTGATCGCGTCGCTCGGCCTGTCCGTCTATGACGCCTCGATCCTGGTTTCGGAAAAGCCGATCGCCGACTATTTCGAAAAGGTGGCCGCCGGCCGCGACGGCAAGCTTGCCGCCAACTGGGTCATCAACGATCTGCTCGGGCAATTGAACAAGGCCGGAAAAGACATTGAAAACGCTCCGGTTTCGCCCGAGCAGCTCGGTGCGGTCATCGATCTGATCAAGGATGGCACCATCTCCGGCAAGATCGCCAAGGACCTGTTCGAGATCGTCTGGAATGAGGGCGGCGACCCTCGCCAACTGGTCGAGAGCCGTGGCATGAAGCAGGTCACCGACACCGGCGCCATCGAGAAGGCCGTCGACGACGTTATCGCCGCCAACCCTGACAAGGTCGAACAGGCGCGCGCCAAGCCGAGCATGGCCGGCTGGTTCGTCGGCCAGGTGATGAAGGCGACCGGCGGCAAGGCCAACCCGCAAGCCGTCAACGACCTCGTCAAGGCCAAGCTGGGCATCGAGTAGCGCCGTGTTCGTCCGCACCGCAGGTGAACGCGACCTTGCCGCTGTGCGGACGCTGCTGGTGGAAACCTGGCATGCGACCTATGACGCCATTTATGGCGCTGCCAAAGTCACCGAGATCACCGACGAATGGCACTCGATCGCTTCGCTCCGCTCGCGGCTGACGCGGCCGAATTCGGAATTCCTGGTGGCCGATGACGGCAAGCGGATCGGTGGCATGGCTTTCGCCGCCGCCACCGCCGATGCGAAAATCATCCTGCTGAACCAGCTCTACGTCCATCCGGACTGCCAAAGGCGCGGGATCGGGCAAGCACTGCTCGACGAGGTCGAGGCCAGTTTCCCGGAAGCGCGAACGCTGCGCGTCGAGGTCGAGGCGGCCAATGGCGGCGCCATCGCCTTCTATCGGTCGAAAGGGTTCTTGCCTGTCAGTGCCGCGGAGGAATCCCGTGATACCTCAAGGCCGACGACGCTGAGTTTCGAGAAGTCGCTCGGATAGATTGCACCGGGATGAATAGAGCGACCCGGCCATGCGTCATCGCGGCGTTTGCTGTGCCGGCTCACGACGGATATGCAAGGGCATGACCAAACTGTCCCGCATTACAGCGCTGGCGCTGCTCGCCATCATCATTTTCGCGACCTTGTCGCCGATCCAGATGCGGCCGCACCTCGCTGAAGCGAATGTCGAGCGTGCCTTGGCTTATGTCCTGCTGGGCTTCGCCCTGGCGATCGGCTTCCCCAACCGACTGTACCAGGTCGTGATCTTCGTGGCTGTGACCGCCGGCATGCTGGAACTGCTTCAGCTCATTGATCCCGGTCGCCATGCACGCCTCATCGATGCATTGGTAAAAGCCCTGGCCGGGGTGGTTGGGATCGTCGCGGGACACCTGATCGTCAGGGCCGGCGGACAAAAGAGCGAGAGCTAGGCGCGGCAGCAATCCGCCGCGATACGTCGACCCCAAAGAGTACGGGACCATCGACTGTGGTCGGCCCGTGTCTATCTGGCCGAAGGATCGAGCCTTCGCTAAACAGCGGGAACCCCGACATTGTCGATCAGTCTGGTCTTGCCGAGCCATGCTGCCGCGAGAAGACGCCCTTCGTGGTTTCGATGCCATGGCGCAAGCGTCAGGCTTTCGCGTGCCTGGACATAGTCGACCTTTTGAAAGCCGGCGGCGATGAGGGCGCGGCTGGCCTCTTCGGTTGCATCGCTCTGGCCGGCGCCTGCCGCCAGCGCCGCAGCCGTATTGCGCAATATGACGTTGAGTTGGCGGGCGATCTTCAGTTCGGCCTCATCGAGATAGGCGTTGCGTGACGACATGGCGAGACCCTGCGCATCGCGGATCGTCGGTGCGCCGATGATCTCGACAGGCAGGTCGAGGTCGCGGCAGAGTTGCCTCACCACGCAAAGCTGCTGGTAATCCTTCTCGCCGAAGACCGCGCAGTCGGGCGTTGCCTGCAGGAGGAGCTTTGCCACCACGGTGGCGACGCCGTCGAAAAAGGTCGGCCGAAAGTCCGATTCGAGCCCGGCTGAGGGGCCGCCGACCGAGATTTTCGTGGCGAAGCCGGCGGGATACATCTCGCCAACCGTCGGTGTGAAGGCAAGGTCGGCGTTTGCCGCGCCCAGTTGGTCGAGGTCGCGGGCGAGTTGGCGCGGGTACTTGTCGAGGTCTTCGCTCGGCGCGAACTGCGTCGGATTGACGAAGATCGACACGACGCAGCGCTCGGCTTTTTGGAGCGCGATCCTGACCAGCGAGATGTGCCCGTCATGCAAAGCACCCATGGTCGGCACCATGGCGACACGAAGGCCGTCGCGCCGCCAGTCCCGGATTTGCGCGCGCAGTGCGGCTACGCTGTCGACGACGACGGGTTGGCTCATGCGTCGTCCCTGCTGTTTGTCGCCGAAAAGACATGGCCGGGGCCGGGGAATGTCCGGCCCCGCACCTCGGCTGCATAGGTTTCCGCTGCATGCGAGATCACGCTGCGCAGGTCGGCGTATTCCTTGACGAATTTCGGCACGCGCTCGACGGTCAGCCCGACCATGTCGTCGATGACCAGGATCTGGCCGTCGCATTCACCGCTGGCACCGATGCCGATGGTCGGAATGGCGAGGCGGCGGCTGATATCGGCGGCGACCCTCTCGACCGTGCCTTCGATGACCACCGAGAAAGCGCCGGCATTCTCGACGGCGAGCGCATCGCGAAGCAATGCCGCAACAGCCTCCTCGGTGCGGCCCTTGATCTTGTAGCCGCCGTCCTTCTCGACCGATTGCGGCTGCAGGCCGATATGTCCCATCACCGGAATGCCGGCGGCGACGATGGCCTCGATCTGGCTGATCATGTCGAGGCCGCCTTCGAGCTTCACCGCCTGGCAGCCGGTTTCGTCGACGACCCGCCGCGCCGAGGTGACGGCTTGCGCTGCCGTTGCCTCATAGGTGCCGGCCGGCAGGTCGACGACGACGCAGGCCGTGGCCGAGCCGCGCATCACGGCCTGCCCATGTGCGATCATCATCTCCAGCGAGGCGCCCAGAGTCGTCTTGTGGCCATGCAGGACCATGGCGACACTGTCGCCGACCAGAAGCAGGTCAACATGGTGATCGAGCAGACGGGCGATGGGATAGGTATAGGCGGTCAGGCAAACGATCGGCGTGCCGCCCTTGCGGTGGCGAATCGCCTCGGCGCTGATGCGAATGTCGGTGGTCGGCAATTCCGTGGCCAATCGTCACCTCCTTTGGCCTCAAGCCGGGCTGGATGCAGGCATGGGCGCGCAGAGCTTTAGAAATACCGTAAAGGCTTGGCAAGCGTGCATGCAGCGACCGGCAGGATCACAGGCTTGTGTCGAGTTTCCGGCAAGCCATTTGCGCGCACGCCGTGGCAAAAGCCTTGCCTTCGGCAAGGCCTGACGCCATAAGCAGGAAAACGGGCGCTGCCGGCGCGAGGGTTTTGAAATGAAGACTTTCCTTACGCAGTTTTTCACCTGGTGGAACAGCCAGACGCTGGGAACGCGCCTGCACACCTGGCGGTATGGCAAGAAGGTCGGCCAGGACGAGACCGGCAATTTCTACTACGAAGGCGGCATCGATTCGGAAGGCCGCACGCGCCGCTGGGTCATCTACCGCAATTATTCGGAAGCTTCGGCGATACCGCCCGGCTGGCACGGCTGGATGCACCACCGCGTCGACGTCGCGCCGTCCAGCGAGGACTACAAGCCGCGCGACTGGCAAAAGCCGCATCAGCCCAATCTGACCGGCAGCCCGGCGGCCTATCGCCCGAAGGGCTCGGTGCTGACCAATCAGCACCGCCCGCAGGTCACCGGCGACTACGATGCCTGGACACCCGGGTCGTAGCGACAGGGTGCAAGCCGGTCCTTTATCGCCACAATTGGTGTTTAGCTGCTTGCTGATCAGAAAACGGCGACTAGCCTTGGCGATCGACAGAATCACCCGGGCGCGAACCACCGGTATCTTTGCATGAGCTTTTCTTACTCAATATCGGCCAGTCTGGCGCTAGCCGCCGGTCTTGCCGTCAGCACCGTGGCCTTCGCCGCTTCGCCTGAGCCCGCGGCACCCGCGCCGGCGCCGCCCGCGGGAGCGGACCGGGTCACCAATGCCGTTGCCGAGTTTGCCGGTATCGACAAGATCACCGGCCGCATCATCACCTTCGATGTCTATATCGACGAGACGGTGCAGTTCGGCGCTTTGCAGGTGACGCCGCGCGTCTGCTATTCGCGGCCACAGACCGAAGAGCCGAAGACCGATTCCTTCGTCGAGGTCGACGAGATCACGCTGGACCGCAAGATCCGCCGCATCTTCACCGGCTGGATGTTTGCCGAAAGCCCCGGCCTCAATGCCGTCGAGCATGCCGTCTACGACGTCTGGCTGAAGGCTTGCAAGCAGAAGTCGGATGTGCCGGCGCCCGATGGCGCCAAGGCAGACTCGACCAAAGCCGAGGCGCCCAAGCCCGCCGCGGCCAAACCGAAAGCCGCGATTGCTCCGGACGTGACAGAGCCTGGCGTGACGGAGCCGGACGCTTCGGACCCCGATACGACCGACACCAACTGATCCTCCGGAACCGTCCCTGCCACCATACGTTGGGGCACGGATGAGCGCGCATCTATGCGCAGGGAGGATCTTCCGATGTCAGACAGCAAGCGGATCACGGCCGGCAAGGCAGAGTTGCTGGAACTTGAAAAGGGATTCTGGACGGGCGACGCGGCCTACTATGCGGCCAATGTCGACACCGAATGCCTGGTGGCGTTTCCGCAGATGGCACAGGCGATGGACAATGCGGATCTCGCCAAGACCGCAACCAAGCCCAACCGCTGGCGCGACCTGAAAATCGACCTCAAGGGTATTATCGAGCCGGGCAGCGACATCATCATGCTGACCTACGAGGCACATGCGACACGCGAGAACGGCGAACCTTACGCAGCGCTGGTCAGCACCGGCTATGTCCATCGCGTCAATGGCTGGAAGATGATGTTCCATTCGCAGACGCCATTGGAAGCCGCCACTGGGAAGTAGGCTCAATCTTCAGGGATAGAATACGGCCTCGCCCTTCAGCGCGTCGGCCAGCATCTTTTCATATTTGCCGCGCGGCACGTCGACCGCGCCGAAGCGCTTGAGGTGCTCGGTGGTGAACTGGGTGTCAAGCAGAGCGAAGCCGCGTGCCTTCAAGCGCTCGACGAGATAGAAAAGGCAGGTCTTGGAAGCGTCTGTCTCCCTGGCGAACATGCTCTCGCCAAAAAACACCCGGCCGAGCGACACGCCATAGAGGCCGCCGACCAGCCGGTCCTCGCGCCACGCCTCGACCGAATGACAATGGCCTATCCGATGCAACTCGACATAGGCTTCGCGGATCGGCGCATTGATCCAGGTCGAGCGCCGTTCCACGCGCTTTTCGGCGCAGCCGTCGATGGTCGCTTCGAAATCGAAATCGAAACGGATGTCGAAGGGGTTCTTCCTGATCGTTTTCCTGAGGCTTTTCGGCGCGTGAAAACCATCGAGCGGAATGATGCCGCGCGTCTCCGGCCGCACCCAGAACACCTCCGGGTCGCCGGCACTTTCGGCCATCGGGAAGACGCCCGAGGCGTATGCCTTGAGCAGAAGGTCGGTGGGGATGCGATAGCCGGGCGCGTAGGGGCGGGTCATCGCGTCTCCGCGCTAGTCTTCCTTGGCCAGGTATTTTTCCAGCCAGTGGATGTCATAATCGCCATTGGCGATGTCGGCATTGCCGACGAGATCGCGAAACAGCGGCAGCGTCGTCTTGATACCGTCGACGACGAACTCGTCCAGCGCGCGGCGCAGGCGCATCATGCACTCGACGCGATTACGCCCATGCACGATCAGCTTGCCGATCAGGCTGTCATAGTATGGCGGGATCTTGTAGCCGGAATAAACGCCGGAATCGACGCGGATGCCCAGGCCGCCCGGTGTGTGGAAATGGGTGATCGTGCCCGGCGAGGGGGTGAAGGTGCGCGGGTCCTCGGCGTTGATGCGGCATTCGATGGCGTGGCCGTTGAACTTGATGTCCTCCTGCTTCACCGAGAGGCCGCCACCGGAGGCGACGCGGATCTGCTCGTGCACGAGATCGATGCCGGTGATCGCTTCCGTCACCGGATGCTCGACCTGCAGGCGCGTGTTCATCTCGATGAAGTAGAACTCGCCATTCTCGTAGAGGAACTCGATCGTGCCGGCGCCGGAATAGCCGAGGTCGGCGATCGCCTTGGCGCAGATGCCGCCGATACGGGCGCGCTCTTCGGCGTTGAGGGCGGGCGAGGGTGCCTCTTCCCAGACCTTCTGGTGGCGGCGCTGCAAGGAACAGTCGCGCTCGCCGAAATGCACGCCGCGGCCAAAGCCGTCACCAAACACCTGGACTTCGATATGGCGCGGCTTTTCCAGGTATTTCTCGATGTAGACGGCATCGTCGCCGAAGGCGGCACCGGCTTCCGTGCTCGCCGTCTGCAGGGCGATCTCCAGGTCAGCCTCGGTGAGGGCGACCTTCATGCCGCGTCCGCCACCGCCGGCCGATGCCTTGATGATCACGGGATAGCCGATCTCGGCGGCAATGCGCCTGGCTTCCTTCTGGTCGGTGACGGCGCCGTCCGAACCGGGCACAACCGGAATGCCGAGGCGCTTGGCGGTTCGCTTGGCCTCGATCTTGTCGCCCATGATGCGGATATGGTCGCCGGACGGACCGATGAAGGTGATGTTGTGCGCGGCCAGTATGTCGGCGAACTTGGCGTTCTCCGACAGGAAGCCGTAGCCCGGATGCACGGCGTCGGCGCCGGTGATTTCGCACGCCGCAACGATCTGATGGATGTTGAGATAGCTGTCGCGCGATGGCGGCGGACCGATGCAGACGCTCTCGTCGGCGAGCCGCACATGCATGGCGTCGGCATCGGCGGTCGAATGCACCACCACCGTCTGGATGCCGAGTTCCTTGCAGGCGCGCAGCACCCGGAGGGCGATTTCGCCGCGATTGGCGATGAGGATCTTCTGAAACATCAGGCCCGCTCTATTCGATCACGACGAGCGGCATGCCATATTCGACCGGCTGCGAATCCTCGAACAGGATCGCGGTCACAGTACCGGCGCGCGGCGAGGGGATCTGGTTCATCGTCTTCATCGCTTCGATGATCAGCAGCGTCTGGCCTTCCTTGACCTTCTGGCCGACTTCGATGAACGCCTTGGCGTCCGGCGACGGCGCCAGGTAGGCGGTGCCGACCATCGGCGAGGTGACTGCGTTCTTGGAAATATCTGCCACAACGGGCAGAGCTACGGAGGCAGCTTGCGCTGCTGCCGGCGCATAGGCCTGCTGCGGCGCTGCGATCGCATGAACAGCCGGCGCCTGCCGCGAGACGCGCACCTTCAGGTCGCCCAGTTCAACCTCGATCTCGGTGAGATTGGTGTCGTTCAGTATGCCCGCCAGATCGCGGATCAGTTGCTGGTCAACACCGGTCTTCTTTATCGACATTTTCGAGCCTTCTGTTTGTTGGCCGGTCATAGGCGTGCAGCCAGCGCCTGTAGCGCCAGCGTATAGCCGAGCGGCCCAAAGCCACAGATCATGCCGACGGCGACCGGCGCGACCATGGCGACGTGGCGGAATGGTTCCCGCGCATGGATGTTGGAAAGATGAACTTCGGCCACCGGCAACGGCGCGACGGCGCGGATGGCGTCGTGGATGGCAATCGAGGTGTGGCTGTAGGCGCCCGGATTGATGACGATGCCGACAGCCTTGTCGCCAGCTTCCTGAATCCAGTCGACAAGGTCGCCCTCATGGTTCGACTGGCGGAAATCGATCTCGAACCCCAGCGCCGTGCCTGCCTGCTTGCAGTCGTCGGCGATCGCGGCAAGCGTCTTGCCGCCATAGATGCCCGGCTCGCGCTTGCCGAGCGCGTTGAGATTGGGACCGTTCAGGACGAAAACCGTTTTCAAAAGCCGACCTTTCCCGGCGCCGTCATCAAGCCGGCGCGCTGGGCCCTCTATAATGGGCATAGCCGCCCGCGAAAAGAGCACAAGTGCGTTCTTTCACTGTCCACAACAGGCGGAAATGTGCCCGTGAGAAATAGCTGGCGAGCAAGATCAGAGCGCGGCTTTCGCCGCCTCGATCTTTTCTGTCAGCACTTCCTGCCCGAGTGCTCCGAACACCACCTCGTTGCCGATGACATAGGACGGCGTTCCGGTGATCGCCAGCTTGTTGGCAAGATCGTAGGTCTTGGCGAGGGCCTCGTTGATTGTCGGGTCCTTCATCTTCTCGCGCAGCGCCGCTTCGTCGGCGCCGAGCGACAGCGCGACCTTGATTGCCGACGCCTCGGTGGCGCGTCCCTGGCCGCCGAGCAACGCATTGTGGAACTCGCCGTACTTTTCCGGGTGCATCAGGTGAAAGGCCATCGAGACCACGCTCGCCTTCTGCGATTCCGGTCCGAGGATGGGGAATTCCTTGAGCACGAAACGCAGGTCCGGATCGGTCTTGGTCAGCGCCTGCATGTCGTCCATGGCGCGTTTGCAGAAGCCGCAATTGTAGTCGTAGAACTCGACGATGGTGACCTTGCCGTTCGGATTGCCGACGACGCCGTCGAAGGCGGAGTTGAAGATCTGGTCCTTGGCATTCTTGATCACGCCGAGATGAGCGATGCGCTGCTCTTCCTTCTGCTTGGCCTCAAGCGCGTCCTGGACCTCCAGGAGGACTTCCGGGTTTTTCAACAAATAGTCGCGGATGATGCCTTCGACCTCGGTGCGGTCGATCTTGGTATCGGCCGCCGCGGTCTCGACCGGCTGTGCGGTGCCGGCCTTGGCGATCTGCGGGTTTCCGGCAACGAATCCGAAAGCCAGCATGGCCAGGGCGACCGCAACCCCCGTGGTGCCCAGCAGCAGTGCCTTTTTCATCGTTCCTGTTCCTTCTACCTGTTTTCCGGTCTGGCTATGTCGTGGCGCGCGGCCGGAAGGTTCACTTGATCTTGGTTGACGGCTTGTAGTTTATGATATCCTGGGCGCGAAGCCAGCGCGGCTCGCCGCGTTTCATCTGCTGCTGCGCCCGCATGGCGAAAATCTTCGCATCCTTGTAGTTGCCGGAATAGAAATGGCTTTCGGCGGTGGCAAGTTCGGCGCCCGGTATGTCACCCAACTCACCGTAGGCCTGTGCCAGATAGCGATACCCGGCTGAATTTTCCTTGTCGCGCCCGAGGCCGTTGTTGATCTGCACGACGGCTTTTTTCAGAGAGTCGGGCGTGCCGACGGCCATCAGCGCCTGGCCCATGGACACCGGCAGCAGACCGGACCGCGCCGAATCGAGGCTGACCGCCTTGGCGTAGGCGTCCGCGGCTTCCTTGGGTTTGTTTGCCTTCATCAGGATGTCGCCGCGCAGTTCCTGGAAGTAAGCGTTCTTGGGCTGCGCCTTGATCAGTGCATTGGTCTTCGCGAGCGCGGCGGCGATGTTGCCGAACAGGTAGGTCGACTGGGCGTCGCCATATAGCGCGGCGAGGGTCCCTTGCATCTTTCGCATCAGCCGCGACGCAGCCGCCTGGCCTTCCATGTAGACGGCGATCTTCACCCGCACCATGTCATGGCGCTGCTGCAGCGCGGGCGGGTCCGGCCTGTCGACATTGGGGCTCTGTTTCACCAGCACTTCGAGATTGGAGATACGATCCCGCGGCATCGGATGGCTGATCCGGTAGGGATCGACTTGCGCGCCCGAGAGCGACAGCGCAGTCTGGAAGCGGTGAAACGTCTTCAGCATGCCCATGCCGGACTGGCCGGTGGCGTTGAGATAGGTGATCGCCGAGCGGTCGGCCGTCATCTCCTCGGTGCGCTGGTAGGCGAGGATGCTGCGCTGTGCCATCTCGCCGCCGCCGGCGGCCACGCCCACGCCCGCACCGGCAAGGCCGCGGCTATTGGTTGTCGCGCCGGCGACCATGGCACCGGCACCCAGCAGCGTCGCGATGATGGCCATCGTCTTGGCGCGTTCAAGCTGGTCGCGGAGTTTCTGCTGGTGGCCGCCGGCGATATGACCGGCTTCGTGGGCAATGACGCCGATGATCTCGTTGGGCGTTTCGGCCGTCATCAGCGCGCCGGTGTTGATGAACAGCCGGCGCCCGGTGACGAAAGCATTGAAACTCTGGTCGTTGACCAGAACGATGTCGATGCCGTCATTCGCCAGGCCAGCCGCCCTGAAGATCGGCCGCGCGTAATCGCGAACCAGCGCCTCGATCTCGGCGTCGCGCACCACCGGCACGTTCTGGGCAAAGGCGCTGACCGAACTCGCCATTGCAACGGCAACGCCAAGCGAAAGCGTCGCGAAGACGCGCGCTGCCTGGGCAATCGTCGATCTGGGTCGGCTCAACATGATGGCTCCACTGGTAGACGAGCGGGCGAAAGATGAAAAGTCGGCGCCGGAAACTTCCTCAACTTGTGATCCTCACATCAATCGGGCATTTGTGCGGCACATGCGCCAGTGCCTGGCGCCGTCAGTCATCGGGAATACTGGTCAAATGGTCGTTTCGCTCTCACGTCGTGGCAATGTCGAGCCCTTCCATGCGATGGACATTCTGGCAGAGGCAAACCGGCTGAAGTCCCAGGGCGTGCCGGTTGTTTCGATGGCCGTCGGCCAGCCCTCCGATCCCGCACCGGTTCTGGTTCGCGCCGCAGCCGCCAAGGCGCTGCAGGACGGACGCATCGGCTACACCGACGCGCTAGGACTGGCAGGTTTGCGCAAGGCGATCGCCGGACACTACGCCGATCACTACGGGCTTGATATCGAGCCCGGCCGGATCGCGGTGACCACTGGATCGTCGGCCGCCTTCAACCTTGCCTTCCTGGCGATGTTCGACGGGGGTGACCGCGTCGCCATCGCGGCACCCGGCTATCCCGCCTATCGCAACATCATGGCCGCGCTCGGCATCGAGGTGGTCGAGATCGAGCTCGGCGACGCCGCCTACCTGCATGCCGGCCATCTCGAGACCGCGCATCGTGAAAAGCCGCTGAAAGGCGTTCTCTTCGCCAGTCCCGCCAATCCAACCGGCGCGGTCATACCGGCCGATGAACTGGCGGCCCTGGTGAGGACGGCACAAGACCTCGGCATCGCCGTCATCTCCGACGAAATCTATCACCGGCTCGCCTATGCCGCCCCCGACACCACGGCGCTTGCCTATGGAGGCGACGTGACCGTGATCAACTCCTTCTCCAAATATTACTGCATGACCGGCTGGCGCATCGGCTGGATGGTGCTGCCGCAAGAGCTGGTGCGGCCGGTCGAGCGCGTCGCCCAGAGCCTCTATATCTCGCCGCCGGAACTGTCGCAGATCGCGGCGATCGAAGCGTTCAGGGCGACCGAGGAACTGGAGGCGGTAAAAGGCCGCTATGCCTGGAATCGCGAGCTTTTGATGAAACGCCTCCCGGAACTCGGCTTTCCGCTGGCGGCGCCCATGGACGGCGCCTTCTATGCCTTTTGTGACGTCACCGGGCATACCAATGACAGCATGGCCTTCGCGCGCAAGATGCTGGCCGAGGCGCATGTCGCGGCAACACCCGGCCAAGACTTCGACACTCAGGCCGGGCACCGGACCATGCGTTTCTCCTATGCCGGCAGCCACGACGACTTGGTCGAGGCAATGGCGCGCATCGAACGCTGGTTGAGGTAGCGCCATGCCGGAACTCGATCAGGCCCACAAACTTGATCAGGCCTCCAAACTTGATCAGGCATTGGCCGAAGTCGCTGCCGAAATGGCCGATCGCACCGATCGCGGTGACGTCGCTTCCTACATTCCGCAGTTGGGCAAGGTCGATCCGAAGAAATTCGGCATCGCAGCGGTCACCAATGACGGCCACGTGCTGACGGCGGGGGACGCCGACCAGGCCTTTTCCATCCAGAGCATCTCGAAAGTGTTCACCCTGACACTGGCGCTCGGCAATGTCGGCGACGCGCTGTGGCAGCGGGTCGGCCGCGAACCGTCAGGCAATCCATTCAACTCGATCGTGCAACTCGAGCATGAGAACGGCATTCCGCGCAATCCGTTCATCAATGCCGGCGCCATCGTCATTTCCGACATCCTGCTTGCGGGCCACCAGCCGCGCGAGGCGATCGGCGAGATCCTGCGCTTCATCCAGTTCCTCGCCGACGACGAGACCATCATCATCGACCGCGAGGTCGCAGCATCCGAACGGGCCACCGGCTACCGCAACTTCGCACTCGCCAACTATATGAAATCCTTCGGCAATCTCCACCATGCGCCGGAACTGGCGCTGGGCGTCTACTTCCACCACTGCGCCATCGCCATGAGTTGCCGGCAACTGGCGCTCGCCGGCCGCTTCCTCGCCAATGGCGGCAAGAACCCGGCGACCGGGCATTCCGTGGTGTCGGCCGAACGGGCACGCCGCATCGGCGCCATGATGCTGACCTGCGGCCATTATGACGGCTCCGGCGATTTCGCCTTCCGCGTCGGCATCCCCGGCAAGAGCGGCGTCGGCGGCGGTATATTGGGCATCGTGCCGGGCGTGGCGTCGCTTGCCGTCTGGTCGCCGGGCCTCAATGCCAACGGCAACTCCAAGCTGGGGTCGATCGCGCTGGAAAAGCTGGCCAGGATGATGAACTGGTCGATCTTCGCGCCGTGATGCATGTCACCCAAAAGTCCGCAGCGGTTTTGGGACAACGACATGCTTGGAATCAAAGAAGCGTTTTAGCCTTTCGCGATCCAGCATAACGCCAGATAAGAAAATC
>NZ_RZTE01000035.1:5002-42468 GCF_003997415.1 Mesorhizobium sp. M7A.F.Ca.MR.245.00.0.0 | reverse complement strand
GGGATTTTTTGTCAAAGAACTAGCTCATGCGATTGAAAGGCTTAGAAAAAGCCCTTCCGCTGCCACCAGCCGCCGCGCTTCGGCTTGTCCTCGGTCTTGTCCTCGGCCTTGGCCGCGGGCTCTTCCGCGACGATGGAAGACACGACCGGCTCGACCGGCGCATTCGCCGCCGGCTTGCGCCGCGACGGGCGGGCCTTCGGTGCCTCCTCGACAGAAGCGATGGCTGCCTCGTCGGATGCGGTGACCGGCGTGTCGACCGGTGCTTCCACCTCCGCAGCCGGCTCATCGGCGACAATTTCGGCCGCGGCCTTCTTTGGCTTGGCCGCGCGACGTGGCTTCTTCGGCTTCTCCGTGGCCGGCGCGTCGTCATTTGCCGGGGCAAGCGCCACCGGCTCTTCGGCTGGTGCAGCAACGACCGGCTCGCTGGCGATCACCTCGGTTGCCCGGACTTCGCCTTCAGAAGCGTCTGCTGTTTCGCCAGCACTTGCCTCAGCCTCGCCTTCACCGTCTTCGCGACGGTTGCGCTTGCCGCCGCGCTTGCCGCGCCGGCGCTTCTTGCCCTGGCCTTCGTCCGAAGCTTCAGCTGTCTCAGACGTTTCGGCAACACCGACAGGGGCGTTGTCGTCCGCTTCCGTGTCGCCATCGCTGGCGGCCGAGTCCGGGTCCGAAAATTCGCTGGCCGGAGCCGAGACGGAAGCACCGTCCGCCGGGGCGCCATGTTCGCGATCGCGATCCTTGCCGCCGCGCCGACGCCGGCGCTTGCGGCGCTTGCGGTCGCGGCCTTCGCCTTCCTCGCCACCGGCGGTAGCAGGTCGGGGTTGTTGCTGCGGCTGCTGGCGCGGCTGTTCGGCCTGCACCGGCGCCTCGTCATCTTCCTCGACGACGACAATCTCGTCCTCGGGCTCTTCCGGCTCGACATAGGCCGGGAAGCTGCGCGCCTCGACGAAGCCTTCCGGCTTTTCAGCCAGCGCGCCGCGGAAGATCGCATAGTGCTGCGAACCCACCGAATCGTCGGCCTCGACGGTGATCGTCAGCCCGAAGCGGCTTTCGAGTTCCACCAGCGTGCCGCGCTTGTGATTGAGCACGTAGAGTGCGGTCGCCGCCGGCGTCCGCACCGTGATGTGGCTGCGGGAATCCTTGAGCAGGAATTCCTCAATCGCCCGCACCACCATCAGCGCGACCGACGAATCGGAGCGTACGTGGCCGGTGCCGCCGCAATGGGGGCAGGGCTTCATGGTCGATTCCAGCACGCTGGCGCGGATGCGCTGGCGTGACATCTCCATCAGGCCGAAATGCGAGATACGGCCGACCTGGATGCGCGCACGATCGTTCTTGAGGTGATCCTTCAGCCGCTTCTCGACGGAGCGGTTGTTGCGGTTCTCCTCCATGTCGATGAAGTCGATGACGATCAGGCCGGCAAGGTCGCGCAGCCTGAGCTGACGCGCGACTTCCTCGGCCGCTTCCAGATTGGTGTGGAGCGCGGTGTCCTCGATCGAGTGCTCCTTGGTGGAGCGGCCCGAATTCACATCGATGGCAACCAGCGCCTCGGTCTGGTTGATGATGATGTAGCCGCCGCTCTTCAGCGTCACCTGCGGCTGCAGCATGCGGTCGAGCTGTGCCTCGATGCCGTTGCGCACGAAGATCGGCGTCGTGTCGCGGAACGGCTGAACCACCTTGGCGTGGCTCGGCATCAGCATGCGCATGAAGTCCTTGGCCTCGCGATAGCCTTCCTCGCCGGAGACAAGAATCTCGTCGATATCCTTGTTGTAGAGGTCGCGCACCGAGCGCTTGATCAGGCTGCCTTCCTCGTAGACCAGGGCAGGGGCCGTGGACTGTAAGGTGAGATTGCGGACATTTTCCCAAAGCCGCATCAGATATTCGTAATCGCGCTTGATCTCGGCCTTGGTGCGGCTCTCGCCGGCGGTGCGCAGGATCACGCCCATGCCCTGCGGCACTTCGAGATCGGCAACGACCTCCTTCAGCCGCTTGCGGTCGACCGCGCTGGTGATCTTGCGCGAAATGCCGCCGCCACGCGCCGTGTTCGGCATCAGCACCGAATAGCGGCCGGCAAGCGACAGATAGGTGGTCAGTGCCGCACCCTTGTTGCCGCGCTCTTCCTTGACGACCTGCACCAAGAGGATCTGCCGGCGCTTGATCACTTCCTGGATCTTGTACTGGCGGCGCACCGGCTTGCGGCGGTTGCGCACTTCTTCCAGCGCGTCCTCGGCGCCGACCGATTCGACCTCGTGATCGTCCGGATGCGAGGACTGCACTTCTTCCAGCATGCCGCGATCATTGTCGCCGGAGGTCGCCTCGCTGCCTTGTTCGGCCTGCGGAACGGCTTCGGAAATCACATCGGCCTCGACCGAGGCGGCGATCGACGTCGGACCGCCTTCGCGGGTTTCGCCTTCGTCCTGCTCGGCGGAATCCTGGCCATGTTCGGACGCATCGGCATGTTCGGACGCATCGGCCGCATGTTCGATGATCTCGGACGTGTGCGAGATCTCCTCGAAACCAGCGTCGGCGCCCTCTTCCGCCTCGTCGGCAGTGTCGCTTGCCTCGCCGGAATCGGCAGCATCACGCTTGTGCTCGCCCCGGTCGCGGGGCTTGCCGCCGCGCCTGCGGCCGCGCCGTCCGCGATCGCGGCTCTGGCGATCATCGCCGTCGCCGTCCTCGTTCTCTTCGTCCTCAGCCTCCTGCGCTTCCGCGCGCAGCAGTGCCTGACGATCGGCGACCGGAATCTGGTAATAGTCGGGGTGAATTTCACTGAAGGCGAGAAAACCGTGACGGTTGCCGCCATATTCGACAAAGGCTGCCTGAAGGGAGGGCTCTACGCGCGTTACGCGGGCTAGGTAGATGTTTCCTTTGAGCTGCTTCTTGTCCTGGGATTCAAAGTCGAATTCTTCAATACGGTTACCGCGTATGACGACAACGCGTGTTTCCTCCGGGTGGGAGGCGTCTATCAGCATTTTGTTGGGCATTATTTCGTTTCCCCCCGGCAGCCGTCAGCCGCAGCTTGCGAGGCAAAGCCTGCTGCTGCGTGCCTGGGATGTGGGTGCCGGATATTTGAACGTCCGTCGGCCGCCGCTTGAGCGCCATGGCGGTGCCGCCCGCAGCCATAATGGCGCGGTTTGATGCGGACCTTTCCATGATTGCGCTTGAAGCCATCGTCACCAACAGAACCTTTTGAACCAAAGCCCGGACGAACCGGACCAGCTTGTTTGCTCATACAGAGCCGGCACGGGAACAAACCCGGCCGTTTTCCTCACGCAGGCGATTCCCCCGCCACGGGAGCACGCCTGCGAAATTCGTCGCGATCACCTGAACCCTTTTCGCCTAAAGCGAAAGGAGCCGCCTTTACGTCTGACCCTGTAGCAAGAAGCTGCGGAGGAGGGCGGTTCCAGGATTGCAGTGATCCACCATCGCTTTTATGATTTGGCGGGGTGGAAGGCAACCCCGATTTCCGATGCCGGCAAAAAGCCGTTCCGTAGCGTAAGCCAGGCTTGCGGCCCTTGCGTGAAAAGGCTTGGTTAACCTTCTCTGGATACCAATCGTTAATCGAGTTCGCGGCCTAACCGGCATTTCGACGAAACGACCGGCGCCGGGCGCCAAACCGGGAGCGACTGGAAGAGAGATGGGATTGGCGGACTTCACAGACAAGGGATGTCGTGTCGGCGGCCGGATCCTGGCCGCTTTCGCCCTCTTGCTGCTGCTGGCGGTCTCATCTGCCTTGTCCTCAAAAGCCAATGCCGCCGACGCTCCGCTCGTGGCAAAAGGTTACAAGATGGCCGGCGATGCCACCAAGATGCGCATCGTCATGGACTTCGATCGCGAACCCGATATCAAATGGTTCCTGCTGCGCGGTCCCAACCGTCTTGTCATCGATCTCGCGAATACGAGATTCGCCGTTGATGCCAAGGATTTGAAGGCGCGGGGCCTGGTCAAGGGCGTGCGTCTGGGCGCGCTTAGCGAGGGCGTTTCGCGGCTGATCCTCACCGGCAAGGGTCCCTTTGCCGTCGACAAGCTCGACGTGCTCAAGAACGAGGACGGAACCGGCTACCGCATTGCCATCGACATGTCGGCGGCATCCGAGCGCGAGTTCGATGTGGCGCTGGCCAATCAGGCGCTGACCACCGGATCGACCGTTTCGACCGACAAGGGAGGGCGGGTCGGCACCGGACCGGTTTCCAATCCGGGTCATCGGTTCACCGTCGTCATCGATCCCGGCCATGGCGGCATCGACGGCGGTGCCGAGGGCCTGAACGGCACCATCGAGAAGAATGTCACGCTGGCCTTCGCCACGGAGCTGCGCGACAAACTCGCAGCCGTTGGCAATTATGATGTGTTCATGACGCGCGACACAGACGAATTCCTGCGTCTTGATGACCGCGTGCGCATCGCCCGTCAGCATGAGGCCGACCTGCTTATTTCGATCCATGCCGACACGATCAGCGTCAAGGGCATTCGCGGCGCCACCGTCTACACCGTCTCCGACAAGGCTTCGGACCCCGAGGCGCAGGCGCTCGCCGACCGAGAAAACCTCTCCGATCAGTTCGCCGGCATGGAAATCAAGAACGACAACAAGGAAGTCACCGACATCCTGATCGACCTGATCCGCCGCGAAACGCACAATTTCTCGATGAGTTTCGCCCACACGCTGGTTGGCCAGTTGTCGACCAGCGTCGGCCTCATCAACAATCCGCAGCGTTCGGCGGGCTTCAAGGTGCTCAAGGCACCCGACGTGCCGTCGGTGCTGGTCGAACTCGGTTATCTCTCGAACGCCAAGGACGAGGCGCAGTTGCTCAACGCCGACTGGCGCGGCAAGGCGGCCCAGAGTATAACCAACGCCGTCGCGCTGTTCGCGTCGGCCAAGGCCGGACCGGGAACCGGAGGTTGACATGACCGGCGGCGCCTGCAACCAGAGGCGGCGTTGCGCGACGACAACACCCAATGCTTTTTATTTCCGGCTCGCGACCGCGAAATCAGGCATTGCCGTATTTTGTCCACATGGCGGCGACAAGGGTTTTCGATTACGGATTGGGACCGGCTCGAAAGCTTGCGCGAAAGGCGGCTTCGTTTAGGAAATTCCCGAACCAAGGACTGGAGCGGGTATGATTCGTCTCATTGGCTATTTTTTCGGCATCGGCACGACGCTGGCCCTTCTGGTCGCGGCGGGCGTTGCCATCTACATCGGCCATTTGTCGAAGGATCTGCCCGATTACGAGGTGCTGGCCAAATACGAGCCGCCGGTGACCACCCGCATCCATGCGTCTGACGGCGCGCTGATGGCCGAATACGCGCGCGAACGGCGCCTGTATCTGCCGATCCAGGCCATACCGGACCGCGTCAAGGCGGCCTTCCTGTCGGCCGAAGACAAGAATTTCTACAATCACCCGGGCATCGATGTGACCGGCCTCGGCCGCGCCATCATCGTCAACCTGCAGAATCTCGGCTCGGGTCGGCGTCAGGTCGGCGCCTCGACGATCACCCAGCAGGTGGCGAAGAACTTCCTGCTGTCCTCGGACCAGACCTACGAGCGCAAGATCAAGGAGATGATCCTCGCCTTCCGCATCGAGCAGGCCTATCCCAAGGATCGCATTCTCGAACTCTACCTCAACGAAATCTTCTTCGGCTTCGGCGCCTATGGCGTCGCCGGTGCGGCGCTGACCTATTTCGACAAGTCGGTCAACGAACTGTCGGTGGCCGAGGCCGCCTACCTGGCTTCGCTGCCCAAGGGGCCGAACAACTACCACCCTTTCAAGCATGCCGATCGCGCGATCGAGCGCCGCAACTGGGTCATCGACCAGATGGTCGAGAACGGCTACGTCACGCGTGAGGAAGGCAACAAGGCCAAGGCCGAGCCGTTGGGCGTGACGCCGCGCCGCAGCGGCACCTATCTGTTCGCCGGCGAGTACTTCACCGAAGAGGTGCGCCGCCAGATCATCGCCCGCTACGGCGAGAATGCGCTCTACGAAGGCGGCCTCTCCGTCCGCACCACGCTCGATCCGAAGATCCAGCTCATTGCCCGCAAATCGATGCAGAACGGGTTGATGAAATACGACACGCTGCGCGGCTATCGCGGGCCGGTGACATCGATCGACGTGTCGGGCGACTGGGGCGTGCCGCTTGGCGCCGTGAAGGGGCTGGAGGATGTTCCCGAATGGTCGCTCGCCGTCGTCCTCGACAGTTCGGCGACCGGGCTGTCGATCGGCCTGCAGCCCGCACGGCAGGCGTCGGGCGAGATCGTCAAGGAGCGGGTCGAAGGCACCGTCAGCAAGGAGGACATGGGTTTTGCCATGCGCCATGTGGTTGCCGGCAAGACCGTCAAGGCCAAGTCGCCGGCGGAGGTGCTGAAGCCGGGCGACGTCATCTTCGTGCAGAAAAACGATGGTGCCGACGGCACCTATAGCCTGCGCCAGGTGCCGGAAGTGGAGGGCGGCCTGATCGCCATGGATCCGCACACCGGCCGCGTGCTGGCCATGGTCGGCGGCTTCTCCTATGCGCAGTCCGAATTCAACCGCGCCACGCAAGCCATGCGCCAGCCGGGTTCCTCGTTCAAGCCGATCGTCTATTCGGCAGCGCTCGACAATGGCTATACGCCGGCCTCGGTGATCATGGACGGGCCGATCACGATCCAGAGCGGCAACACGAGCTGGACGCCCAAGAACTATGACGGCACCGTCGCCGGTCCGGCCACCCTGCGCTCCGGCATCGAGAAGTCGCGCAACCTGATGACGGTGCGGCTTGCCAATGACATGGGCATGAAGCTGGTCGTCGAATATGCCGAGCGCTTCGGTGTCTACGACCATCTGGCACCCTATCTGCCGATGGCGCTGGGTTCCGGCGAAACCACCGTGATGCGCATGGTGTCGGCCTATTCGATCATGGCCAATGGCGGCAAGTCGATCAAACCGTCGCTCATCGACCGCATCCAGGACCGCTACGGCAAGACGGTGTTCAAGCAGGACGAACGTGGCTGCCAGGGCTGCAATGCGCCCGAATGGCAGAACCAGCCGGAGCCGGAACTCGTCGACAATTCCGAGCAGGTGCTCGATCCGATGACGGCCTACCAGATCACCTCGATGATGGAAGGTGTCGTGCAGCGCGGCACCGGCGCCACCATCAGTGAACTCGGCCGTCACATCGCCGGCAAGACCGGAACGACCAACGACGAAAAGGATGCCTGGTTCATCGGTTACACGCCCAACCTCGTCGTCGGCCTCTACATGGGCTACGACACGCCGCGCGGACTCGGCCATGGCGCCACCGGTGGCGGCCTCGCGGCCCCGATCTTCAAGGACTTCATGCGGGTGGCGCTGGACGGCACGCCCAATGTCGACTTCAAGGTGCCCGAAGGCATGAACCTTGTCGCCATCAACCGCAAGACCGGCATGCGTGCCGCATCGGGCGATCCGGGCACCATCATCGAAGCCTTCAAGCCGGGTACCGGTCCCGCCGACAGCTATTGGGTCATCGGCATGGGCGCCGACGGCTCCAATGCCACCGGTGGCGCGTTGTCACCGCAGGCCAACCAGGCCATCCAGTCCGGCGGCGGCGGCCTCTACTGACGATTTTCATGAGCGGATGGGCTGGCCTTGGCGCCAGCCCATTTTGCTTTACAGCCGGCGGCGGCCTGCCTATGTATCGCGCCGACCGACTTCAGCAAACAGGACAGAACAGCCAGCCATGCGCGCGGAAACGCAGAATATTGTCGACGAGATCAGGCAGGCGATAACCCTGCTGAGGAGGCATCTTTGACTGGGATCAGGCCATAAAGCGGCTTGAATACCTCAATGTGCGCGCCGAGGACGCCAGCCTCTGGAACGAGCCGCTGGAAGCGCAGAAGCTGATGCGCGAGCGCCAGGGCCTCGAAGAGGGCATCGCCTCGGTGAAAGGTCTGACGCAGGCGCTGGAAGACAATATCGGCCTGATCCAGCTCGGCGAGGAAGAGCGCGACGAGGGGGTCATTGCCGAGGCCGAAGCCGCGATCCGCTCGATGCAAGGCGAAGCGAAGGCCCGCCAGGTCGAGACGCTGCTGTCGGGTGAAGCAGATTCCAACGACACCTATCTCGAAATCCATGCCGGTGCCGGCGGCACCGAAAGCCAGGACTGGGCCTCGATGCTGCTGCGCATGTACACGCGCTGGGCCGAGCGCCGTCGCTTCAAGGTCGAAGTGCTGGAAATGCATGACGGCGAAGAGGCCGGCATCAAGTCGGCCACGTTGATGATCAAAGGCCACAATGCCTATGGCTGGATGAAGACGGAATCGGGCGTTCATCGCCTGGTGCGTATTTCGCCCTATGACAGCAATGCGCGCCGGCATACGTCCTTCGCCAGCGTCTGGGTCTATCCGGTCATCGACGACACGATCGAGATCGACGTCTCGGAATCGGATGTCCGCATCGATACTTATCGCTCGTCCGGCTCGGGCGGCCAGCACGTCAACACCACCGATTCGGCGGTGCGCATCACGCATCTGGCCACCGGCATTGCGGTTGCCTGCCAGGCCGAACGTTCGCAGCACAAGAACAAGGCCAAGGCCTGGGAGATGCTGCGCTCGCGCCTTTACGAGGAAGAGCTGAAGAAGCGCGAGGCGGTTGCAAACGCCACCGAAGCGTCGAAGAGCGATATAGGCTGGGGTCACCAGATACGCTCCTATGTGCTGCAGCCCTACCAGCTGGTGAAGGATCTCCGCACCGGCGTCGAGAGCACCAGCCCGTCGAGCGTGCTCGATGGCGACCTCGACGATTTCATGGAAGCCTCGTTGTCGCAGCGCATCGAAGGCGGTGCGGGCGAAGCCGTAGCAGACCTGGATTAGGATATGTCCATGTTCAGGTGAGGCTAGCCTGACCTCAATCTGAACATATCCCTGCGCACCGCAGCGACGGAGGAGAGGATTGGCGAGCAAGCTCACCGGAAAGTGCTTTTGCGGCGCGGTTCACTACGAGGTCGCCGACGAATTCCTCTATGCCGCGAATTGCCATTGTTCGGACTGTCGGCGCACCACCGGTTCGGCCTTCAAGCCTTTCGCCGGTATCGAGCGTGAAAAGCTTGTCCTCACCGAAGGCGGGGACAAGCTCCTGATCTTTGGCGACGAAAGCGGCCATAACGCGCATTGCGGCCGGTGCGGCTCCTTGCTTTATTCGCTGGTGCGCGACGGCGCCTACGTCCATGTCGCCATGGGAACGCTCGTCAACGACCCGTCCATCCGCCCGACCGAGCACATCTTCGTCGGTTCGAAGGCGGGCTGGTTCACCATCACCGATGACCTGCCGCAGCATCAAGAGCACGTGATTGCCGGCTCTGACCAGCAATAGGCTGGAACCACAGCGGGCCAATTCCGTTTATTCGAGGCCCGTTTGCCGGGAATTGACCTTGGCCTCATCTCGTCGGCGGTAGCGGATACCTGACGTTTATAGAACGACGTCGGGAATGCATCTTCTTGCGCCGACCAAGGAATCAGCCCAGCATCCAAACGCTGGGAGAGAAAAAGCATTTATGGCCGGACGCGGCATATCTGCGACCCGACGATCCGGCCACTGGGAAGATACGTTCCGGGAACGGGCAAGCGAAACGCTTGAGCTCGTTTGAAAGGAACGCGTCATGTCTGCTGCCACACTCAGATCGGCCAATGCCGTTCAACCGGCTGGCCGACTTTTGTTTTCCCTGTTCGCGATCGGCGCGATGGCAATGCTGACGGCACCCGCCTTCGCGCATGACGCCACACCCACGGCGGCAAAGCCACAGGGCTGGAGTTATCCGTTCGCATGCTGCGCCAACTATGATTGTCGCACGACCCATACAGGCGAAGTGCTGGAGAAACCCGAGGGCTATGTCATCGCCGGAACGGGTGAGATCGTTCCAATGACCGACAAGCGTGTCAAGGACAGCCCGGACGGCGAGTTCCATTGGTGTGCGCACCAAGCGGGCCTCGACGCCGGCAAGACAATCTGCCTGTTCGTGCCGCCGCGCTCTTATTGACGACAGGATGGTGGTCGGACGTCCGCGGTCGCGTGTGACCGGGGCCGCAGGCCGGTTTGCGCGGTTCGGGTGATGCCTGCCGACAGACAGTTGTCAGGAGCACCTCTTTATGCTGCCTTTGCCGCACAGGGCGGCGGGCGACAGGAGGAGTTCGTTGATGACCATCAAGGCAAGCTGTCATTGCAAGGCGACGACATTCGAGGTTTCGCAGGCACCGCAGACGGTGACGCAATGCACCTGTTCTTTCTGCTCGAAACGCGGCTCGCTCTGGGCCTACTACGTGCCTTCGCAATTCAAGCTCACCAGCCCGATGGAGAGCGTCTCTTTCTACCGCTGGGGATCGAAAACCGTAAAGCACGGTTTTTGCGCCACCTGCGGCTGCGGCACCTTTACCGAAACGCCGGACTGGTCGACCGGCGAGCCGGATTTCGACAATCCCAAGATCAGCGTCAACTCGCGGCTGTTCGACGATTACGATATCGACAAGGTCGAAGTTGTTGTCATAGACGGCAAGAACCTCTGGTAGCCTGATCCGAACGATTGCGGCCCGGCGATGCGGCGCTATCACTGTGTATCGGTCCCTCGGGAAAAGCCGTGAGCGGCGCTTTTGCCGTTCCGCTTTTCGCCGCAATTCGTGGTACAAGTCGCGGGAAGGGCTGATTTGGCGCCACCGCAAGGCGTGACTTGGAGAGGGACGATCCTATGAAAAAGACTGTGCTCGTCGTCGTGGCGACGGCTGTGCTCGTGAGCGCCTGCACCACCACCGATCCGTATACGGGCGACCAGAAGATTTCCAACACGGCGGCAGGCGCCGGCCTTGGTGCTCTGGCGGGTGCAAGCCTTGGCCTGCTTGCCGGCGGCAATGACCGCCGCAACGCGCTGGCCGGCGGCGCCATCGGCGCCACCATGGACCAGAACGAGGCCGAACTGCGCCGGCAGCTCGAGGGCACCGGTGTCAGTGTCACCCGCAGCGGCGACCAGATCATCCTCAACATGCCGTCCGACATCACCTTCAACTCGGATCAGGATGCGGTGAAGCCCGGCTTCTACCAGGTCCTAAACTCTGTCGCGCTGGTGCTGAAGAAGTTCAAGCAGACCACGGTCGACGTGTTCGGCCACACCGATTCGACCGGTGGCGACCAGCACAATTTCGATCTGTCGCAGCGTCGTGCTTTGGCGGTGGCGAACTATCTGTCCGGTCAGGGCGTGGATCAGCGGCGCTTCGCAGTCACCGGCTTCGGCAAGACGCGCCCGGTCGCGTCCAATGCCACGGCCGAAGGTCGCGCCCAAAACCGCCGCGTCGAGATCCAGCTTTCGCCGCTCACCTGATTTGTACGGCAAACCAATGCGAAACGGCTCCCATGGGGGCCGTTTTTGTTTGAGCGGATGTAGCATTGTTGAATTAGCTGTTGCTAAAATGTATCTTTCCCGCAGCTATGGAAAGGAATAGCATCATCGCTGTTCCTGAGGGGATGAGGCGGTGTCACTGGCCGCGCAATCAGCATTTTTCCGCCTCGGTCTGCACGGCCAGATCAGAAATCTGGGAGGAATGCATGACAAGAACAGCCAGCCTTGGGCGCTGCGGCGTCCTCGTTTTGACAGGTTTGGTAGGCGCGTGGCTGAACGTTGCTTCGGCTCGCGCCGAGGACGCCAACAAGGCCGACATCGAAGCCTTGAAGAAGTCGCTCGCCAAATATGAGGATTACACCGCTGCCGTCCGCGACCTCTATCTGTCGACCGTCGGCTGCGTCCACTACAGCGGAGAAAAGATACCGGGCGCGATGGACTACCCGAAGGGCGCCATGGGCATCCACTTCGTCAATGTCCCGAGTGTCGGCCAGAAGCTCGATCCGATGAGGCCGAACGTGCTGATCTACGAGCCGACCAAGGAAGGCCTGAAGTTGGTCGGAGTGGAATGGCTGGTGCCGCTGACGCCGGACACCAAGGAGCCGCCCAAGCTGTTTGGCCAAACCTTCATGGGGCCTATGGAGGGGCACTACCCTCTCATCCCGAAGGAGTTCGTCCATTACGACCTTCATGCCTGGCTCGGGGACAATCCGAACGGCATGTTCAGCCCGACGAACCCGAACGTGAAATGCAACGAGGCCGAGTTTCCGATGCTGGAAAAACCGACCAAGATGATGCCTGGGCCGATGTAACGGGCGAGCCAGGCTGAAAGAGCTTTGCCGAGAAGGCAAGCCCGATGGCTTGCTTGCTTTCGAAGCGGTCGGGATCAGACCTTGGCGACGATCCGCATGAAGGCCGGCATGTCGTCGCCGAAGCCAACGGTGGAATCATTGTCTTCCTGGTGGCGTTGGCGGGCAGGGCGGCTGTTGTCACGCTGCGGCCGGGTGTCGCCGCGTTCGGGTGCGCGCTGTTCATTGCGATCGGATGATTTGCGCTCGGTGTTTTCCGAACGGATCGCTTCCTTGCGCGAACGCCGTTCGCCGATGTCGGCGGCTGCGGCCTCGGCCACCGGCTGATCCTCGCGCACTGTTTCCGGTGCGGCATCTTCGCTGCGCTTGGCGTGGCGTTCGCGCGGTTTGCGCTCGCCGCTCTTTTCCCTGCCGCGGTCGTCTTCCTTGCGGCCGGCACGGCGCGGCGCGCCCTTGCCACGGCGCGGAGCATCGTCCTCGCCTTCGCTGGCAACCACCGTCGACAAGTCGCCGTCATGCCACTCGATCTTGTTGCCGATCAGACGTTCGATGGCATCGATGTATTTGGTGTCAGATTTGGTCGCGATGGTGAAGGATTTTCCGGAGCGTCCGGCGCGTCCGGTGCGGCCGATACGGTGGACATAGTCCTCGGCGTGGATCGGCACGTCATAGTTGAAGACATGGCTGACATCGGGGATGTCGAGGCCGCGCGCGGCAACGTCGGAAGCGACGAGGTAGCGCAGCTTGCCGTCGCGGAAATTGGCCAGCATCTGCATGCGCGCGCGCTGGTCCATGTCGCCATGCAGCGCACCGGCGTCGAAATCATGCTTCAGCAGCGAGCGGAACAGCTCCGACACTTCGACCTTGCGGTTGCAGAAGATGATGGCGTTCTTCAGTTCGGCGTCTTCGGCCTTGATCAAATTGCGCAGCGTCTCGCGCTTGTCCCATGGCTTGGAGCCTGATTTGACCAGCCGTTGGGTGATGTTGGTCGCTGCGGACGCGGCCTTCGAGACCTCGACTCGTATCGGCGCATGCAGGAACTTTTCGGTGAGCTTGGTGATTTCGGGCGGCATCGTCGCCGAAAAGAACAGCGTCTGCCTGGTGAACGGGATCATTTCGCAGATGCGCTCGATGTCGGGAATGAAGCCCATGTCGAGCATGCGGTCCGCTTCGTCGATGACGAGGATCTCGACGCCGTTGAGCAACAGCTTGCCGCGCTCGCGGTGATCGAGCAGACGGCCGGGTGTCGCGATCAGCACGTCGGCGCCACGCTCCAGCTTCTTGTCCTGTTCGTCGAACGACACGCCGCCGATCAGAAGCGCGATGTTGAGCTTGTGGTTCTTGCCGTATTTGACGAAGTTTTCCTCGACCTGAGCGGCGAGCTCGCGCGTCGGCTCCAGAATGAGCGTGCGCGGCATGCGAGCGCGGGCGCGGCCCTTTTCCAGCCTTGTGAGCATCGGCAACACGAAGGAGGCCGTCTTGCCGGTGCCGGTCTGGGCAATGCCCAGCACGTCCTTGCCCAGCAGGGCATGCGGAATGGCGCCCGCCTGGATCGGCGTCGGCTCGGTGTAGCCGGCGTCGGTGACTGCGGAAAGGACCTTCGGCGACAGGCCGAGGTCTGAAAAGGTCAACGCTTCTGGAGCGGTCGTGGTGTCTGAGGACAAGTGTTGTTGTCTTTGGCTGGTTCGGGGAAGCGCAACGGCGTCTAATGGCGTCTGTCGCGGCAAGCGCCACGCGCCTGCAAGATTGGTATTGCAATTAGGAGCAAGCCCTCGATTTGTCAACAGAAACGGGCAGCAATGGCACGATTGTGAAGTTGTAACCTTAATCGGGATGCTTAATCGAGCTGTCGGTCGCAGCGCCGGCTCAATAGCGGAACTGTTCGGCGAGAATACGCTCGTTCCAGGAATGATTGGGATCGAACAGCAACGTTGCTGTCGCCGTTGGTGATTCTCGCACCGTCACCGAGGTCACGGCCTTGACCTCGGTATGGTCGGCGGCGGCGTTTACCGGCCGCTTTTCCGGCTCGCGGATGTCGAAGCGGACGGTCGCCTTGTTGGAGAGCAGTGCGCCGCGCCAGCGGCGCGGGCGAAATGGGCTGACCGGGGTCAGCGCCAGCAGCGGCGCGTCGAGCGGCAGGATCGGTCCATGCGCCGAAAGATTGTAGGCGGTGGACCCGGCCGGGGTTGCGATCATGACGCCGTCGCAGTTCAGTTCCTCAAGCCGGACCTGTTCGTCGACGGTGATGCGGATCTTGGCCGTCTGGTACGACTGGCGCCACAGCGCCACCTCGTTGATCGCCAGTGCCGAAATCGTTTCGCCTTCCGAGGTCACGGCCAGCATCTCCAGCGGGCGGATCGTTTCGGCGACGGCGGCCTCGAGACGCTCGGTGAGGCCGCCGGAACGATATTCGTTCATAAGGAATCCGATGGTGCCACGGTTCATGCCGTAGACCTTCTTGCCGGTCCCCATCGTGTCGCGCAGGGTCTGCAGCAGGAAACCGTCACCCCCAAGCGCAACGACGATCCCGGCCTCCTCGACGGAAGACTGGCCATAGCGCGCCGACAGGCTTTCCAGCGCCGTCTTGGCGTCAGCGGTGTCGGACGAGACGAAGGCGATGCGGCTGGCGGCTTTGCTCATGGCTCCCCGATGACGACCGATTGGCAGCGGCCGGTTGCTGGGCCGCGCCAGCGCCGGGGTAGCATGGGCGGGGTACGTCTGCAAAGGGAGGTACCATCCCGGATGGCAACGCCATCCCGGATGATACGGCCATGCCGGTCGGCGGATGCGGGCATGCCGTTCGCGTATCATGTCAAAGGCTACGCGAATGTGATGGTTAAGACGGGCCTTAAAGTCTCGTAAAGCCGGATCGGTCATGTTAGCCGGCAGTGGATGGGTGGCGTGGGGGCTAGCCAGTCGAGGCCGACATATTGCCGGTAACACGCCTGATCATCGTCTTCCTGATGCTGGGAAGCTTCGCGCTGCTCTTTGCCGAACTGGTGCGCCAGTCCGAAGAGACGAGCTTCCGGCCGCAGCCCACGGCGTCGCGCTGTGGTGATGCAGCCGGGGCGCCATGCCCGCAAAGGGCGCTGTAGCCCTGAAATGTCCTGATCATCCTCGCGATGACGGGCAGCATCGGCGGTCGCTTCGATGCGCGACATCGCGCGGCAGTTTCTCTGCTTAAAAGCAGAGGCCGGTCGGCCGCCGCACGTTCCACTTGTGAAGGCTTGCTGTTTGCACTCGCGGCGCTTGGCGGTGTAGATGGGTGCATCGATTGGCGGAAAGGCTTATGGGTAGCTCGCATCCGCTGTTGTTGGGAAACAAGCCCTGGGCTCGTTGACTGGCCGGTGTCTGGAGCGGGGGTTTTCCATGTCACGCAGCGTGTTGATCTCTGGCGGCTGCGGTTTCCTGGGCTCGCATCTGGTCGACCGTCTGTTGCGGCGAAGCGATCTGGAAAAGCTGGTCGTCGTCGACAATCTTTGGACCGGGACGCGAGACAACATCGCGCATGTCGCCGATCCGCGTTTCGATCTGCAGATTGCCGACGCCGAAAGCTTTTCATCCCTTCAGCGCTTCGATGAGATCATCCATCTCGCGTCGCCGGCGTCGCCGCTTTGGTACATGCGCGAGCCGGTACGCACGATCAAGGCCAATATCGGCGGCGCGCTCAATCTTCTGACGCTGCTCAAGCCCGGCGGTCGCTTCTGCTTCGCCTCGACCTCGGAAGTCTACGGCGACCCCCTGGTTTCACCGCAACCCGAGAGTTACAGGGGATCGGTGGACTGCACCGGTCCCAGGGCTTCCTATGATGAAAGCAAGCGCTGCACAGAGGCATTGCTGTTCGAGCAGCAGCGGGTCGGCGGGCTCGACATTCGCGTCGTCAGGATCTTCAACACATATGGGCCACGAACCCGCATCGACGATGGACGCGCCGTCTCGAATTTCGCCGTCCAGGCTCTGACAACCGGAGTTCTGACGGTTTATGGCGACGGCTCCCAATCGCGCAGTTGGGGTTATGTCGACGATATCGTCGAGGGGCTGGAACGTTACTTCTGGCGCGACGGCATCTCGCATCGCGGTCCTCTGAACATTGGCAACGACCACGAGGTTTCGGTCCTGCGCATCGCGGAATTCGTAAGATCGCTTGTCCCCGGCAGCCGCATCGAGCACCACCCTCCAGCTCCCCAGGATCCGACAAATCGGTGTCCGGACCTGACTTTGGCGAGGCATGTCCTTCCTGGCTGGGAAGCGAGGACGAGCTATCAGGAAGGCATCGGGCGCACCTTCGATTGGTTCCGCCAGCGAATTGCGGCCGCGAGCATTTCGGCCTCCACGGCCTGACGCGTCCGGTATCGCGGCTAAACCTCTTTCTGCCTGCTCACTCAGTCACCATCTCATCGGGCGCATCGTCAGTCGCCGAGCAATGGCCGTACCCACGAAAGATATTGACTGTATGTTTAGTCATAGTTACTCCTGAGGTCGCGAATTGAGTTGGACAGCCGACGCCAGCCGGTGAATGGCCACAATGAAGAGGGGACTATCTCGATCACGATGCGGCTTGCCGTTGCCGGCGCGCCGCATGCCGCAACTGCGATGTCGACGGCCGGGCTCGAGCCGGTCGGCATTGCCGCGGCCATCTTTTCGTCAGCAGGAAACGGACCTGGGGCCGTAGTGCCGCCGGTCCCAACAATGGGAGCATGCAGCATGAACTGGAAACTGACCGCGACGGCCATCGGCCTGTCGCTGCTGACTGTCACGGGCGTGGCCCGTGCCGACGGCGAGCTCAACATCTACAATTGGGGCAACTACACCAGCCCCGACCTGATCAAGAAGTTCGAGGAGACCTACAAGGTCAAGGTCACCGTCACCGACTATGACTCCAACGATACCGCCTTGGCCAAGGTCCGGCAGGGCGCCTCCGGCTATGACATCGTCGTGCCTTCGGCGAGCGTCGTGCCGGTCTGGATCAGCGAAGGTCTGCTCTTGGAGACCGATCCCAACAAGATGGAAAACTTCAAGAACGTCGATCCCAGGTGGGTCGATGTTCCATTCGATCCAGGCCGTAAATACACCGTTCCATGGCAGTGGGGCACGACCGGCATTTCGGTGAACAAGTCGGTCTATGCCGGCGATCCGAACACATCGGCGATCTTCCTCGACCCACCTCCCGAACTCGTCGGCAAGATCAATGTCGTACCCGAAATGGGTGACATCATGTTCCTCGCCATCGCTTACGAGGGTGGCAAATATTGCAGCAGCGACATGCAGATGCTGAAGAAGGTGCATGACAAGCTGGTGGAGGCGAAGGCGAAATGGCTTTCGCTCGACTATGCGGCCGTCGATGGCCTGGGCAGGGGCGACATCGCCGCGGGCGTCAACTGGAACGGCATATCGCTGCGCGAGCGGCTTGAGAACGACAAGATCGTCTATGGCTATCCCAAGGAAGGCTATCCGATCTGGATGGACAATGTCGCTGTCCTCAAGGACGCCAAGAATGTCGACAACGCCAAGCTGTTCCAGAACTTCATCATGGATCCGCAGAATGCGGCGCTGATCTCAGCCTTTGCGCGTTATTCGAACGGCATCAAGGGCTCGGAAGCCTTCATGCCCGACGACATGAAGACCGCACCGGAAGTCAACATCCCCGCCGAGTTCGCCGCCAAGGGCCAGTTCATGCTGGCCTGCCCGCCCGACGTGCAGGCGCTCTACACGAAGATCTGGACCGACCTGCAGAAATGACCTGACCCGGCTTTCCCGCGCCGCCGCACGCGGCGCGGTCATCTCCCGTCCATGCCAAACGCGATGCGCAGATCGCAGGAGACTTCCCATGACCGATCTCGACCTTTGCTACATGCCGGCCAGCGAGGCGCTGCGGCTGTTCAAGGCGAAGAAGCTTTCGCCCGTCGAACTGATGCAGGCCACCATCCGCCGCGCCGAGGCAACCAAGGCGACGATCAACTGCCTCACCTTCACGCATTTCGACGAGGCGATGGACCTGGCCAGGAAAGCCGAGGCGAAATACGCCAGCGGTGCCAAGACCGGGGCGCTCGAGGGCCTGCCGATCGGCATCAAGGACGAGAGCTACATCAAGGGCAAGCCGACCTCGCACGGCTCGCTGCTGTCCGGGGATGCTATCGGTGGCCATACCTCGACGATGAACGAGCGCATCATCAAGGCCGGAGGCATTGTCCATGCCCGCACGGCGACGCCTGAATTCAGCTGCGCCGGCTACACCTGGTCGAAACGCTGGGGCGTGACGCGCAATCCGTGGAACCCGGATTTCACGCCCGGCGGTTCGTCGGGCGGCTCCGCGGCGACGCTGGCATCCGGCACGTCGTCGATCGCCACCGGCTCGGACATTGCCGGATCAATCCGCATTCCCGCGTCGGCCTGCGGTCTTGTCGGCTTCAAGCCGCCTTACGGGCGCAATCCGGACGAGCCGCCGTTCAATCTCGACTTCTACTGCCACACCGGGCCGCTGGCGCGAAACGTCGGGGATGCGATCCTGCTGCAGAACGTCATGGCCGGACCAAGCCCGCTCGACATCGCCACGCTGCGCCCAAAACTGCGTCTGCCGCTCGGCTACAAGCCGATCAAGGGCTGGAAGATTGCTTTCTCGATGGACCTTGGCTCTTTCGAAGTGGATGCCGATGTGCGCAAGAACACGCTTGCCGCCTGCGATGTGTTCCGCTCGCTTGGCGCCACGGTCGAGGAAGTCGACCTGGGCTGGGGCGACGAAGTGCTCAGGGCGGGCATGGCCTATCTCGAGCATCTGTTCGGCGCATCGCTGTCGCAGCTGCTCAAGAAGCACGGCAAGGACATGACGAGCTATGCCAGGCAGTTCGCCGAGGACGGGCAAAATTCGAAGGCGACGGACTTTGTCGGAACACTCGACGTGGCGGCCAGGATGTACCAGACGCTGGGGCCGCTGCTGGAGACCTACGATGTGCTGATCTGCCCGACCAACGCGCTTCCTTCCGTGCCGGCGGAGTTCGATCAGACCACGGGTACGGTCGAGATCAACGGCAAGCAGGTGAACCCGTCGTTGGGATGGGTGATGACGACGCCGTTCAACATGATGAGCCGCTGTCCTGTTCTGTCCGTGCCATCGGGCTGGGCGGCAAGCGGCGTGCCGACAGGCATCCAGATCGTCGGCCGCACCTATTGCGATGCCGATGTTTTCCGGGCGGCCATGGCCTATGAGAGGGCCAAGGGGCAATGGTATACAAACGCCGAAACGCGTCCGTCGCTATAACAGGGCGATGCGGCTCTTGCCGCGATGGTGGTTGATCCGCGGTCTCGGTTGGAGAGCCGACGCCGGACACCTCGAATAGACGGATCTGTGGTGGCGCCGGTGATCGCGCCAGAAGGTCCGAAAGGAGCTGGACGAAGATGGCGCAACAAAAGGCTGCGGCGGCAAAACGCAAAGGCGCAACGGCGAAGAATGGAAGTGCGGCAAACGATGCCGCGCCGCCCAAGGACCGTCGGCGCGAGCGCGGCGAAGCCAGCGTACAGCGGATCATCGACGCCACCATCGAGCTGATCGCGGAGGAGGGGCTGGCAAGCGTCACCATGCAGCGCATCGCCGAACATGTCGGCTCGTCCAATGCCCTGGTCGTCTTCCATTTCCGCAGCAAGGAGAACCTGTTTCGCGCCGTCCTGCAGTATCTCAGCGATCGATATGATGAGCTGTGGGTGACGCTGGTGCGGGCGCCCGGCCTGTCGCCGGTCGAGCGCCTGCTCGGAGCGGTCAACTGCGCGCAAAACTTCGCCCGGCAGCATCCGAACTGGGTTTCGGTCTTTGTCGTGTTCTCCAGCGACCGCAAGAGCATGCAGATCTATAACGAGATCGGCCTGCCGAGCGACCTTGCCTACACCGCCGAGGCGCGCGAGCTGCTGATCGAGATTTCGCGCAGCGGCGGTTATTCCGGCGTCGACATAGACACCCTGTCAGAGAGCCTGAATTATCTGGTTCATGGCGCCTGGTATTGGGATCACCTGAACCCTCGCGGCCGTGACACCAACGTGCTGCGCAAGACCATGCTGCTCCTGCTGCATCAGGCGTTCCCGCGGCATTTCGAACTGATGCGCTAGATGCTTAGGCGCCCTGCCGCAGATGGCAGCCGGCTTGCCGCTTCTGTTGCAGATACTCGTCGACGAGCTGGCGGTAGCGCACCTTGCCGAAACTCGGGAAATGGCCGCCGTGCACGACCGAGACATCGAGGTCGCGCAGGCGCAGCAGTGTCGCCATGTAGTCTGATATGTCCGAGTGGTAGACGTCGTCGATCAGCGGGCCGTCATAGATGATGTCGCCGGATAACAGGATGCCCGTCCTGTTTTCATAGAGCGCGATGCCGCCGGGTGAATGTCCGGGCGTGTGGATCACCTCGAAGGCACGGTCGCCGAGATCGACGACATTGCCATGGTCGAGCAAACGGCCGGCGGGTGCGGGTAGAATACTATAGCGCGCCGTGTCCCAGCCTTGCGGCATGCCGTCGAACATTGCGTCGGTCGCATAGGTGCCGGCGGCGGTCCATTCGTTGCGCGGATCGGCGAGGATATCGGCCTCGGCCGCGTGCACGCAGCGCTCGGGAAATTCGTGGTGGCAGCCGATATGGTCGAAATGCGTGTGGCTGGCGACGCAGATCAACTTGCGCTCGCTGACCAGCGGCACGTGACGCCGGAGGCTGAAATGACCAAGCCCGGTGTCGAAGAGGAGGTCGCGGTCGCGGCCGCGCACATGCCACATGTTGCAGCGGAAGAACGGCTTTATCCACGGCTCGTGGATCAAGGTCACGCCATCGCTCATGCGGATGGTCTCGTACCAGTCTGGTGCCTCGATGACCGAAAGTGTTGCCATGTTCAATCCGTCAGAAAGTTCAGTCCGTCAGCAGGATGATCTGGTCGGTATCGCAGGAAATCGCGACCCTGTCGCCGGGCTGGACGGTTGCCGTTGCCGGCAGCCTGGCGATGAACTGCAACGAAGGATCTTCGACGGAAACCGCAAGCACGCGCTTGAAGCTGCCCTGGAAGACGACATCGCTCACCTCAGCCGTGCCGAGCCTGACACCGCCGCTGGCCTCGCCGAGGACAAGATGCTCCGGCCGTATGGCCAGCGCAACGGCGGAGCCCACCGGCAGCGCACCGGGCAGCGAGACCGGCCCGACGGGCGTGGCGACGGTGCTTGTCCTCTCCTTCGCTTCCGTGACCGTGCCGGCAAGGATCGAGCTTTCGCCCATGAAGGTGGCGGAAAAGCGCGTCGCCGGCCGTGCGTAGACGCGCTCGGGCGGACCTTCGTCCTCAATGCGCCCATCATTCATCACCACACAATGGTCGGCCAGCGCCATCGCTTCTTCCTGGTCGTGGGTGACGTGGATGAAGGCGGTGCCGACGCGCTTCTGGATCGCTTTCAACTCGTCCTGCATCTGCCGGCGTAATTTGAGATCGAGCGCGCCGAGCGGCTCGTCGAGCAGAAGCACCGCCGGCTCGATCACCAGCGCCCGCGCCAGCGCCACGCGTTGCCGCTGGCCGCCGGAAAGCTGATGCGGCTTCTTGTCGAAGGCGGAGGCGAGGCCGACCAGCGCAAGCGCTTCACGCGCCTTTGCCGCCCGGGTAGCGCCGTCGACGCCCTGCATGCGCAGGCCGAAGCCGACATTGCTGCCGACGCTCATATGCGGGAACAGCGCATAGTCCTGGAACACCGTCGTCGTCGGCCGCTTGGCCGGCGGCACCGAGGTGCAGTCCTCGCCACGGATGAACACCTTGCCTTCGCTGGGGGTGACGAAGCCGCCCAGAATGGAGAGCAGTGTCGTCTTGCCGGAGCCGGACGGCCCGAGCAGGATGGTGTAGCTGCCGGGCTCGATCTGCAGCGAAACGTCATTCAGCACGGTGTGCTGGCCGAAGCGATGCGAGACGGCACGAATATCGACCAAAGGCGCGGTCATGCCTTTCTCCTGCGCAGCAATGTCAGCTCGAACAGCACCACCAGCACGATGGAGACGGCGAAGACCAGCGAGCCGACGGCGTTGGTCTTGGGGTTAAGGCCGGAGCGTAAGAGGTTCCAGATTTCGACCGGCAGCGTGGTGTCGAAGCGGGTGAGCAGGAAGGAGATCACGAACTCGTCCCAGGAGAAGGTCATCGACAGGAAGAAAGCTGCGAAAATGGCCGGCGCCATGACCGGCACGGTGATCAGCAGCAGCACCTTCCACTCCGGCGCGCCGAGATCGCGCGCGGCACGCTCGATGTTGATCTGGTGGTCGCCCATCTGGCTGTAGATGATGGCAAAGCACAGCGGCAGGTTGATCACGACATGGCCGATGCCGGCGGCAAGCAGCGATTTCGGCACGCCGGCCCAGTTGAACAGCACCAGCAGCCCCATCCCGATGATGAGATAGCTGACCGTCAGCGGCAGGGTGATCAGCCCGCGCAGCAGGCCGGAGCCAGGCAGGACGAAGCGGGCAAAGCCCCAGGCGGAGAGAAAGCCGAGCGTGACGGCTGCGAGCGAGGAGATGGATGCCACCAGCAGCGAGTTGACCAGCGCCGAGGTCAGCCGCGTGTCCGAAAGAACCGCATCGTACCAGCGCAGCGACGGGCCGGTGAAGGGCGGGATCGGGAACGACGTCGCCTGCAGCGAAAACAGCACCAGCACGACGACCGGCAGGAAGATGAAGCCGTAGACGGCGAGCGCGTAGAGCCAGGAGGCGATGCGGACAATCCGGCGCATCTCAGGCCCGCTCGATCTTCAGCCAGCGCGCGCAGGCGAGATAGGCTGATGTGACCACCGCCATCAGGATGATCGACAATGCGGAGGCCAGCGGAAAATCGCCGCGCCTGCCGATCTGCATCATCACCAGCTGCGGCATCAGAAGCTCGTTGTTGCCGCCCAGGATCTGCGGCGTGATGTAGTCGCCGATGCACAGCACGAAGGTCAGGAAGGCGCCGACCATGATGCCGGGCAAGGTCAGCGGCAGCACGACATGCAGGAAGGTGCGCACCGGCCCGGCGCCGAGATCGGCGGCCGCCTTGCGGTAGCTCGGGCTCAACTGCTTGAGGTTGGCAAAGATGGTCAGCGTCAACAGCATGACGAAGAAGTGCACGAAGCCGGTGACGGTGGCGAAACGCGTGTTGGCGAGTTGCAGCGGCTCGCTGAACAGGCCAGAGCCGGTCAGCGCCCGGTTGACGACGCCGTTCTGCGCCAGCACCAGCAGCCACGAGTAGGAGCGCACGACATAGGAGGTCCAGAACGGCAGCACGGCCAGCATCAGTGCCAGCCGCTGCCAGCGTTCCGGAACCTGTTCGGCGAGGATCCAGGCAAATGGATAGGCGAGCAGCACCGAAATCACGGTGACGATCGCGGTCACCTGCAGCGAGTTCACCATCGCCTGCCAGTAGGACGGGTTGGTGAAGAACTGGCTGTAGTTGGACGCCGTGAAGCCGCCGCCCTCATGCGCCGTCAGGCTGGAAAACCCCATGGCGATGAAGGGCAGCACGAAGAACAGCAGCGTCCAGCCGAGCGCCGGCGTGACCAGCGCCCAGGGCAGGGTAGAGCCCGCCCGGGGCAGGGCCGCCCGGGGCAGAGCAGAGCCCGCCCGGGGCAGGGCACGTCCGTTGTTTGCCGAGCTGCTCATGAGCGCTATCGGCTCATTTCGCCTGCAGCATTTCGGTCCACATATCCTGCATCTTCTTGTCGAGATCGGCGTTCGGCGCCGGATAGGCCTGGGCGCGCGCCAGGAAGCCCGGCTGCTCGTCGAAGCGCAAAACCTTCTTCTGGTCGTCGGTGAGTGCGGCCTTGGTGTTGGCCGGCATGCCCCAATAGCAGGAGGAGGTGGCAAGGCGGGCCTGGCCTTCCGGGCTCATAATGTACTGGATAAACTTCAGCGCCATGTCCTTGTTCTTGGAATCCTTGAACATGGCCAGCGACTGCGACCAGAGAATCGCACCCTCCTTGGGGACCGAGAAGTCCAGCGCCGGGTTTTCCTTGGCCAGGCCCGCCGTCACCCATTCGCCGCCGCCGACCAATATGTCGACCTCGCCGGTCGCAAGCGCCGTCTGGCTGGCGGTCACTTCGCCGACCAGCTTGGCATTGGCCTTCATCTTCAAGAGCTCGTCCTTGAGGGCGGGCAGGTCGGCTTCGGTGAGATCGGCCGTCTTCTTGCCGATCGCCAGTGCCGCCATGCCGATGACCGGCAGGTAGTAGTCGTAGATGGCGACCTTGCCCTTGTACTTGTCGCCGGTGAGTGCTGCCATCGACTGCATGTCGGCCGGATCGACCTTGGTCTTGTTGTAGCCGATCGTGTTGTAGCCGAACTTTTCGGTGATGCCGTAGCGCTTGCCGCCGACCACGGTGGAGCCGTCCATCTTCACCTGCGGGAACAGGTCGGCCAGCGGCAGTTTGTCTTCCGGCAACTGCTCGAACAGTCCCTTCTCGACGCCGCGCGGCACGTCGATGCTGTCGATCACCATCACATCCCAGTCGCCGGGCTGCGACTGCTCGACGATGGCGAGGCCGGCGCCGGTGCCCTCGAATTCCTTGACGTTGACCTTGACGCTATTGGCCTCCTCGAAAGGCTGCAGCAAGGCCGGATCGGCATGATCGCACCAGATCAGCGCGTTGAGATCGGCGGCCTGCGCGCTCGTCGAAAGCAGCAGCGCCGCGGCTGCGGCAGCTGTGCGCAAACGGGTCTTCAGGATGGAAAGCGGATTGCTGGCTGTGTGTGACATCGAGTGTTCTCCCTTGCCTTTGTGGCTTCTTGCAAAAAATTGAACCAATTCTAAAATTGAGTCAATTCTGTTTTTATGGCAAGAGGCTGGGAATGAGCGGATTGCGGGCTAGGCAAAAGGCGGACCGGCACCGGCGTATCATCGAGGCGGCGGCCGAACTGTTTCGCGAGGCCGGCTACGAAGGCGCCAAGATCGAGGCGATCGCCGCGCAGGCCGAGGTCTCTGTCGGGACGATCTACAACTACTACGAGAACAAGGGCGACATCCTCGGCGCCATCGTCTCGCTGGAGGTCAACGAGGTGCTGAATGCCGGGCAAGGCGTCGTCGCCAAGCCGCCGGCCAATGTCGGCGACGCGCTGGACACGCTGGTCGGCATCTATATCGAGCACTCGCTGCACTATCTCAGCAAGGAGATGTGGCGGCAAGCGATGGCGATCTCGACGCAACTGCCCGACAGCCCGTTCGGCCAGGCCTACACCGCGCTCGACCGCGCCCTGACCGAACAGATCCGCTCCCTGATCGCCCGGCTGCAGGAGATTGGCCTGGTGCGCCAGGACATCGACGGTGCAGCGCTCGGCGAACTGATCTTCAACAACATGAACATGATGTTCATCGAATTCGTGAAGGGTGACGCGGCGAAGATACCGGAACTGCGCGCGGCGATACGGAGGCAGAATAGGATATTGGTGGCGGCGATTGGGGTGTGACACGTCAGGAGCAGGCAGGAGAAAGCGTCGCTTCCGCATAAGACCTGGTTTCAGACGCGGGTCGCCTCTTGAGTTGAGTTTGAAATCTGGTACAACCTAGGAGGGCATAATAGGGGGAGGGGTAAATGGGGACGTTTTCAGTCTGGCATTGGGCGATCTTGCTGCTGTTGATCGGCGTGCCTGTTTTCCTTGCCGTTCGATCAGCCGCGAAGCCGTCACAGAATCCTGAGGCTCTTGTGGGCTTCGGCGGCTGGCTGATGCTGCTGGCTATCGGTCAGGCAGTGTCACCATTGCGGACGCTTGCCGACTTCGCCAATTCGACCGACGGCTACCAGCAACTCATGACCCTCTCGAATGGGCCGCTGGCGGTGTATGGCGAGGTTGCCCTCAATCTGGCGTTTCTGGCGCTTCAGCTGGTTGTGCTCGTTTCGATGCTGCGGCGTAGCCGCCGCTTTCCGCAATTGTTTCTGCTCCAGTGGCTGGCGATTCCCGTCGTGTTTATCCTGGACACGATCTGGGTTGCGTCAGTTCTGGGCGTTCCGGTGAGCCTGGTGCTCGCAGGCGATGCGCTGGTGGCCCCCATAGTCTCGTTTGTGGTGACAGGGCTCTGGGTCGCCTACGTCTACAAGTCTGTCAGGGTGCGGAACACGTTCACCAGGATTGGGGCATCCGCCCAGGTTGCGAGCGCGTCATAGAAGGCAGCCCAATTTGGGATATTTTGGAGCGTCGGGGCTCGACGAACTGACCTTCAATGACATGATGTTCATCGAGTTCGTGAAGCGCGACGCGGCGAAGATACCCGGAGCTGCGCGCGGCGATCCGCAGGCAGAACTGGATTTTGGCGGCGGCGATCAGGGTGTGACCGCGTGCACCACTATGTCGTCATCAAACCTGGAACGGCCAAATCCCGAGCCGAATGACCGCAACTGTCGTCCGTGACGGCTGCGAGCTTTTGGAAGGTCTTTATTTCGGCCTCGTTTATACGTGCAGCCCGCGCTTTCGCCTGGAGATCAGCCAGGCGCGCCACGAGGGCTTGCGACGTCTCGACTTCAGGGCTCATCATTTTCGTTTGTCCGATTCAGTGGCGATTTGACGAGCACACCCCGCCGCCATCCCTGCCGGCGGGCGTGGCCGGTTCGAAGTTTCAGTCGTAGACTTTCACAATCTTGCGTGTGCTCGGGTCCACCAGAACCGTTCGGTTGTCGACCACAGTATAGCGGTATTTGACGTTGGGGACCTCGTGGAGCTCGACCGTGTCTGGCAGAGCCGTGCCGACGTTCAGCTCCACCCCCGGAAGCTTCACAGATGCCAACGGTTGCTTCTTCACGTATTCGCGCACGACGGTGTCCTGTTCCTGTGTGATAACCACATCCTGTGCCGCAACCGCGCCGACGCTGGCCAGCAGCAAGAGCGCCGCAGCGGCACTGCTTAGGTGCATCCCCATTGTTTTCCTCCTCTTTAATGTGGCGGCAGCACGATCGGCTGCGCGCCAACTACCCGAACACGTCGCCAGGCCAAACGTTCCTCATACGGGCTTCTGTCGGAATCTCCGCAGGACCAAAGTCTGATTGGGAAACGCAATGGTCTTACCCGCTGGGAGTAGGCGGAACGGCTTAGGCCTGAAGGTTGTTGTCTCTCCAAACGCGGAGAGAAACAGTGGAAAAAAGTGTCGGCCAAGCGCGATGGTTGCTCGCACCGATTTTGGCAACAGCCATCACCTTCCTGGTGATGGGGATGGTCCTTGGCTGACATGGCGTGGATCGGCGCGGCTACGTCCCTTCCTGCGCTGATAGGACCCGTGAGCCGCTTTCGGCGGCTGGCGGGTCCTGTATTTCACCGTGCGCTGGGCTGCTCATTCGGCAGCGAGCGCTTTCTAGCTCATGCACCTTGGGAGGTTTATTATGGATCGGCGATCCTTCTTGACCGCAATGTTTGGTGTTGCCGGGGCAGCGGCCCTTGCAAGCGCTGTCCGCCCAATCGAGGCAATGGCGGGTGTTCCAGGAGCCGGACACGGCATCCTCGACGAACTTGAGACGCCACAAACAGAGGCCTTTGACGAAGATGCACAGGCAGAAGTGCAGCAGGTCTACCATCGGGACTGGCACCACCGTCCTCACCGCCGCCGCCGGCGAGGCTGGAGACGGGTCTGCCGCAGTTACTGGCGGCATGGCCGCCGTCGCGTCCGGTGCTACCGCCGGCGTGGTCCTTCGGTCGTCCTTCGATTTTAACTAACTTTCCGCCTTGGCCCGTTCCGGCTCACGCGCCGAGAACGGGCCGGTTGGGATCTTTTTGGTGAACGGTAACAATGACATTGGTCCAGAGATTGAATGCGAGTGGCAGCGCAAACCAACCGGGAAATGACAACGACCATGCCGCGGGGTTTGCGGACGCCGTCTCGTTGCCGGACGAGGAAAACATTGCCGACCTTGTCAGGCGAACAGAGCGCATGGCCATTTTGGTGGTTCTAGGAATGGGCGGCTGGTTGATGTTAGTGCCCGCTATTTACCTTGTACTGACCCACGGGATATGAACGACTTTCGGTGTCGCGGTAGCTGACTGCAGCATGTCAGCGGAAGCTAACGCAACATCCATGCGCGTCCAAAGTTGAATTGCGGGAGCATCGCATCGCGGCTTCCGCACCCCGTTTCCTGTATCGGCAATATGGGGACGGGCTGTTTTGCTGGCGCGAGGCACAAGTGTCTGGAACCACCTATTATAGTGGTCCACGTCCGGCATGCTGGGAAGGCGCTCTCATCCAACCAGCCGCGCGTACTCGGCCTCCGGCTTGCCGTAGGTGCCATTTGCGCAAGCCGCAAGGCCACTGCGGTCCCTGATATGCACTTCGCCACGTCGAGAATAGATGAAACCGCGTCCTTCCAGCACTTGCAGTCCAACGGTAACCCCTGGGCGTCTTGCTCCAAGCATGACGGCGAGAAACTCGTGGGTGATCGCAAGGCGTTCGCCGTGGACCCGATCGTCACACATTAGAAGCCAGCGCGCCAACCGCTCTTCAAGGTTTGATTTTGCGTTGATCAGGGCCGTATAGCTGGTCTGGATGTGGAAGTAGTGGACATAGCGCAACAGGAACAGGCGCAACGTTGGGCTGTTCGCAAGGGCCTCCTTGAAGGGCTCAGCTCCGATCCTGAAAGCGCTGCCGGGCGACTGAATGTAACATTGATGCGCCGCATAGTCAGCGCCCATCACGAGCGCGGCACCGGTCATTCCCTCAAAGCCGACAAGACCTACCTCGGCCTCCTTACCTGAAGCCGCAGCGACCACAGAGGCAATGCCGTCTTCCAGGAAGTAAACCGTCTCGATCTCCGAATCGGCTTTCTCCAAGGTCATTTTCAGCTCGAGGTCACACAGTTCAAGGTGTGGCTGCAAAAGCCCCAGGTCACCAGGGTTAAGCCGACGCAACAATTGGTTTTTATAGGAAGCGTTCTCTGGATTGGTCATAGCTCAATCCCGCTTGGGGCAAGAGCTTTCCAATCTCCCTGCCGTCTGCGCCCGTAAACACGTGCAGACGATTTGGAGAAGATACGCCCTCTGGCGCGCGATTGACAGTGAAATGCGACCTGATGCACGGCGTCCCCCCAGCCGC
The DNA here is from genome assembly GCF_003997415.1 of Mesorhizobium sp. M7A.F.Ca.MR.245.00.0.0. NCBI lineage: Bacteria > Pseudomonadati > Pseudomonadota > Alphaproteobacteria > Hyphomicrobiales > Phyllobacteriaceae > Mesorhizobium > Mesorhizobium sp. M7A.F.Ca.MR.245.00.0.0. Next base: position 13,303 of record NZ_RZTE01000035.1, on the reverse strand, counting down.
CGAATTACAAAACAGGGGTGTGCAAAGTTAAAGGGTTGGAATCGTACAGAACTCTGCTTCGTACGAATCCGACAATTTCGTGATCGCGGCCAACGCCGGCATGATGTGCATGGTTATCGATGTCGAGGTAGAGCGACGAGAAGGCGACTGGTAGGACCGACAGGCAAGGCGAAGGCTGTGCTCCATAACGGGTCAAACAATTTGGCATCTAAATTGCTTTGACAGGTATGGGGTGGGCGAGAGCCCGTCGCTTCGCAAATGGAGCGGCGGGTCTACTCTACCTGCGACTGTCGAATGGCCACAGCAGCAGGATGTACCCGCTTTTCAGCAGAAGCTAACGGAACATCCGTGCGCGTCCAAAGTTGGATTGCAGGAAGCACCGCATGCCGGCTTCCGCAGCCCGTTTCGTGTCACCGGCAATGTGGGCGGAACGGGCTGTTTTGCGTCGGTACGCGATTTATCCAAGCGGTGACTACTTGTGGGTAATCCAGTCCAACAAGCCTGCGTCAACCTGCTCGCACCCGACATATTCGCGGACCAAGCTTTCAGCCAGGTGGCGCCATTCACACGCGGGAACGCTTGTTTCCCTTACCAGGTTTCGAAATGCAGAGCGGAGAATGTCGGCATCGAAGGCCGAGACGGCAACAGGACCTGTGTCCGGATCTTCCCAACCTCGGGCCAGGTCATCGCGGTGACGTTGGCGAAGGCGCTTGAGCAGTTCGCGCGAGGCCTCGATTGCGCGTCGGGAGTGGTCCATGCCGTGGCGGAATGAGGCAGTTCCGGCCAGGGAATGGTGCCGCAACCGAAAGCTGGTTTCTATAGCCGCGCGTGCGACGTCTATATGCGTTTCAACCATCGCGGCTCCCTTCCTGCGAAGGGATTTATTTACTCTCTTTTCGCGCGTGACCCAAGAAGGATTCAACGTACGGTTTGATACGCAAGGGCGCGCACGTGGGATCGAATCGCGGCGGCGCGTTGGGGCGTGGACCGTGCTTTACATGCCGTGGGGAATATAGGAATATTATCCTCTGGTGGGGCGACTCTTAAAAGGTGTCGCAATGGCTCGGTCAAAACCTTCAAAGCGATTATCGCAGGCTGAAATCGAGCGCTTTCTCGTGGCGGCGGAAGCGCTGCACCTGAGCATCATCAAGCCGTTCATATCGCCGCATTGCGACCACTACAGACAGACGCGCGTCTTGCATGAGGTGCTGTTAAGGGCGGTGCGGGAAGTCACCGGGAAGGATGCTACGTTCATCCGGTGGAATTTGACCGGGCCGGCACAACAAGGGCCGGAGCCCCCGGCAGAAGAGCCCATAGCATGGTCCGGAACGGACGAAGGGCCTGAGCCGCGAACTATTTGCGATCCAGGCCCCTAGCCGTCGGGTTCGTGGCGACATTGCGCCCGCGCAAGACCGTTCGCAAGCTGGACCTTGGTCTTGCCATTGCTGCGGAGGGCGTCAACCATCAGCGATGGGCTGAACAGTTGGAACTTCATCGCGATGCCGACGCGGAAATCGTGCGTCTGAAGCGGGTGTTCGAGCGTGCATCCGCCGCCGCAATATTCAAGCGACTTCTGCCCGCCACTGCCGTGAATGGAGCGGCGGGCTTTATTTGGATTTGTCGTATCGTTCAAAATTGCGTCGCTACGCGCCTTGGAGCCGCAGTTTCCGTCCCGGTTACTGTCGCACGGCAAGGTAGCTGTGTGGTATTTTTACACTAGCCGGATGTCGGTGCGGTAACTACCCAAGAGTCTGCTCAAGCACTGGGGGTGCGCTTTGAAATTTTATCTCGCGACGTTGGTTTCTATCCTTGCACTGACCGCAGGCGCTAATGCTGCCGATGCGGTTGTGGAAGAAGTCCCTGCAGCTGTCGAGGTGAATGCATTCACCTGGAGCGGATTCTACGCCGGTGTCCACGGTGGTTACGGTTGGGCAGACAGCGACATTAACGTTCTTTCCGGCGGATTGAACCATACCTCGGAGGCTGATCTTGACGGGTTTCTGGTCGGCGTGCACGCCGGCGCCCAGCATCAGTTCGGCAACAATATTGTTCTGGGTGTTGAGTTTGACGTCGACTACCGAGATGGCGATGGCACCGGAGAGACATTTGCCGGCGCATTCGCCTTTCCTGGATTTTCCTCGCAGGTCGAATACAACTGGACTGGTTCGGCGAGGCTTCGCGCCGGCTATGCAATGGACCGGTGGCTCCCTTACGTGACCGGCGGTTTGGCTTTTGCCGACTTCGACGCGGCTAGTCTTTTCAACGGCGCAGAGATCAGATCCTACAGTGATACCTCGGTCGGCTGGACAGCTGGTTTGGGTACTGAATATGCCTTTACCGATAATCTGATTTTCAGGGCCGAGTATCGCTACAGCGATTTCGGCAACTCAGATGGTTTCCTGCTGCTTCTACCAACCGCAGGGGATCTCGATCTCACGAGCCATGACATAAATCTCGGTGTTAGCTACAAGTTCTGACCGGCATTTCCGGTCCACTTAACCCCGGCCTTCGTGCCGGGGTTTTTGTTCCCCCCGCGTCCGGACAGCCTCGTCACGGCTATCAAACATTCAATTTGTCTAAAATGGTCCGGAACCTAAGGGGCGGGTATTCCGGCTGGTAAGCCAAAATTTTAAGGTGGACTAAGCGATGGACGGAACTTCACGTTCATCAATCAAGGAATTGAAATAGTTATCTGGTGCCCCCGGACGGAATCGAACCGCCGACCTTCGGTTTACAAAACCGCTGCTCTACCAGCTGAGCTACAAGGGCACGGCGCTCCGGTTAGCATATTTGTTGCGCCAGTAAAGACAAAACTCCGTTTTTCCCCGGCATGCCACATGGCCCGTCGACTAGGGCATCCTGAAAAGCGCTAGATCGCTTCCTACATCTAGGGGAGGTGCAATCGCTTTGCGCAGGGGTGTGGCATGATCAGATTAGTCATCATTCTCCCGATCATCTTCGTGGCCTGGATGCTGCTGGTGAAGATCATCAGCGATGTGAAGAAGGCCAATGTCGACTGGACCGGCGTCACCACCATAATCGGCTTCATCGCGCTGGCGTTCTGGCTGCGCCATGTGACGGGGATGGGGTGAGAGAGAGCGAATAGTGAGTAGCGAATAGCGAATAGCGAATAGGGAACGGCAACGTAGCGATTGGTAAGTGGCGTTCTGCCTTTTCCTACTCGCTATTCGCTATTCACTATTCGCTCGGGCCAAAGGCCCCACAAAAAATCTCTTCGACCTATCGAACCTTTTGCCGCGCCGCGCCGACTGATGGTTAGAGGCGAATGGGTCGCCTCGATCAAAAGATCCAGGAGATCATCATGTTCAAGCGCACTCTTACCTCAGGCCTCGTCGCCATCTTCGTCGCCACCGGCGCGCTCGCCGGCACTGTCGGCACGTCGTCAGCCCACGGCATGCACGGCCATCATCACCACCACAACCACAAACATCACAAGAAGCACTTCAAGAAGTTCTGGTGGAAGCACTACAACCACCACCACAACCATCACCACAGGCACGGCAGGGTGATCATTTTCCTTTGATGGAGGGACCCAATTCCCCAAAAGGGCGGCTTTCGGCCGCCCTTTTTGCGTTCGGCGATCACTTTGTGAAGTGGGGGCGGCAAAGCTGCCGATCTCCCCCCTTGCGGACCCTTTGCGGGAAGATGTCCGGCAGGACAGAGGGGGGTGTGACAGATCACCGGCTTCCCCATGAACTTTCTCTATTTTGTCCGTGCGGTTGCCTCGCCCTGATTGGTTGACAAGCTGGCGGGACAGCACCCCCTCTGCCCTGCCGGGCATCTCCCCGCAAGGGGACCGCAAGGGGGGAGATCAGCCGCATCAACGTCTTCGCCAAGCTCTCGCAAGGTCGCCGTCAGCATGGCCTCGATCCATCCGATTTCCCGGATCCCAGAAGATCGACAAAAGATTCGAACCTTTTTCCTGGCTGCAACGACAGATGATCAAGAGGCGGATGGATCGCCTCGGTCAACGAAGCAAGGAGATCGTCATGTTCAAGAACACACTCGTTTCCGGCCTTATCGCCACCGCCGTCGCCGCCGCCACGCTGGCCGGCACCGTGCAGCCTTCGGCCGCTCACAGCCATCACCACAATCACGGTCTCGGTATCGGCATTGCCGCCGGCGTCGGCGGCTTTGTCCTCGGCAGCCTGCTCGCCCAGCCGCGCACCGTCTATGTCGACGAAGGCGGCGGCTCGTGGCATGTCCGCCGCTGCTACGATCGTTACGCCAGCTACGACGCGGACTCCGATACCTATCTCGGCCGCGACGGATACCGCCACTACTGCCGTCTTTAGAGGGGAGGACCGTTTCAGCAACAGGGGGGCCCATGCGAGCCCCTCTTCTGCTGTCTGGATGGTAGTGGTGCGTGCTCCACCGGCCGATACAGCGCAGAAAGGATTGGCCTGGGCGGCAGACCGGGCGGTGTACAGAGATTTGCCGAGCGTCTATTCTGACCGCGAAACGCGGGGAGAGACCTTTGGACGAGCAGGACCCCAGAGAAGACCTGGTCGAAACGGTTTTCCGCAACGGCACCGTCACCGCCGTCGGCATCCTGCTGGCGTTTTCGCTGGGCTTCATCACGCATTGGGCCGCCAACCCGATCCCGTGGCAGACCTACCATCTTGTCGCCGTCCTGCCGATCCTGGCCGGCATTGCCTTGCAGATGCGGGCGCTCTCGTTTCTGCTCGACACGAAATGCCTGCAACGGCGCATCTATGAACGCGCCAACCGCATCTTCATGGCCGGCCTGATATTCACCGCCTGTGGCGTCGGCATGGCCATCCTTCTCGATTTCTTTGATATCGCCACCAGGAGCGCGCTGCCCGGGACGGGCTGATCAGAAGGCTCGCACGCCGCCGATCATCCTGGTCACCTCGGCGGCGGCATCGCGCACCAGCGGGCCGATCTCGGCCAACCGCTCCGGCGTCACCCGCACCGTTGGTCCCGACACCGAAACGCCGCCGATCGGCTGGCCGAATTCATTGAAGATGGCGGCTGCCACGCAACGCATGCCGGGGTGCCGCTCCTCGTCGTCGACCGACCAGCCGCGCAGCTTGATCCGCGCCAGATCGTGGGCAAGCGACGAAATGTCGGACAGCGTCCTGTCCGTGAAGCGCTGCAGGCCTGCCTTGCGCAGGATGGTTCCGACGCGCTCCGGCTCGAGATGCGCCAGCACCGCCTTGCCGATGCCGGACGCATGGAAGGGACTGCGTGTGCCCGGACGGAAGAAGGCACGGATCGCCTGGTGCGTCTCGACCTGGCTGACGAAGACCACGCAATCGTCCTCGGCGACGCCGAGATTGGCGGTCTCTCCGGTCTTCTCCATCAGTTCCTGCATGACGACACGCGCGCGGTCGACCAGCTTGCGGCGGCGCAAGAAGGCCGCGCCCATGCGGTAGGTCTCGACGCCGATCGACCACAGCTGGTCTGATGTGTCGAATTCGACCATGCCGTGGTTTTGCAGCGTCGTCAGCATGCGGTAGGCGGTGGAGGCGGCAAGGCCGCTCTGCGCCGATATCTCGCTCAGAGACAGGCCGCTGCCTTCCGCGACAATGGCCAGGATGCGCAGTGCCCTGTCGAGCGACTGCACCGAACTGGCCTCCGAGGGCCCGTTGAAAGCGCGCGGCCGGCCACGCTGGCGTTTTTCGGTGGTTTCCATGGCGCCATTCTCGGCCGATTTCGCCAAGCGCACAATGAAAAAGTTTTTCACTACCATCACTAGCTGAATTCCTGGAAAACGGAAAACCCAATAAATTCAAATAACTGATGCCGTTTTCTAGAAATGAAAAAATATTCTGAAAAAATTGAAAAATAACCGGGGTGCTGACATCCTTGGCCGATCCAACAATGACAAACCCCGTGGAGGGCTGGAAAATGGCCAGGATGCGCGCTGTCGATGCCGCGGTTCTCGTTCTCGAAAAGGAAGGTATTTCCTGCGCTTTCGGCGTGCCGGGCGCGGCGATCAATCCGTTCTATTCGGCGCTGAAGGCCAGGGGAACGGTCCGCCACGTGCTAGCCCGTCACGTCGAGGGCGCCTCGCACATGGCGGAAGGTTTCACCCGCGCCAAGGCAGGCAATATCGGCCTGTGCATCGGCACTTCAGGTCCGGCCGGCACCGACATGATCACCGGGCTCTATTCGGCGGCCGCGGATTCCATTCCGATCCTGTGCATCACCGGCCAGGCGCCGCGCGCGCGGCTGAACAAGGAGGATTTCCAGGCCGTCGACATATCAGCCATTGCCGCCCCGGTCGCCAAATGGGCGGTCACCGTCATGGAGCCCTATCTCGTCCCCATGGCGCTGCAGAAGGCATTTCACCTGATGCGCTCGTCGCGGCCGGGCCCGGTGCTGATCGACCTGCCTGTCGATGTCCAGCTGGCCGAAATCGAATTCGACATCGATGCCTATGAACCGCTGACGCCGTTCAAGCCGGCCATGACGCGCGCCCAGGCCGAAAAGGCGTTGACCATGCTCAACGCGGCCGAAAAGCCGCTGATCGTCGCCGGCGGCGGCATCATCAACGCCGATGCGTCCGACCTGCTGATCGAATTCGCCGAGATTTCAGGCGTGCCGGTCATCCCGACCTTGATGGGCTGGGGCGCCATCCCCGACGACCACCGGCTGATGGCCGGCATGTGCGGGCTGCAGACCTCGCACCGCTATGGCAATGCGACGATGCTGGAAGCCGACTTCGTCTTCGGCATCGGCAACCGCTGGGCCAACCGCCACACCGGCTCCGTCGATGTCTACACCAAGGGCAAAAAGTTCATTCATGTCGACATCGAGCCGACGCAGATCGGCCGTGTCTTCGCGCCGGATCTCGGCGTCGTTTCGGATGCCGGTGCCGCACTGAAGATGCTGCTCGACGTTGCCACCGAATGGAAGACATCAGGCAGACTGCGCGACTGGTCCGGCTGGGCGAAGGAATGCCAGGCCCGCAAGAAGGCGATGAAGCGCAAGACGCATTTCGACCAGGTGCCGCTGAAGCCGCAGCGTGTCTATGAGGAGATGAACAAGGCGTTCGGCCGCGACGTCACCTATGTCACCACGATCGGCCTGTCGCAGATCGCCGGTGCGCAGTTCCTGCATGTCTACAAGCCGCGCAACTGGATCAATTGCGGCCAGGCCGGCCCGCTTGGCTGGACCTTGCCGGCCGCCCTTGGCGTGCGCGCCGCCGACCCGGACCGCGCCATCGTGGCGCTGTCGGGCGACTATGATTTCCAGTTCATGATCGAGGAACTGGCGGTCGGCGCCCAGCACAAATTGCCCTATCTGCATGTCGTCGTGAACAACGCCTATCTCGGCCTGATCCGCCAGGCGCAGCGTGGCTTCTCGATGGATTTCGAGGTCGACCTCGCCTTCGAGAACATCAACCGGGCAGGCGATCCCGAGGCCGGCTATGGCGTCGACCATGTTGCCGTCGCCGAGGCCATGGGCTGCAAGGCGGTCAGGGTGCGCAAGCCGGAAGAGTTCGCCGGAGCCTTCAAGGAGGCGCAGCGGCTGATGAAGGAGCACCGGGTTCCGGTCGTGCTCGAATTCATCCTCGAACGCGTCACCAACATCTCCATGGGCACCGAGATCGACAAGATCACCGAATTCGAGGAGCTTGCCGAACATCAGGAAGATGCCCCGACAGCGATCGTGATGTTGGATTAGGAGAAAAAGAATGCCGCGTTTTTCAGCCAATCTGTCGATGCTCTTTGGCGAGCATGAGTTCCTCGACCGTTTCGATGCCGCCGCCCGCGCCGGCTTCAAGGGCGTCGAATATATCGGCCCCTATGACCATGCGCCCGATGTCGTCGCCGCCCGGCTGAAGAAGAACGGCCTGACCCAGGTGCTGTTCAATCTGCCGGCCGGCGACTGGGGCAAGGGCGAACGCGGCATTGCCGTGCTGCCGGACCGCGTGCCGGAATTCCGCCAGGGCATCGCCAAGGCGATCACCTACGCGCAGGCGCTCGGCTGTGAGCAGGTCAATTGCTTGGCCGGCATCGCGCCGGCGGGGGCCGACCGCAAGGTGCTGGAGGATGTCTTTGCCGAAAACCTCGCCTTCGCGGCGGAAAAGCTGGAGCAGGCCGGCATCAGGCTGCTGATCGAGCCGATCAACACGCGCGATATTCCGGGCTTCTTCCTCAACTACTCCGACCAGGCGCTAGCGCTGATCGATCGCGTCGGCTCGAAAAACCTGTTCCTGCAATACGACATCTATCACATGCAGATCATGGAGGGGGATCTCGCCCGTACCATCGAGGCTAACCTCGGCCGCATCGCGCATATCCAGCT
>NZ_RZTE01000035.1:0-4992 GCF_003997415.1 Mesorhizobium sp. M7A.F.Ca.MR.245.00.0.0 | reverse complement strand
ATCCCGGCCGTCACGAGCCGGGGACGGGCGAGATCAATTTTCCCTTCCTGTACGAGCACATCGACCGCATCGGTTATGCCGGCTGGGTCGGGGCGGAATACAAGCCGAAGGCCGGGACGGAGGCTGGGTTAGGGTGGTTCAGGGAGTTGGCCGGGCAGGGAAGTGCCGCGGCGTAGCGGCTATCGCAGTCGAAGTCGCGTTCCTTCGCGCCCCCCTCTGGCCTGCCGGCCATCTCCCCCACGGGTGGGGAGATCGGCAGCTTCGGCGCCGGCCTTTGATTTTCTGACGCTCGAAAATTGGCGAAGGCAGCGGTGACATCCAATCTCCCCCTCGTGGGGGAGATGTCCGGCAGGACAGAGGGGGGCGTGACAGAACACGGCCTAACAAGAGACGGAGAACCACAATGGAAACCATCGGCTTCATCGGCCTCGGCATCATGGGCGCACCGATGGCGGGGCATCTGCTGGACGCGGGTTATCATGTCGTCACCAGCGACCATCGCTCCAAGCCGCCGGCCGATCTCGTCGCCAAGGGGCTGAAGACCGTCACCGGCCATGCCGCCGTGGCCAAGGCTGCCGACATCATCATCCTGATGGTGCCCGACACGCCGCAGGTGGCCGATGTACTGTTCGGCGACAACGGCGTCGCGTCCGGCCTGGCCAAGGGCAAGCTGGTCATCGACATGAGCTCGATCTCGCCGATCGAGACCAAAATGTTCGCAAAGAAGATCAACGATCTCGGCTGCGACTATCTCGATGCGCCGGTCTCGGGCGGCGAGGTCGGCGCCAAGGCGGCGTCGCTGACCATCATGGTCGGCGGCGAGGAAACCCCATTCGAGCGCGCCAAACCCGTGTTCGAGAAGATGGGCAAGAACATCACCCTGGTCGGGCCGAACGGGGTTGGCCAGACCACCAAGGTGGCCAACCAGATCGTCGTCGCGCTGACCATTGAAGCAGTCGCCGAAGCGCTTGTTTTTGCTTCGAAAGCCGGCGCCGATCCGGCCAAGGTCAGGCAGGCGCTGATGGGCGGGCTGGCGGCTTCGCGCATTCTGGAAGTGCATGGCGAGCGCATGGTCAAGCGCACCTTCGCGCCGGGTTTTCGGATCGAACTGCACCAGAAGGATCTGAACCTCGCGCTGGAGGGCGCGAAGGCGCTCGGCGTTTCCTTGCCCAACACGTCGACGACTCAGCAGCTGTTCAATGCCTGCGCGGCCAATGGCGGCGCCAAGGAAGATCATTCGGCGCTGGTCAGGGCGCTGGAGCGGATGGCGGGGCATGAGGTGGGGTAGGAGCGAGTAGCGAGTAGCGAATAGCGAATAGGGATTGCAGCCACGGATAGTCGGGATTCGACTTTCGCTACTCGCTACTCGCTACTCGCTACTCGCTACTCGCTACTCGCTAAAAACTTCCGCGCCACGTAAAGGCTGATCGCCGCGGCATTCGACACGTTGAGCGAATGGATCGCGCCGGGCATGTCGAGCCGCGCCAGCGTCGTGACCGTCTCGCGGGTCTTCTGGCGCAGGCCCTTGCCTTCGGCGCCCAGCACCAGGGCGATCTTTTCCCCGGCAAAGCTCTTTTCGAGTTCGGCCGGCGCGTCCGAATCAAGCCCGATGGTGCGAAAGCCTGCCTCGTGTAACTGACCGAGCGCGTCGGCGAGGTTCTTCACCTCGATCTGGTCGATGTGCTCCAGCGCGCCGGAAGCGGATTTCGCCAGCACGCCCGATTCCTGCGGGCTGTGGCGGGCCGTGGTGATCAGCGCGCCGGCGCCGAAGGCGACCGCCGAGCGCAGGATGGCGCCGACATTGTGCGGGTCGGTGATCTGGTCGAGCACCAGCACCAGCTTCGCGTCGCCAAGCGCATCGAGCCGCTTGGCTTTCAGCGGTTCGGCCTCGATCAGCACACCCTGATGCACGGCATCCGACCCGGTGATCTTGTCGATGTCCCTGGGTTCGACCAGTTCGGTCTTGAAGGGCAGGGCGGCGAGATCGGCGATTTCGAGGCGCTCGACCGCATTGCGCGTCACCAGCATCTTCCTGATCTTGCGGCGCGGATTGTCGAGTGCGGCGCGCACCGTATGCAGGCCGTAGAGCCTCACCAGCCCGTCCGCGGCATTTTCGCCCGGCGGAACCGGCTGTCGAGGCCGGAACGCCGGCGCGCCGCCGCTTTTCTCGTCGCGATAGGCGCGGCGCAGCTTGGCGTAGTGGGTGTCTTTGGGGGTGTTGGTTTTGTCGCTCATGGCTGGCTTCTATAGCGGTGTCCTCCGGCCAAGGATATGGCCTGTCACTACAGCCGGCGAACAGAAACGAAAAACCATGGTTGCGCGGTTGACACCCAATGGGCTTGCCGCCATAAGGCGCTGCGCTGGTTTCGGAGAACACATAACTCGGGTCCGGATCGGCGTGAATGCCTCGTTGCATGGCTCCGGCGGCAGACTGGAGAGGTGCCCGAGTGGTTAAAGGGGACGGACTGTAAATCCGTTAGCTTAGCTTACGTTGGTTCGAATCCAACCCTCTCCACCACTGCCGGCCCGGAAGCCCTGAAACGTAACAAGAATCGGACCGAAAAGTGCATGGCGCTTTTCGGATGAATCCGGTACTTCAGGAACGGCGCGGGTATAGCTCAGTGGTAGAGCAGCAGCCTTCCAAGCTGAATATGCGGGTTCGATTCCCGCTACCCGCTCCAGACGCTCATCCCACCACCAGTAAATCGAAACACTGCGCACGAGGCGCGCAGTGCTCCAATTGTCGTGGCTGCGCCGCGTCAGCTGTTGAACGCGGTGGCGACCTGGTGCTGCTGCGGCACCTGGCCGTTCGGCGTCAGTCTGTCGACGATGCCGGGCAGGGCGGTGGACAGTTGCTTGAGCAGTTCCTGCTCGTCCAGCCCGGTCCGTTGCGCGATCTCGCGAATGATCTGCGGTCCGATCGCGGCGCCAAGATCGTTGGCGTTGATCGGCTGGTTCTGCCCGGTGCCGACCCAGGAGTCGGCGGCATTGCCGTGGCCGGCATTTCTGAGCTTGTCGAGCAGGCCGCCCAAGCCGCCAGCCAGGCCACCATCGGCGGATGTGGTTTCCGTCGAGACGGGGGCGGTCGGAGCGGGCGCGGGAGACTGTTCTGGCGCTTCGGCACTTCTGCCGCTCAGCATCTTGCCGACCAGCAATGCGCCGAGCGCGATCATCAGGGGTTTGGTGATGTTGCCGCCGGGAACGGCATTGTCAAAAAGTCCCATAGTGGATCCTCCATAGCGACCAAGGCCCGACCCCTCCTCAACAATGAAGCATTCGGGCGGAATTTCAAGCTGGCTTGAGGTTTTGACAATCCTATGAAAATGTTCGGCTGGCGAGGGGATGGAGAGGAAAAATGGGTATCATCAGCTGGATCATTCTCGGCGTGGTCGCCGGCTTCATAGGCAGCAAGATCGTCAACAAGACCGGCCAGGGTGTCATCATGGACATCGTGCTTGGCATCGTCGGCGCCATTGTCGGCGGTCTGATCTTCAGTGCCTTCGGCGCGTCAGGCGTCACCGGCCTCAACATCTACAGCCTGATCGTTGCCGTCATCGGCGCGGTGGTCGTTCTGTGGGCCTACCATCAGTTCAGCGCAAGGCGGACGCTTTAGGCGCCTGCCGATCGTCTGAGGTTTCGAGTTTCTGAAGGCAAGACCGGCTTGAGGCCGGTATGCTCAGCAGTGGCTTGCCTATGGCATCGGGGCGGCGAAAAGCAGCAATGAAACGAGGCTAGGCGACGACGGCCAGCCGGCGCTGACGCTGATCCAGCGAGACGATGGTCAGCCCGCTGCCGACGACCAGCAGAATGCCGCAAATGGCCAACGCGTTGGGGAACTGCCCGAACACCAGCAGGCCCGAAATGACCGCCCAGACGGTGAAGCAATAGTAGAACGGCGCCACGGCGCTGGTCGGTCCGATGCGATAGGCCATGAAGATGAAGAAATGGCCGAAGATCAGGAAAAATCCAGCCCCCGCCATCAGCAGCAGGTGATGTGCCCCGGGCATGACCCAGCGCTCGGAAACCAGATGCGCGGCGCCGGCGCCGATCAGCACCACCACGACGGCGGAAATCGCCACGATCATCCCCGGCACCTCGGCCGCGACCCGCCGGCCGGCAAGGTCGCGCGCCGCCGCAAATGTGGCATTGCCGAGCGCCAGCAAGGCGTAGACCGAAATGCCTTGCATGGTCGGCTGCGCCACCATCAGCGCTCCGACGAAGCCGAGCCCGATCAGCGCCATGCGCCGGCCGCCGATCCGCTCGCCAAACAGGATCGAGGAGCCGACCAGCATCAAGAGCGGCGTGATCTGGCCGAGCGCGGTGGAATCGGCGATCTGCATGTTGGCGAGCGCGACCACATAGCAAAGGATCGCCGCCAGCTCGAGCATGTTCCGGCTCAGGACGCGCTTGTCGAAGATCAGCGGGATCTGCTTGCCGTAGCCCAGCGCGAACAACAGCGGGAAGCCCCAGAGGGCTGCCGCGGCACCGCGCAGAAACAACACTTCGTAGGACGGCAGGCCTGCCGTCGCGAGCTTCATCATCGTGTCGTTGACGAGATACGACCCCGTCGAGACGATCATGAACAGCGGGCCGCGGATAGAGGCAGGGATGAAATGCATCCGGCCACAAGATCAGAGGCGGGTGGTGGCGGCAATGGTCCATGGCCTGGCCATGATTCAGACAGGGCCGGGCAAGCACGCCAGCGCTTTCGCCGCCTCGATCTGTCGGCCCGCTGCCCATTTCATTTTGCCCGGAGCCTTCCTATATCAGCGTCATATCCCGCAATCGGATCGATGGTTCGGACTGAGTGAGACGGCACCCGGCCAAAAGACGCTTGTGTTTTTTGGCCTTTGTCGCTAATCGCCCCGCATTCGACTGAACTGAAGGCCTTCGACCGAACTGAAGATCCGGGCCGTCCAAGGAAAGAGACAATGGCAAAAGGTAAATTCGAGCGTAACAAGCCTCACGTGAACATCGGCACGATTGGCCACG
>NZ_RZTE01000034.1:0-62465 GCF_003997415.1 Mesorhizobium sp. M7A.F.Ca.MR.245.00.0.0 | reverse complement strand
GAAAAGCCGGTGTTCGAGGGGGATTGAGGATGATGCATTCCGTGGAGATGTTGGCAGGACAGAGGGGGGCGCCGTAGAGCGCAACGCCTCAATTGCGGAGGCACCCATGCCTGACCGCTCCTTCCTCAACTGGCCCTTCTTCGAAGACAGCCATCGCGAGTGGGCCGAGCGCCTCGACGCATGGTGCTCAAAAAACCTGCCGGTCGATCACCATGATGTCGATGCCGCTTGCCGCGAACTGGTGGCGCAGTTGGGCCGGGACGGCTGGCTGAAGCCGACGGCGATCGACCCCGACAATCCTGGCCCCCTCGACGTCCGCACCCTGTGCATCACGCGCGAGACGCTGGCGCGCCATGACGGGTTGGCCGATTTCGCCTTCGCCATGCAGGGGCTTGGCACCGGCGCGCTCAGCCTGTTCGGCACGCCGGAGCAGCAGCAATGGCTTGCGAAGACACGTGCCGGAAAGGCGATATCCGCCTTCGCCCTGTCGGAACCGCGCTCGGGATCGGATGTCGCCAACACGGAAATGACGGCGACCCGCGACGGCGACAATTACGTTCTGTCGGGTGAAAAGACCTGGATCTCCAATGGCGGCATCGCCGACCTCTATGTCGTCTTTGCCCGCACCGGCGAGGCGCCGGGCGCCAAGGGGCTTTCCGCCTTTCTTGTGCCTGGCGACGCCAGGGGCCTTGGCATCGCCGAACGGCTGGAAGTGATCGCGCCGCATCCGCTGGCGCGCCTGTCTTTCGATCAGGTCCGCCTGCCCGTCGCCGCGCGGATCGGCAAGCCCGGCGACGGCTTCCGTATCGCCATGTCGGTGCTCGACGTGTTCCGCTCGACCGTTGGTGCGGCGGCACTTGGCTTTGCTCGCCGCGCACTGGATGAAAGCATCAAACGGGTGTCCGAACGCAAACTGTTCGGCGCGCCAATGGCCGAACTGCAGATGGTGCAGGGTCATATCGCCGATATGGCGCTCGACGTCGATGCGGCGGCCCTGCTGGTCTACCGCGCCGCGTGGACCAAGGACATGGGTGCCGCGCGGGTTACCCGCGAGGCGGCGATGGCCAAGCTGTTTGCCACCGACAAGGCGCAAGAGGTGATCGACAAGGCTGTGCAGCTGCATGGCGGCGACGGCGTCCGCAAAGGCCATATCGTCGAAAGCCTGTACCGCGAGATCCGCGCGCTGCGCATCTATGAAGGTGCCTCCGACGTGCAGAAAGTGGTGATCGCGAGGCAAGTGATGGGCGCGGCCTGACGGCAGAGATTTTGACGAGCGTTCGATTTTGAAAATTGGGTTTTGGAATACCGGGAGGTTTTGAATGCACAGGATTCTGCAGCCGGAAGGCTGGGCGAAACCTGTCGGCTACGCCAATGGCGTCGCGGCACGCGGGCAGCTCGTCTTCGTCGGCGGACAGGTCGGCTGGAACGGGCAATGCCAGTTCGAGACCGACGATTTTGTCGGCCAGGTGCGGCAAACGCTTCAGAACATCGTCGCGGTGCTGGCGGAAGCCGGTGCCGGGCCGCAGCACATCACCTCGATGACCTGGTATTTCACCGACAAGGCCGAGTATTTGGCCAACCTCAGGGGCATCGGCGAGGCCTATCGCGAGGTCATCGGCCGGCATTTTCCGGCGATGGCCGCTATGCAGGTGGTGGCGCTGGTCGAAAACCGGGCCAAGGTGGAGATCCAGGCGACTGCGGTCATCCCGGAGTAACCTCGGGTTATCACCGGAATAAACGTCCATCGCTTCGTCATCCTGGGGCGAAGCAAGGAGCGCAGCGACGCGGCGCAGACCCCAGGATCCATGCCGCGACTTCGGAGCGCCGCTACGGTGCGGAATTCAGCACCGCTGCATTCCTCAACAAAGGTCGCGGCATGGATCCTCGGGTCTCCGCGACGTCGCTTCGCTCCTGCTCCGCCCGTGGATGACGAAGTTGGGAAGGCTTAGGTCAATCACCACTACTCCCGCAGTCCCGCCTGTCTCAAAATCGGCAGCACGTGATCGCAGAAATAGGGCAACTCCCTGGTGTAGTTGACGAAGGACAGCGCGATGCCCTGATAGCCATGCCCGGCGATGGCGGCCATGTCGGCAGCGATCGTTTCCGGCGTTCCGATCAGCGGGTAGGTGCCGGCGCCGCCGGCGAAGCGTTGCCGGTAGCGGTCATAGGCGTGCGGGTCGTGCGACTGCGAGAATTCCTTCTTGCCGGCCATGTGAGCATCGACCGCATCGTGGTCGGCCATATCGACCGCATAGCTGTTATAATAGGCCTGCGCCTCTTCCATCGTCGGGCGGCAGACGACATGCGCAACCGTGTAGACGCCTACGTCGCGGCCTGCCTTGTCGGCCCGTTCGCGGATATCGGCGACATGCTTGCCGGCATCGCCCATTTCGGAAAAGGTCGTGAACAGATAGTCGCATCGGGCGGCGGCGAAATCGCGGCCCGGCCCACCGAAGGCGGCGTTCATGGTCACCGGGCGCGGAACCTGCAGACTGGCCGGCCGGCTGACGGCTTCCTTGAGGCGGTAATAGGTGCCCTCATAGTCGAGCGGCTCGGCCGAGGCATAAAGCTTTTCCAGGATTTCGATCCATTCGGCCGCCTGATCGTAGCCCTTCTCGACCAAAGGCGTGCCAAACATGCCGAATTCCTTCGGGTTCCAGCCGCAGACGATGTTCAAGCCCGCGCGGCCCTGGCTGATATGGTCGACCGTCGCCAGCGCCTTGGCGGCATAGAGCGGATGCACCAGCGGCACATGCACGGTCATGAACAGCCCGATCTGCTCGGTGGCCATGGCAAGAGCCGCCGCCCAGGTGAAGGTCTCGAACGACCATTCCCGCACCTTGTTGCGGCCGCCAAAACCGCGCCAGCGCGCGATCGGCAGCATGAACTCCAGCCCGGCGCGGTCGGCGATCTGAGCCGCCGTCACATTATCCTGCCAGCTCGCCGTCCAGCGTTCCGGAACGTCTGTGATAGCAAGGCCGCCATCGGCATTGGTCGAAAAGACGCCAAGCTTCAGTCTGTTCGGGCCGTGCAAAGGGTGTGGTTTGTTCATGTCGCGACCTCCCGGCGAGAGAGCACACGCTAGGCCCGCGCGGAGATATTTCAAGCCTGAAATAGCTTCGGGTCGCATCGCTCGCGGGTATCGGTTCCAGCGGGCCGCATGGTGTCCGCCACGCAACCGACACCGCAGCTTTTTAAGCTTAAAACTTTCGCCTTGAAAAGCGCCGCACTTTGGATAAGCATTCCACAGTCGATGGCGATTGCCTTGCCGGACGGGCTTGCCGGCCAGTCCATCGTGCAGACCAGTCCATCGTGCCGGCCAGTCCATCGTGGGTGCTCCGGGTGGGAGTCTCAGTTCTTGTCGTTCATACTGTCCCAGTCATCATCCAATGCGCGCCATGCCTTCGATGACGTGCGCGCGCAGATCCGCGATCTGCAACAAAAAACGTCGCCAACCATGACCGCATTGGTCGCTGCCATGAATTGACGCCCTGCGGTGCGGGGCGGCAAAAAACCGTGCGGGAGCAACCCGCCCGATCAACAACAGAGGGAACACAAATGAGCTTCACACGTCGCAAATTGCTTCTTCTCGCCGCCGCCATCGGCATCGCCGCCGGCCCCGCCACCGCTTATGCCGCCGATGTGCTCAATGTCGGCGCCTACCCGACCAATCCACCCTTCGAGTACAAGAACGAGAGCGGCACTTTCGAAGGCTTTGAAGTCGACATCGTCAACGAAGCCGCCAAGCGCATCGGCATGACCACCGACATCGCCGACCTCGGCTTCCAGGCGCTGTTTGCCGCCACCACCTCGAAGCGCATCGACCTCGCCATCTCGTCGATCACCATCACGGCGGAGCGGCTGAAGTCACAGTCGTTCACGCAGCCCTATTATGATTCAGACATGGGCATCGCCACCAAGACCGACAGCGCGATCAAGGCCGAGGCCGACCTCAAGGGCAAGATCATCGGCGTGCTGTCCGGCTCGACCGGCGAGACCTGGGTCAAGGCGCATCAGGAAGCCGACGGCTTCAGCGATGTGAAGGGTTACGACACGCAGCAGAACCTGCTGCTCGACCTCAGCGCCGGCCGCGTCGATGCGGCCGTCAGCGACATTCCGGGCATGGAGTATTCCTTCACCAAGATGAAGGACCTGGTCGTCAAGGAGCGCATCAAGACCGGTGAGCAATACGGCCTGATGATGACCAAGGACCACCCGCTGCTGGGCAAGCTGAACGATGCGCTGAGCGCGATGAAGAAGGACGGCACCCTGGCCGCGATCCACAAGAAGTGGTTCGGCAGCGACGCGCCCGCCGACTCTTCGACCATGAAGGAAATGCCGCTGCCGAAGGCCTGAGCTGAAAGCTGCGCTGACATCGTGCCGGCTTTCCAGGCCGGCACGATTCATTTCACGTTTTGGCGCCGGCTTCTGCCGCAGATCACCTCGCCGTCGACGAGGCCAATTGATTTTAACGTGAGCACTCTTTGCTCTGGGGTTCGGGAACGCTCCGATGTCGCTGATCGACACCTTCTTCAACCCCGATGTCATCATATCCAGCCTGCCGGCGCTGCTGCGCGGCTTCCTGAACACGCTGCTGCTCGGCATTTTGAGCATCGGCATCGGGATCCCCATCGGCCTGGGGATCAGCCTGGTGCGGCTCTATGCGCCGAAGCCGCTGCGCTGGCTCGCGGTCGGCTACACCGACATCTTCCGCGCCCTGCCGGTGCTGGTCGTGCTGATCCTGATCTACTACGCGCTGCCCTTCCTCGGCATACGCCTGTCGTCCTGGGCCTCGGCGGTGACGGCCTTCGCCTTCATCATGTCGGCTTACTCGGCAGAAGTGTTCCGCTCCGGCATCGAAAGCATTCCGCGTGGCCAATTCGAGGCGTCGCAGGCGCTTGGCCTGCCGTTCCTCCTGACTTTGCGCAAAGTGGTGCTGCCCCAAGCGATCCGCGTCGTCATCCCGCCGATGACCAGCAACTGCGTTTCGATGTTCAAGGACACCTCGCTCGCCTCGACCGTGGCGCTGCCGGAACTCTTGAAGGAAGCGACCAACGCGCAGTCGCTTTACGCCAACCCCTCGCCGCTGATCGGCGCAGCCCTTGTCTATCTCATCTTTCTCTGGCCGATGGTCCGCCTCGTCAGCCTGCTTGAAGAGCGCTTCAAGACCGAAAAGAAGCGCTGACCTCGTCAACCGATCCCACCCCGCCCAAGTCCTCCGCAGGAGCCTACCCCGTGAACAAGCATCAAACCGACAATGCGAATGCCACCGCGTTCCCCGTCGACGCCATCCGCGCCATGTTTCCAGCCCTGCAACGGGCCGGCGACTTCATCTTTTTGGACAATGCCGCCGGCGCGCAAATTCCGCAGAGCGTGCTCGACGCGGTGACCAACCATCTGGTTTCGCACAATGTGCAGCGTGGCGGCCGCTATGGCCGCAGCGTCACGGTCGACCAGTCGGTCGCCGATGCGCGGACAAGCGTCGCGCTGCTGATCAATGCCTATGGCCCGGCGGAAATCTGCTTCGGCATGAACGCCACCTCGTTCATCCGCCTGGTCAGCCTCGGCATCGGCCAGATGCTGCAGGAGCGCGACGAGATCGTCGTCACCGACATGGACCATGACGCCAACATCGCGACCTGGCTGGCGCTGGAATCGGCCGGCGCCAAGTTCAAATGGTGGCGCATGCGCGAGGACGGCAATCTGCATGTCGACGATCTGCGCCCGCTGGTTTCCGACCGTACCCGCCTCGTCGCCTGCACGGTCACCGCGCATTCGATCGGCTCGATCGTCGATGTCGCTTCGGTGGCAGAGATCGCGCACGCGGTCGGCGCCGAAGTGTTCCTCGACTGCGTGCATTACGGACCGCATGGGCTGATCGACGTGCAGGCCTGGGATTGCGACTATCTCGTCTGCTCCGGCTACAAGAATTTCTCGCCGCATATGGGCTTCCTGTGGGGCCGCTTCGAAACGCTGAAGCGGCTGCCGACCTTCCGCGAGGATTTCATCCCCAACGAGCCGCCCTACAAGGTCGAGGCCGGCACCTTCATCTACGAGAACGTCTCCGGCATGGATGCGGCCGTGCAGTATCTGGAACTGATCGGCCGCAATCTGGCGCCGTCCAACAACCGCTCCCGGCGCGACAACATCATTGCCGGCATGGGCGCCATCCGCGACTATGAGCTGGTGCTGGCGCGTGAGATGCTGGCCGTGCTGAAAGGTTGCGGCGCGACCATCTACGGCGTTGCCGACGAGGCCCGCATCAATGAGCGTGTGCCGACCTTCTGCTTCAACATCGGCACACTGTCGCCGCAGCGGATCGTCGAGGAAATGGCCGACATGCAGATCGGCATCCGCGACGGCCACATGTACGCGCCACGGCTGATGAAGCGCCTCAACCTGTCGATGGACAGCGGCGCCATCCGCGCCTCGCTGGTCCACTACAACACGGTCGAGGAAGTCCGGCGCTTCGGCGAGGCACTGCGCGCGATTATCGCGAAGCTGTCGTGAGAGGCGGCCTCTCCAGCGTCGTCATCCACGGGCGGAACAAGGAGCGTAGCGACGCAGTGCAGACCCGAGGATCCATGCCGTGATGTTCGAGTGTTGCCACGGTGCAGAATTCTGCTCCGCTGCACCCTTCGGCTGAGGTAACGGCATGGATCCTAGGGTCTGCGCGACGCTTCGCGCCGCTCTGCCCTAGGATGACGAAGAGACGTTAAGCCGCCTTCTTCTTCGCCAGCCTCGCCTTGATCGAGGCGACGTCGGCGCGCGGGGTCGCGGCGAACAGCGTCCTGGTGTAGCTGTGCTTGGGGTCGGCGAAGCCCTCGTCGCGCGAGCCGTATTCGACCGCCTCGCCGAAATACATCACCATCACATCGTCGGCGATGTAGCGCACCACGGACAGATCGTGGCTGATGAAGACATAGGTCAGTTGGAACTCGTCCTGCAGGTCGGCGAGCAGGTTGAGCACCTGTGCCTGCACGGAAAGATCGAGCGCCGAGACCGGCTCGTCCAGCACCAGCAGGCTTGGGTTGAGCATCAGCGCGCGGGCAATGGCAATGCGCTGGCGCTGGCCGCCCGAGAACATGTGCGGGTAGCGGTTGTAGTGCTCGTGACCGAGGCCGACCTTCTTCAGCATCTTCATCGCAAGGTCGCGCCGCTCGGCCGCCGGCTTGTCGGTGTTGATCAGCAGAGGCTCGCCCAGCACGTCGCCGATCTTCTGGCGCGGATTGAGCGATCCATAGGGGTTCTGGAAGACGATCTGGACCTTGCGGCGCATCTCTTTGGTCAATCCGCCCTTGGCGATGTCGACCTTGTTGCCGTCGATGAACAGGTCGCCTGACGTCGCCGGATCGATCAGCGTGATGATGCGGGCGAGCGTCGACTTGCCGCAGCCGCTTTCGCCGACGATGGCCAGCGTCTTGCCCTTGTCTACCTTGAAGGACACGCCCTTGACCGCGTGCACGGTGCGCGGCCCGGTGAACAGGCCACCACCGATATGGTAGTCGCGGACGATGTTCTTGCCTTCGAGGACCGTGGTGCTCATGAGGCGGCTCCCGCGGCAGAGGGGGCCGGCTCGAACAGCATGTCGGAAACGGTCGGCAGCCGGTCGCCGACGGCGTTCTCCGGCAAAGCCGACAACAGCGCCCGCGTGTAATTGCTTTTCGGCGATTCGAACAACGACAGCACGTCGGCCTCTTCCATCTTGCGGCCCTTGTACTGGACGATGACGCGATCGGCGGTCTCGGCCACCACGCCCATATTGTGGGTGATCATGATCAGGCCCATGCCGTATTTGGCCTGCAGCGAAACCAGCAGATCGAGGATCTGCTTCTGGATGGTGACGTCGAGCGCCGTCGTCGGCTCGTCGGCGATCAGCAGCTTCGGATTGCAGGCGATGGCTATGGCGATCATGACGCGCTGGCATTGGCCGCCCGACATCTGGTGCGGAAACGAGCTCAGCCGCTCTTCCGGATCGGCGATGCCGACCAGCTTCATCAATTCGATGGCGCGGGCCCGCCGCTGAGCGCGATCCATACCCATATGGAAACGCAGCACCTCCTCGATCTGGAAGCCGACGGTGAAGCACGGATTGAGGCTGGCGATCGGCTCCTGGAAGATCATCGAGATGTCCTTGCCGACGATCTTGCGGCGTTCGGACGGACTGAGCTTCAGGAGATCGACGCCGTCGAAGGCCATGCGGTCTGCCTTGACGGTTGCCGTGTTGGGCAACAGGCCCATCACCGCGAGCATCGCCACGGACTTGCCGGAACCGGACTCGCCTACAATCGCCAGCACTTCGCGCGGCTCGATCGAGAGGTCGATGCCTTGCACGGCCATGAACGGTCCGGCCGCGGTGTCGAAGGAAACGGTGAGGTTCTTGATCTCGAGCAGAGGCATGCTCACGACCTCTTCAGCTTGGGGTCGAGCGCGTCGCGCAGGCCGTCGCCGATCAGGTTGATGGCGAAGACGGTGATCAGGATGGCGAGACCCGGGAAGGTCACCACCCACCAGGCGCGCAGGATGAACTCGCGCGCTTCGGCCAGCATGGTTCCCCATTCCGGCGTCGGCGGCTGCGCGCCCATGCCGAGGAAGCCAAGGGCCGCCGCCTCGAGGATGGCGTTGGAGAAGGACAGCGTCGCCTGCACGATCAGCGGCGCGATGCAGTTGGGCAGGATGGTGACCAGCATCAGCCTGAGATGGCTGGCCCCGGCGACCTTGGCCGAGACGACATATTCGCGGGTCTTCTCGGCCATCACGGCGGCGCGGGTGAGCCGGGCGAAATGCGGCTGCAGCACGAAGGCGATGGCGATCATGGCGTTGACGAGGCCAGGGCCGAGAACCGCGACAAGCACCAGGGCCAGCAGCAGCGACGGGAAGGCCAGGATGATGTCCATGATGCGCATGATCAGCGTGTCGACCCAGCCGCGGCAGTAGCCGGCGAGCAGGCCGAGAATGACGCCTGAGATCAGCGCTGACGTGACGACGACGAAGCCGATGGCGAGCGAGAACCGCGAGCCGTAGATCAGCCGCGACAGCATATCGCGGCCGACAGCGTCGGTGCCGAGCAGGAACTGCGCGTTGCCGCCTTCCTGCCAGGCCGGCGGCGTCAGGAAGAAGTCGCGGAACTGATCGTCCGGCGAATGGGGCGCCAGCAGCGGCGCGAAGATGGCGATCAGGATCAGCAGCGCAAAGACGAAGAGCCCGATCACCGCGCCCTTGTTGACGGAGAAGTAGTGCCAGAACTCGCCGAACATCTGCAGCCTCGCGTCCTGCGGCTTGACGACGGTCGCGGCTTCGATGGTGGCTGGGCCTTCGTTGCTCATGTCAGTTGGCCCGGATGCGTGGGTTGATGACGGCGTAGAGCACGTCGACGATGAGGTTGACCGACATGACGATCAGCGCGATCAAAAGCAACCCGCCCTGCACGGTGAAATAGTCGCGCTTGGAAATGGCGTCGATCATCCATTTGCCGATGCCGGGCCAGGAGAAGATGCTCTCGGTCAGGATGGCGCCGGTCAAAAGCGTGCCGACCTGCAGGCCGATGGTGGTGACGACCGGGATCAGCGCGTTGCGGAAGGCGTGCAGGCCGATGACGCGGCGCGGCGCCAGGCCCTTTGCGCGCGCGGTGCGAACATAGTCCTCACCCAGCACTTCGAGCATCGCCGAGCGGGTCTGCCTGGCGATGACTGCGAGCGGGATAGTGCCGAGAACGATCGTGGGCAGGACGAGGTGCGACAGTGCCGAGCGGAATGCGCCCTTCTGGCCCGAGATCAGCGAATCGATGGTCATGAAGCCGGTCACCGGCTTGAAGAAATAGAGAAGGTCGATGCGGCCGGAAACCGGCGTCCAGTGCAGCGTGCCAGAGAACACGATGATCAGCAGCAGGCCCCACCAGAAGATCGGCATGGAATAGCCCGCCAGCGCCGTGCCCATCGTCAGCTGATCGAACCAGGAACCGCGACGGATCGCGGCGAAGATGCCGGCGGCGACACCCAGGATGACGGCAAAGATCATGGCGAAGATGGCGAGCTCGACCGTTGCCGGGAAGCGAACCAGGAAATCCTTGAGCACCGGGGTCTTGGTTGAAAACGAGGTACCGAAATCACCGCTCAGCACATTCATCAGATAAGTCAGATATTGTTGCCAGATCGGCAGATCGAAACCGAACTGGTGCATCAGCGCCGAGTGACGTTCGGGCGACAGGCCGCGTTCGCCCGCAAGCACCAGCACCGGATCACCGGGCAGGATGCGCACGAAGCCAAAGGCGAGGATGGTTATCCCGATGAAGGTCGGGATGATGAGGGCGAGCTTGCCGAGGATATAACGCAGCATGGCGGGCGAGTGGGGGCGTCACCACATGGGCGGCGCCCCCGTTTCGCAACCTTATTCGGCGATATCGACGCCGTCGAAGCGATGGATACCGAGCGGATCCATCGCAAAGCCGGTGACGGTCTTCTGCATCGGCATGAACACCTTGGAGTGAGCGAGCGTCGCCCAGGGTGCCTGTTCCTTGAAGATGACCTGTGCCTGTTCATAGAGCTTGGTGCGCTCGGCCTGGTCCGAAACGGTCTTGGCCTTGTTGATGAGCGCATCGAAGTCCTTGTTGCACCATTCCGCGCGGTTGTTCGAACCGACGGAAGCGCAGCTCAGGAGCACGCCGAGGAAGTTGTCCGGATCGCCATTGTCGCCGGTCCAGCCGACGATGACGGCGCCGTCGTGATCGACCGCGGAAGCGCGCTTGAGGTATTCACCCCAATCGTAGCTGACGATCTCGACGGTGACGCCGACCTTGGCGAAGTCCGCCTGGATCAGCTCGGCGGTGCGGCGCGCATTCGGCATGTACGGGCGCGACACCGGCATGGCCCAGACGTTCATCTTGAGGTCCTTGACGCCGGCCTCTTCAAGCAGCTTCTTGGCTGCATCCGGATCGTAAGGATCGTCCTTCACTTCCTTGTTGTAAGACCACATGGTCGGCGGGATCGGATTGATCGCCACCTGGCCGGCGCCCTGGAAGACGGCGTCGATGATGGCCTTCTTGTTGATGGCCATGTTGAGCGCCTTGCGGACGCGCACGTCGTCGAACGGCTTCTGCTGGGTGTTGTACATCAGCGCGCCGACATTGAGGCCTTCCTGCTCCTCGACCTTCAGGTTCGGATCGGCCTGCAGGCCGGCGATGTCGGCCGGTGCCGGGTACGACATGATGTTGCATTCGCCGGCCTTGAGCTTCTGCGCGCGCACCGCCGGATCGGTGGTGATGGCGAAGACCAGATCGTCGATCTTCTGCTTGCCGCCCCAATAGTCCGGGTTGGCCTTGTAACGGATGGCGGCGTCGGTCTGGTAGTCGACGAAGATGAACGGACCGGTGCCGATCGGCTTCTGGTTGAACAGCTCAGGCGTCTTGTCGGCCTGCAGCTTGTCGGCATATTCCTTGGAGACGACCGAAGCGAAATCCATGCCCAGCGTTGGAATGAAAGTGATCGCCGGCTCCTTGAGGGTGAACTTCACCGTCAGGTCGTCGACCTTCTCGACCTTGGCGATGTTTTCGCCGAACTGGTCATTGTAATACTGGTATGCAATGCCCGGAATGTACTGAAACCAAGGGCCGTTCTTGTCGACCTGGCGTTCGAACGAGAACACCACGTCGTCAGCGTTGAAGTCGCGCGTCGGGGTGAAATAGTCGGTCGCGGCGAACTTGACGCCCTTGCGCAGCTTGAAGACATATTCCTTGCCATCGTCGGAGATCGTCCAGCTCTCGGCCAGGCCCGGCGAGGTCGTCGTCTTGCCGTGATCGAATTCGACAAGGCGGTTGAAGACGGTGCGCGATGACGCGTCGAACGTCTGGCCTGCGGTATACGGCGCCGGATCGAAACCTTCCGGCGAAGCTTCCGCGCAGTAGACCAGAGTTTTCGCATTGGCCACGCCGCCCAGGACGCTTGCAGCCAGCAACGCGGCTGCAAAAGTCAGCTTCTTATTCATTGAGCACTCCCTGATGTTCTTCCAAGCCCCTCTATCAGGCTCGCGAAGCGCGCATATAAGCACCGTTTTTCCGGCTTTGGAACACCCCGTTTGCTTACCCCGCGGGAAGCAGGAAAAAAATCCGCTATTTTGCCAGATTGCAGAAAAAATTAGCAGTTTCTTCCATTCACGAGATTATTAACAACCGAATTTTTTTATTGATCGCCAAGCTGACGATATAAATGTTCCCCGCGCTTCCGAGCGGCCGAGGGATGCGCCAGGACACCATTTGGCAGCGCCGGGAGCGGCAAGGACTTTCGACGGCAAATCTTTCGCCGTGTTGCCGCAAGGGCAAGACTTGCACGGTCACCAAGGGAGGCAATACATAGGGTATAACGGCCGCAGCGGAGGGCGCCCTTGTCAATTCAGAGGCGAGGTCAATTCAGGGGCGAGCGCGGCGCGAATGAACAAACTTGTCCAGGGAGGAACGGGTGGCAAAAGCATCAAGGACGACGACGGTGAAAGCGGGAGCCAAGGCGCCGTCGAAAGCAGCCGGTACTGCCAAGCCGAAAGCACCCGTTGCCAAAGCCGCCACGCCGAAGGCGGCCGCGGCGCCCGTAAGGGCAAGCACAAAGCCGGCGGTGAAAGCCCCGGCCAAGGCCGCAGCCGGAAAGACGGCGCCGGGGAGTAAAGCGGGTGCGGCAAAGCCCGCTGTCAGGCCGGCGTCGAAGGCTGCGGCGGCGGTGAAGGCCCCACCGGCGGCAAGGCCGGCCGACGCCACCGCCAACCGATTGCCGAAAGCATTGACGGCGCTGGCCGCCGGCTTGCCGGAAAAGCCGTGGCTCAAGAGCTATCCGAAAAACGTGCAGGCGGAGATCGGCGCCCTGCCCTACAGCTCGATCGGCGATTTCCTCGTCGGCGCCTGCAAGCAGTTTTCCGCGCAGCCGGCCTTCACCTGCATGGACAAGTCCATCAGCTACACCGATGTCGAGCGGCTGTCGGCGGCCTTCGGCGCCTACCTGCAATCGAAAGGCCTGCAGAAAGGCGCGCGCGTCGCGCTGATGATGCCGAACGTGCTGCAATATCCGGTGGCGATGATGGCGATCTTGCGCGCCGGCTATGTCGTGGTGAACATCAATCCGCTCTACACGCCGCGCGAGCTCGAACACCAGTTGAAGGATTCCGGTGCGCAAGCCATCGTCATCCTGGAAAACTTCGCCAACACCTTGCAGGCGGTGATCGCGAGGACGGCGGTCAAGCATGTGGTGGTCGCCGCGATGGGCGACATGCTCGGCGGCCTGAAGGGCACCATCGTCAATTTCGTCGTGCGCCGCGTGAAGAAGATGGTGCCGGCATGGTCCTTGCCCGGCCATGTCAAGTTCAATGCCGCCATGAAGGCCGGCGCCGGCATGGGCTTCAAGCCAGCCAAGGTGGAAGCCGACGATGTCGCCTTCCTGCAATACACGGGCGGCACCACGGGCGTGTCGAAGGGCGCCACACTGCTGCACAGAAACGTGCTCGCCAACGTCGCGCAGAACGCGCAGTGGATGGAGGACGCCTACACGATCAAGCCGAAACCGGCGCACCCCAACTTCATCTGCGCGCTGCCGCTCTATCATATCTTCGCGCTGACGGTGAACGCGCTGATGGGCATGCAGCAGGGCGCCCGCAATGTGCTCATTCCCAATCCGCGCGACATTCCCGGCTTCGTCAAGGAATTGCAGAAATATCCGGTGCACATCTTTCCCGGCCTCAACACGCTGTTCAACGCGCTGCTCAACAATGAGAATTTCCGCAAGCTCGACTTCAAGCCGCTGGTGCTGACGCTTGGCGGCGGCATGGCGGTGCAGAAGGGCGTCGCCGAACGCTGGAAGACGCTGACCGGTTGTTCGGTCACCGAAGGCTACGGCCTCTCGGAAACCTCGCCGGTGGCCACCGCCAACAAGTTCACCGCCGGCGACTTCACCGGCACCATCGGCTTGCCGCTGCCCTCGACCGAGATCGCCATCCGCGACGACGACGGCAACAATTTGCCGCTCGGCGAGGTCGGCGAGGTCTGCATCCGAGGACCGCAAGTGATGGCGGGCTACTGGAACCGGCCCGATGAGACCGCCAAGGTGATGACCAAGGACGGCTACTTCAAATCCGGCGACATGGGCTTCATGGACGAGCGCGGCTACACCAAGATCGTCGACCGCAAGAAGGACATGATCCTGGTTTCGGGCTTCAACGTCTATCCGAACGAACTTGAGGAAGTCGTGGCCATGCATCCGGGCGTGCTCGAAGTGGCGGCGGTCGGCGTGCCGGACGAGCATTCGGGCGAGGTGCCGAAACTGTTCGTGGTCAAGAAGGATCCGGCGCTGACCGCAGAGACGCTCACCGCCTTCTGCCGCGAGAACCTGACCGGCTACAAGCGGCCCAAATACATAGAATTCAGGACCGAGCTGCCGAAGACGCCGGTCGGCAAGATCCTGCGGCGAGCTTTGCGCGAATAGTGGACGGCGATCTTGCCGACAACGATGCTCTGGATCGATGCTCACGCCTCGACCCGGCAACCTTCATCAAGGCGAACATGCGCCTTGTCCCCGTGCCTGCGCTTCCAGAAATCCAGTTTTATACAGCTCACCCCGGCAGCGGATTGAGGCGGCTCGTCGAGCCCGAAGACGATGCGGAAGACGCGCCGGAGCCACAACCGCCCTACTGGGCCTATGCATGGGCCGGCGGCACCGTGCTCGCACGCTATGTCCTTGACCATCCAACAACCGTGACGGGACGCCGCGTGCTCGACCTTGGTGCCGGCTCCGGCCTTGTCGGCATCGCTGCCGCCAAGGCTGGGGCACGCGAAGTGATCGCCGCCGAGATCGACCGCAACGGCGTTGCAGCGATCGGCCTCAACGCGGTCGCCAACGGCGTTGCCATCACGATAATAGGCGAAGACATCACCGCCGGCCCGCCGCCGGCAGTTGACCTCGTGCTCGCAGGCGATGTTTTCTACGGGTGCGACGTTGCTTTACGGATCACCCCGTTCCTCGATCGCTGCCTGGCAGCCGGCATCGACGTGCTGGTCGGCGATCCCCGTCGCAACGATCTGCCGCTGTCCCGACTGCGGTTGCTCGCCGAATACCAGGTGCCGGATTTCGGCGACGCGAAGGGTGCTGCGACCAAGCCGAGCGGTGTCTTTTCGTTTGAGGCGGAAGAGCGCTGACGCTGAGATCAATCCCAGTCACTCGGAATGGCCGGGTTCGACCTCGTCCCGGACCTTTGTCAGGTGAGTACGACTGCCAGAAGGCTGCCATACAGAGCTGACGTTCGGCGGCGCAAAATTGGGGTATGATCCAAGGCGCGCCATTCGGGCGTCGTAGGGTGGCTCGGCGAGTCGCAAAACGGCGGGATGGCGCGTTGCTGCCATCACCCCGGCAATGTCGATGTTGCGTTATCTAACGCCCAGTTCTTCAGGTCACCGTCTCAAGCTTGGAGTGCCGCATGGTTGGCCCGCAAGAACTCGGCCGCTGTCATCGGCTTGCGGCCCAAGAGTTTCTCGAGATCCCCCGCCGTGCCGCCCCATTCTCCGGCGTTGATGCCTTGCACCTACACAAGCGCGAAGCGGGCGGCCTGCTCGGGCAGACCCGCCGCCACTAAGTGGGCGATGTAATCCTGATCCGAGCCGGAAACAAACGGCACTCGCTTGCCGCTGACATCCGACAGGATCTGTGCGACATCCGCGAAGGACACGGCAGGATCGCCATACAGCGAGTATGTCTTGTATTCATGGCCGTCTTGGCTCATCACAATGGCATGCGCCTCTGCCAGGTTGTCACGGCTGGCATAGCCCGCCTTGCCCGCACCAGCCGGCACGTGAACCCCGGTCTCCATGGCGTTTCCGCCGATGTAGAATGGGATGCTCTCGATAAAGGGCGGATGACGGACGAGCGTGTAGGCTAGGCCGGATGCCTTCAGTTTTTCCTCGACGAACAAATCCTGCTCGGTGATATCCGGCAAGGTGAAGGCGGATCCTGCTTCGTGGATGATCGGCATATAGACGATGTGCTTAACGCCCGCTTGCCGAGCTGCGCTAATGGCATTTTGGTGCTGGGTATTGCGATCGGTAAAGGCGGTGGCGGATACGAGCATTAGCTTATCAATGCCCTCGAACGCGCGCACCAGTCCGTCATATTCGAGATAGTCGCCCTGGCGGATCTCAATCCTATCGGCCGCCAGATCGGCCGCCTTGGCGGGATCGCGGGCCAGGCCGACGAGCTCGCTGGCGGGCAACCGCTTCAGGAGATGTTGGAGAGTTTTTCGGCCGATATTGCCGGTTGCGCCGGTTACGAGGATCTTGGCCATGGTGATTTCCTTTGGGCTTTTGCACATCGACACCGTCGTCCGATCCAGGTAAGTCAGAACAGACCTGCAAACCAGTACCGACTATTTGGTAAGTGCCAAAATTCGGAGATCGACGTGACCGAGACAAATTTCCAATGCGGCCTGGAAGCGGTTCTTGCCATCCTTGGAGGCAAGTGGAAGCCGCTTGTCGTCTATCATCTGGCCAGCGGGCCCAAACGCACCGGTCAACTCCGCAGGCTCGTTACCAACGTGAGCGAGAAAATGCTGATCCAGCACCTGAAAGAACTGACGGATGATGGCGTTATTCGTCGCATTGACTTTCAGACGGTGCCGCCGCACGTCGAGTATGAACTAACCGACTTTGGTCAAAGCCTGGCCGGAGTACTCGCGCCCTTGTGCGAATGGGGAACTCATCATACGTCCGAGGTAGCCCTGATCGTGCAAAATCGATCGCGCCGTTCTGCAGGTGCGTAGCGGTCCCAAATCTGGCGGTGGACCAAGTCCGCCTTTGAAGGAACAGCCCGTCTCCGTTCCACCAATCTCAGCCGCCGGCGGGAAAAGCCCAAGTTGATTTTGCCCCGCCTTCCCCGTCAGATCGTCTCCTTGACCCGCGCCGACAAAAAATCGGGCAGATCGGCAACCGAATCAAGAACAATGTCGGCAATGCCGGCCAGCGATTCGCGGGTGCCGGTGCCGGAGAGCACGCCGACCGCCAGCCCGCAGCCACCGGCACGCGCCATTTCGAGATCGTGCCTGTTGTCGCCGACCATGGCGATCTCCGCCGGCCTGAGGCCGGTGAGGTCGCTGAAAGCCAGGATGGTGTCGGGCGCCGGCTTCGGATTGGCCACCGCGTCGTAGCCATAGGCCGCGTCGAACAGTTGGGCGACGCCGAGCGTCACCAGCGTCTTTTCCGCGCCGCTGGTCGAATCGTTGGTGGCGACGCCAAGCCGGTAGGATTTCCTGTGCAGTGCCGTCAGCGTGTCGACGATGCCCGGCAGCGCCACGGCCATTGCCGAGCCCTGCACCGAGGTGATTTCGTTGAAGCGGGCAACCGCAAGCATCTGGTCCTCGTTGGACAGGCGCGGAAACCACAATTCGACGACGTCGAGATTGGTGCCGGAGGCAAATATCGAGTCCGGTTTGAAACGCTTGTTGGCGAAATCGAAGCCGGCGGCGGCCAGCAGCCTGTCGGCTTTCCAGCGATCGCCCTCGGACGCATCCATGGCCATGAAGTCGGCCACGCCGAGCCAGGTGGCGTTGAAGTCGACAAGCGTTCCGTCCTTGTCGAACAATATTCCCTTGATGTCTGCCAAACTTTTCACTCCGCGCCACGCAAATGGTGGATGAATCCCACAAGGCCAGCGGTCGATGCGTCCCGCTTCGCGGCACTTTCCTTGCCCTCCACGACAGGCAAAAGGCCGGTGGCCAGTTCCTTGCCGAGCTCGACACCCCACTGGTCGAAGGAGTTGATGTTGAACAGCGTGCCCTCGACAAAGACGCGGTGCTCGTAGAGCGCGATCAGCCGGCCGAAGGTGCGCGGGTCGAGTTTGCGGTAGAGGATGGTCAGCGAGGGCCGGTTGCCCGAGAAGACGCGGTGCGGGGCTATCTTGTCGACCTCGGCCGGCTTCATGCCCTTGGCCAGCATCTGGGCGCGGGCTTCGTCCAGCGTGCGGCCCTTCATCAGCGCTTCCGACTGCGCCAGGCAGTTGGCGAGCAGCAGATCGTGCTGGTGTTTGAGTTCCGGCTCGTGGCCGACCGCCGCGGCGAGGAACTCGACCGGGATGAAATCGGTGCCCTGGTGCAGCAGCTGGAAGAAGGCATGCTGGCCGTTGGTGCCGGGCTCGCCCCAGACCAGCGGTCCGGTCGGCGTCGTCACCTCTGTGCCTTCGAGGGTGACGCTCTTGCCGTTCGATTCCATGTCGAGCTGCTGCAGATAGGCCGGCAGCCTGGACAGGCGCTGGTCATACGGGATGACGGCGCGCGCCGGGTAGCCGCAGATGACGCGATGCCACCAGCCGACCAGTCCAAGCAGCGCCGGCAGGTTCTCCTGCACCGGCGCGGTGCGGAAATGCTCGTCCATCTCGTGCGCGCCATCGAGGAAGGCGCGAAAATTCCGCGGGCCGACAGCGATCATCACCGGCAGGCCGATGGCGCCCCAGAGCGAATAGCGGCCGCCGACCCAGTCCCAGAAGCCGAAGACGCGATCCGGCTCGATGCCGAACTTGGCCACCAGGTCGAGTGCGGTGGAGACGGCGGCGAAATGCTTGCCGACCGCTTCCTTACCCAGTGCTTCCTGCACCCATTTCCGAGCGGTTTCGGCGTTGGTCATCGTTTCGACGGTGGTGAAGGTCTTGGAAGCGATGATGAAAAGCGTGGTTTCGGCGGACAGGCCCTTCAGTGTGTCGTGGATATGGGCGCCGTCGATGTTGGAAACGTAATGTGCGCGCGGCCCGTCATGATAGGGCGCCAGCGCCAGCGTCGCCATGGCCGGGCCGAGATCGGAACCGCCGATGCCGATGTTGACGATGTCGGTGATCTTCTTGCCGGTGGCGCCAGCCGCCTTGCCCGAGCGCACGGCATCAGCAAAGGCGCCCATGGCGTCGAGCACGGCGATGACGTCAGCCTTGACGTCCTGGCCATCGACGGTGACGCCCTTGCCGGTCAGGTTGCGCAGCGCCGTGTGCAGCACGGCACGGTCCTCGGTGACGTTGATCTTCTTGCCGGCGAACATGGCGGCGCGGCGGCCTTCGAGATCGGCGGCCTGGGCGAGCTTTTCCAGCAGATCCATGGTGGTCGCGTCGACCGCGCATTTCGACCAGTCGAGCAGCAGATCGCCGTCGGTGGCGGAGAATTCCACGAACCGCTTGGGATCGGCGGCGAAGGCCTGGCGCATGTTGGCGGGCACCGCCGCGCGGTGGTCACGCAAGGCGGCGAGCTGTTTTTGAAAGGACGATTGATCCACTGCCAAACTCCGAGACCTCGAGCCATCATTACGGACCGGATGTTTCCGGCGCGTGTCGTCGCGACAATCTATCGGGCCGAACTCCACCCGATTCAATGCGCAGCGATGACGCACACCGTCACCCAGCGATGACGCAGACGTCACGCGGCGATGACGCAGACGTCACGTACGGTGTCATCGCCGGGATGAGGCGCCGCGTCACCCCAGGATGCCGCAACGCGGCATCAAAAGGACGTGAAGGATCACTGGCATAAATCCCAACGATCAGAAAAATTGATTGGCGCAACCCCTTGTGCCACGGTTACGTTCGGCTGGTCCAGCCAAGCGAAAAAGGCTGGCCATCGAGGAAATCTCCCATGCCACAGCGAAACGACACGGCGATATGGTCCGGCCTGTTCCGGATTTCGGCCGAATCCGGCCAAACCCTGCAGGCGCAGATCCGCCAGGCCATCGTAGCCGCCATTCTCGACCGCCAGATCGCCGCTTCGATGCCGCTTCCTTCCTGCCGGATCCTGGCCGAAAAACTTGGCGTGGCTCGCGGAACCGTGGTGCTGGCGTTCCAGCAGCTCGTCGACCAGGGTTTCCTGGTGGCGCGCGAGCGGCGTGGACATTTCGTCAATCCCGATGTGCTGGCGACACCGGCCAAGCCGCACCAGAAGGCGCCCGACCAGGCCAACGAGATCGACTGGAAGGCACGCCGCAAGATCGCCGCCAGCGACATGCCGCCGCCGGCCAAGCACGAGAACTGGATCAAGTCGTCCTATCCCTTCGTCTACGGGCAGTTCGACCCGGCGCTGTTCCCGACCGCCGAGTGGCGCGAGTGCAACCGCATGGCGCTTGCCGTGCTGGAAATCCGCAACTGGGCGTCCGACATGGTCGACCGTGACGATCCGCTGCTGATCGAGCAGATCCAGGCGCGGCTCCTGCCCCGGCGCGGCATCTTTGCCAACCCGGACGAGATCATCGTCACGCTGGGCGCCCAGAACGCGCTCTACATGCTGGCGACGCTGCTGATGTCCAAAGGCTCCAAGGTGGCGATGGAAGACCCGGGCTATCCCGATGCCCGCTCGATCTTCCGCCTTGCCGGCGCGGAGATACAGCCGGTGCCGGTCGACCAGTCCGGCATCGTAACTGCTTCTATCCCCAACGATTCCGGCTTCGTCTTCGTCACGCCCAGCCATCATTGCCCGACCATGGTGCCGCTGTCGGCGGAGCGGCGGCAGGATCTTCTGGCGCGAGCCAACCGCTACAACCAGATCATCATCGAGGACGGCTATGACAGCCAGCTTCTCGACGAGGCACCGCAGCAAGCGCTGAAGAGCCTCGATCGCTCCGGCCGCGTCGTCTATGTCGGCTCGATGTCCAAGACGCTGGCTCCGGGCCTGCGGCTCGGCTACATCGTGGCGTCCGCCGGACTGATCGCGGAGCTCAGGGCGCTGCGCCGTTTCATGCTGCGTCACCCGCCGGCCAACAATCAGCGCGCCGTAGCGCTATTCCTGTCGCTCGGCCACCACGAGGCGCTGGTGCGGCGGCTGTCTTCAGCCTTCGACGAGCGGCGCAAGCGGCTGGTCCATGCGATTTCCGCCTTCCTGCCGGAATGGCGTTCGACCGATTCGGCCGGCGGCACGTCGCTGTGGCTCGAAGGGCCCCGCGGCACCGATTCGCGCGGGCTGGCCGAGGCAGCCGCCTCGCGCAGCGTCATCATCGAGCCAGGCGACCGTTTCTTCGATCGCACTGAAAAGCCTTCGCGTTTCATGCGGCTGGGCATCTCGTCGATCGCACTGCAGCACATCGAGCCAGGCATTCGCGAACTGGCCACGGCCGCCGGACGCAGACCCGCGGCCGCCTGATCCATCGTCGATCTCTCGTGACCGGAGCCGTTCGCAGCGGCTCCGGTATTTTAGCTCTGGCACATGGAACTGGGCCAGCTGGCCCATAGGATGGGCCAGTGCCAGCGGCATAGTCGGCGTCAGGGGAAGAAGCAGGCCGATGGTGGACCAACCGCCACGAGTTCCTGCCGACGAAGGTGGAGTGCTTCCATGCCAGTGGCTGTCGAACAGCAGGACACGCCGGCGAACCGTCGTCCGCAGCGCTCCGGTCTTCGCGAAACAGGACATGCCATGCGATCATCTCCCCTGGTGGAGGATACCAGACCACAGC
Organism: Mesorhizobium sp. M7A.F.Ca.MR.245.00.0.0; assembly: GCF_003997415.1. NCBI lineage: Bacteria > Pseudomonadati > Pseudomonadota > Alphaproteobacteria > Hyphomicrobiales > Phyllobacteriaceae > Mesorhizobium > Mesorhizobium sp. M7A.F.Ca.MR.245.00.0.0. The sequence continues at coordinate 41,041 of NZ_RZTE01000034.1, read as the reverse complement.
ACAAGGCCATCGAGGGCGGCGGCTACGGGCCGCTGCGCGGGGATGACCGCGAGCGTATCCACGAGGGCGTGCTGACGCTTTTGGAGACAGTGGGTTTCGCCAACGCCATTCCTTCCTGCATAAAGGTGCTGACCAAGGTGGGGGCGGTCCACGGCGACGATGGCCGGGTCCGCTTTCCGCGCGCGCTCGTGCTCGACACCATCAAGCGGGCGGCACGACATTTCACGCTTCATGGCCAGGACCCCAGGCACGACATGGTGGTCCAGGGCAAGCGCGTGCACTACGGCACAGCAGGCATCGCCGTGCACCTGGTGGATCTGGAGAAGCGCGAGTACCGCGAGTCCAAGCTGCAGGATATTTATGATGCCGCCCGCATCGTCGACGGGCTGGACAACATCCATTTCTTCCAGCGGCCGATGGTGGCGCGCGACATCGCCGATCCGCTCGAGATGGATTTCAACACGCTTTATGCCTGTGTGATGGGAACATCGAAGCACGTCGGAACATCCTTCACCGTGCGTGAGAACGTGAAGCCTGCGCTTGAAATGCTGTACGCCATCGCCGGCGGCGAGGAGAATTTCCGTGCCCGGCCGTTCGTTTCCAACTCCAACTCATTCGTCGTGCCGCCAATGAAGTTCGCCGAGGATGCCTGCGGCGTGCTTGAGGCCTGCGTCGAAGGCGGCATCCCGATCCTGCTGCTGTCGACCGGCCAGTCCGGCACCACGGCACCCGCGGCGATGGCCGGCGCCGTCGTGCAAGCAGTGGCCGAAGTGCTGGCCGGCCTGGTCTATGTCAACGCGCTCAAGCCCGGCCATCCGGCGATCTTCGGCGCATGGCCGTTCATGTCGGACCTGCGCACCGGCGCCATGGCGGGCGGGTCGGCCGAGCAGTCGGTAGCAACGGCGGCCTGTGCCCAGATGGCGCAATTCTACGACCTGCCCGGTGGCTCCGCCGCCGGCATGACGGATTCGAAATTGCCCGATATTCAGTCCGGCTACGAAAAGGGCATCACCAATGTGATGGCCGGCCTCTCCGGCCTCAACCTCGTCTACGAGGCGGCCGGCATGCATGCCTCGCTGCTCGGCTTCTGCCTGGAGAGCCTGGTCATCGACAACGACATGCTCGGTCATTGCCTGGGCTGCGCGCGTGGCATCGACGTGACTGACGAGGCCCTGTCGATCGACAGCATCGCCGAGGTCTGCCTCAAGGGTCCGGGCCACTATCTCGACAACGAACAAACGCTCAAGCTGATGCAGACCGAGCACTTCTATCCCGCCCTCGGCGATCGTTCCTCGCCGAAGGAATGGAACGAAAAAGGCCGGCCTGATATATTGCTGCGTGCGATCACCGAGAAGAAACGCATTCTTGCCGAGCGATTTCCGCGCCACGTGCCAAAACAGGTCGACGACAGATTGCGTGCCCGCTTCGGCAACCTGATCCACCTGCCGCGCACGCAAATGGGCGCCTGACCGGAGACGAGTTCGTGCAGCCATACAGCCACCACCCGGAACCAATTCAGAACGGAAAACCGCTTCACACTTTTCCTGGAATTGCGCTCTTCGTTTGACGCAATTCCGAACAGAAAACCGCTTCACACTTTTCCTGGAATTGCTCCGGGATCAACCATCGGGCAGAACGACAAATGAGTGTGCATCCTATCCAGCAAGCACCCACCGACGGCGACGCGATCGATCGGCTGGTGGCATCTCATCGGCCAGGTCACGGCCTGGTGCGCGCCTTCTATCATGATCTGGCGATCTTCGAGCGCGACATGGAACGTGTCTTTCGCCGCCACTGGCACTGCCTGGCGCATGCCAGCGTCATCGCGAACCCGGGCGATTTCGAGCTGTTCAAGCTGGGTGACGAGGCGGTCATCCTGACGCGCGGCATGGATGGCACCGTGCATGCCATGCTCAATGTCTGCCGCCACCGTGGTGCCGAGGTCTGCACCAAGGAGAAGGGCAATGCGAAGATGTTCGTGTGCCCCTACCACGCATGGGCCTATTCCAATGACGGATCCTTGCGTGCCGCGCGCCTGATGCCGAAGGATTTCGACCGCACGGCGCACGGGCTGAAGAAGCTTCATGTCCGCGTCGCTTCCGGGCTGGTCTTCATTTCCTTCGCCGAGACGCCGCTCGATTTCGATCCGATCGAACAGTCGCTGCGCACGAGTTGCGGCCAATATGGCTGGGGCGACGCCAAGGTGGCGTATCGCCAGTCCTATGCGCTCGACGCCAACTGGAAGCTCGCCGTCGAGAACTATGTCGAATGTTACCATTGCGGGCCGGCGCATCCGGAATATTCGCAGACGCATGCGCTGGAAAAACCGGCCGAGATGATCGAGCAGCTCAATGCCGCGATGGAGCAACGCACCTGCGCGCTCGGCATCGAGATCGGCAGCGCCAACCGCTGGCAGAACTCGGCCGCCGGACAGGAGGCGATCCACACTTTCCGCTATGCGCTCTATGACGGCGTTTCCAGCGGCAGCAAGGACGGCTCGCCGGTCGCGCCGCTGATGGGCCGTTTCACCGACTATGATGGTGGCGTGACATCGATCCATCTTGGCGGTACGACCTTTCTCGTCTGTTATCCCGATCACGGCATGATCTATCGTTTCATCCCGAAAACAGCTGGTACCTGTGAGATGGAGCTGATCTGGCTGGTGCGCGGCGACGCGGTCGAGGGCCAGGACTACGATCTGGAGAAGCTGACCTGGCTGTGGAAGGTCACCACCGAAGAGGACAAGAAGATCATCGAGCACACCGCGCGCGGCGTGCGCTCGCACTATTTCGTGCCCGGACCGATCGCGCCGATGGAATACAATGAACTGCGCTACATCGGCTGGTATCTCGAGGAGATCAGCCGGGCCTGATCGGCTCGGCTGCCGCAGGGGATCAGGCAGATCTTGCCTTTCGCGTCATTCCGCGCTGAGCCCGTATCGGTCGACGACTTCAGCGTTGATGAGCTTGGCATGCAGCGTCATCAGCACGATCTGCGCGTCGAGGCTGTCGCCGGTTTCAAGCGCCGCCTCGATGCGACGCTCGGCTTCCAGCGTCCGCTCATGGCCATTGGCTTGCTCGAAGGTTTCCGGACCCGCGATGCAATAGCTGCATAATTGTGCCACCGACGCATAGGTGCCCGGCGGCGGCTCGTCGGGCCAGCGATCCTTCATCAGGTTGACGAGGGTAAGCTTCACGCCCTCCGGCACAAGGGCTGGATGCAGATCGGCGCCGCGCAAGGCATCGTCGAGCTGCCTCAAGTCGCCCGAACGGCCGAACATTCCGAGGAAGCCGAGGGAAGAGCGCCGTCCGGCCATGATGTTTCCTTCCGTTTCCAGCCCACTTAGGTGGTGGGCAAGTGGATTACAAAGGCGGTGTTGTCTAACCAGCCGCCGCCAGCAAGACCCCTGCAAGGGCGGATAGCGCGAGTGTCGGCAGCATGCCGACTTTCAGCTTCAGGATGGCGACCATGGCGGCCACGGATAGCAAGGCCGCACGCCAGTCGATGGACGAAAGCACCGGCACGTTCATGCCAAGCCCCGTCGCGTGCACCTCACGGAAAATGACATGCAAAGCAAACCATAGGGCCAGATTCATGATCACCCCAACAATTGCGGCGGTGATCGCGCCCAGTGCGGCCGACAATGCCTTGTTGCCGCGCAAGGCCTCGATGTAGGGCGCCCCGAGGAATATCCAGAAGAAGCAGGGCGTGAACGTCACCCACAGGGTGAGCAGCGCCCCCAGCGATCCGGCAAGTAACGGGTCGAGCGATCCGGAATGGCGGAACGCGGCGATGAAGCCGACGAACTGCAGCACCAGGATGAGCGGTCCTGGCGTCGTTTCTGCAAGTCCAAGACCGTCGACCATTTCACCCGGCGCCAGCCAGCCGAAGGACTGGACGGCTGCCTGCGCGACATAGGCGAGCACCGCATAGGCGCCACCGAAGGTGACGACAGCCATCAGGCTGAAGAACCGGCCTATCTCGGTCCAGACGCTTGCAGAGCCGGTGAACCACCAGATCAAAAGAACAGGCCCGAGCCAGATCGGCAGCCAGATGGCGAGGGTGCGCGGCGCGTGCCATTTGGTCGGTTTGACATGGGCCAGTTCGCCACGCTCGAACATCAGGTCGACCGCTCCCTTGGAGTCGGCAACACCGTCCTTGCCATGGGCCGAGCCGGAAAACAGGCCGGGAGCAACGCGGTCCCCCAGCCATCCCGTCAGGCCGGCGAGAAGGACGATGAGCGGAAACGGCACATTCAACGCATAGATGGCAATGAACGCCGCGACCGCGATCGACACCATGACCCGGTTCTTGAGGGCGCGTCGCCCGATCCGGATCACCGCCTCGATGACAATGGCGAGCACCGCCGCCTTCACCCCGAAAAACAGCGCCGCGACGAGCGGCATGTCGCCATAGAGGACGTACAGGCTGCTCAAGGCGAGCATGACGAGCGCGCCCGGCACGACGAACAGGATGCCGGCGACAAGGCCACCGGCCGTCCTGTGCAGCAGCCAACCGATGTAGATGGCGAGTTGCTGGGCTTCCGGGCCAGGCAGCAGCATGCAGTAATTCAACGCATGCAGGAAACGCCGTTCCCCGATCCAGCGCCGCTCCTCGACCAGTTCCTTGTGCATCAGTGCGATCTGCCCGGCCGGACCGCCAAAGCTGAGCAATCCGATCCTCGCCCAGACCTTCACCGCCTCGGTGAAGGTCGGTGCAGCCGGAACCGGGATGTTTTCCGCTGTATCCGCCGGGACGAGAGCGCTCATGTCGGTTTCCCCGCAGCCGGCCAGTTGTGCGTTTCTTCGGTGGCGTCGCGACACCAGCGGAAGAACGCGTCGTAGAGCAGCATGCCTGCTTCCAGTTGTTCCAAATCGTCGCGGAACATACGCGACAGACCGAGCGAGGCAGCCAGAAAACCGGCCGCCTGGGGCACCAGGTCGAGGCTTGCGGTGTCGGCCGCGCGCACGATCAACGCCAGGCGATCGAGCGCCCCGGATTCCAACCCGAACTCCTCGATCATGGTGTCGAAGGTGCAGCGTTCGCCGCGATGGCTCCAGAACACATTGTCGATGTCGAACGGCACGGCCTGAAAGCGGTCGGCAACAGCCAGTACTTCAGCGGGTTCGACAAACAGGAACACCGCGTCAGGGTCGAGGAAACGCCGGATCAGCCATGGGCAAGCGATGCGGTCGACCTTCGGGCGGGATCGCGTCACCCAGACGGTGGCGCCCTTTTCATTGCGTGGCGGCAACTTGGCGGTGCGGACCAGAAGCCCCCCGGCATCGCGCCAGGCCTCAAAGCCGCCTTCAAGGGATTCGGCTGATATCCCCTCATGGCGCATCCATGCGACGACGCCTTGCGAGAGCTTTTGCCCCTTCTGGCAGACGACGGCCACCGGCTTGCCGGCGAATGCAGCGGCCCAGGTCGAAACGGTTTTGAAATCGCGCCGGCACGAGGCCGGCAACAGGCGCGGATCGGCTTCGAAATCTTCTTCGATGCGAACATCGATGATGACAGGTGCACCCGGCAGACCTATGAGCCGGGACAATTGCGGTACGGTGATAGCGGTTGTTGACGGCATGGCGTCCACCTCCTGAAAAGAGAAGCTTGGACGCGAACGTTGGGCTGACGCCTCACGGGGTCGTCGCGATGCACCCCTTGTCATGATGGTGGATTTGTTGGGCGCGCTTGTCAAGGACGGTGACCGTTCTCGACCCACCCGGCCGGGATGCAACACGCTGACCGGAAAACCGACGGCGGCCTGATTTGATCAAGCCGCCATCCGTCGATTCAGATCAATGATTGTCTCTGGGGACACCGCTGGTGTGCGCGACATCCTGGTATTTCACCGCCGGCTTCAGCACCATCCCCTCCGAGAACTGCGCGACCATGCCGCGCTGGATCTCCTGCCAGGGCGTCTGGTGCTTGGGATAGTGGAAGCCGCCATTGTTCTGCAACTCGGCGCGGCGCCGGGTGATCTCGTCGTCGGTGACGAGGATGTCGGCCGTGCCCTTGCGCAAGTCGATGCGAACCCGGTCGCCCGTCTTGAGCAGCGCCAGTCCGCCGCCGATCGCGGCTTCCGGCGAGGCGTTGAGTATCGAGGGCGAACCCGACGTGCCCGACTGGCGGCCGTCACCGATGCAAGCGAGCGCGTGGATGCCCTTCTTGATGAGATAGGCCGGCGGCTGCATGTTGACGACCTCGGCACCGCCGGGATAGCCGACCGGGCCAGCGCCGCGCATGAACAGGATGGTGTGTTCGTCGATGCCTTGCGCCGGGTCGTCGATGCGGGCGTGGTAATCCTCCGGCCCGTCGAAAACCATGGCGTTACCTTCGAAAGCCTCGGGATCCTTGGGGTTGGAGAGATAGCGTTCGCGGAATTCCGGCGAGATGCCGCTGGTCTTCATGATCGCCGAATCGAACAGATTGCCCCGAAGATTGATGAAGCCGGCATTGGCCTTCAGCGGCTTGGCGACAGAGCGGATGACGTCGGGGTTTTCGTTGGCGACGCCCTCGCTATTCTCACCGATCGACTTGCCGTTGACGGTGCGCGCGCCGGGATGCGGCAACAGCCCGCCCTTCATCAGTTCGGCGATGACCGCCGGCACGCCGCCGGCATGATGGTAGTCCTCGCCGAGATATTCGCCCGTCGGCTGCAAATTGACCAGCAGCGGCACATTGAGGCCGACCGTCTGCCAGTCGTCATTGTCAAGCTTGACCCCGAGGTGGCGGGCGATGGCGTTGAGATGGATAGGCGCGTTGGTCGAGCCGCCAATGGCCGAATTGACGACGATGGCGTTCTCGAAAGCCTCTCTCGTCATGATGTCGGACGGCTTCAGATCCTCATGCACCATCTCGACGATGCGTTTTCCGGTCTCATAGGAAATCTGGCCGCGCTCGCGGTAGGGCGCGGGAATGGCGGCCGAGCCCGGCAACTGCATGCCAAGCGCCTCGGCCAGCGAGTTCATCGTGGTGGCGGTGCCCATGGTGTTGCAATAGCCGGTGGACGGCGCCGACGAGGCAACGATATCCATGAACTCGTCATAATCGATCTCGCCGGCCGACAGGCGCTGGCGTGATTCCCAGACGATGGTGCCGGAGCCGGTGCGCTTGCCCTTGTGCCAGCCATTGAGCATCGGGCCGACCGACAGGGCGATCGCCGGGATGTTGACGGTGGCCGCCGCCATCAGCAGGGCCGGCGTCGTCTTGTCGCAACCGATGGTCAGCACGACGCCATCGAGCGGATAGCCGTAGAGCACCTCGACAAGGCTGAGATAGGCAAGGTTGCGGTCAAGTGCCGCGGTCGGGCGCTTGCCGGTCTCCTGGATCGGATGGCAAGGAAACTCGAAAGGAATGCCGCCCATCGAGACGATGCCTTCGCGCACACGCTTGGCGAGTTCGATATGGTGACGGTTGCAAGGCGACAGATCCGAGCCGGTCTGGGCGATGCCGATCAGCGGCTTGCCGGACATCAGTTCGGCGCGCGTCAGACCGTAATTGAGATAGCGCTCGAGATAGAGCGCCGTCATGCCCGGATTGTCGGGATTGTCGAACCACTCCTGCGAGCGAAATTTTTTCTTGTGGGTGGGGGCGCCTGCCATCATGGTCTCCGTATTTGTAAGACAAATCGATATGGCAACGCGCGGGAGCAGGCAAGAGGGCGTGCGGTCGCAACCGGACTTTGGTGCGATAGACACGCACCAAGCCGTGCGTTACGGGTTCGGGCAGTCTTGTCCGGGAGGTTTTCATGGCTTTGGTGATCGAAGGCGAGGAGCGCATTGCCGCACCGCTGCAAAAAGTGTGGGAAGCGCTGAACGATCCCGAGGTCTTGAAGGCGACCATTCCCGGCTGCCAGAGCCTGGAGATGAAGTCGCCGACCGAGATGGCGGCAACCGTGGTGGTGAAGATCGGACCGATCAAGGCGACGTTCAACGGCGAAGTGACGCTGAAGAACCTGAAGCCGCCGCACTCCTACACCATCCAGGGCGAAGGCAAGGGCGGCATTGCAGGCTTCGCCAAGGGGGGCGCCGACGTGACGCTGACGGCGGATGGACCCGACGCCACGATATTGAACTACGCGGCCAAGGCCGATGTCGGGGGCAAGATCGCACAGCTTGGCAGCCGTCTGATCGAATCGACCTCGAAGAAACTGGCTGGACAGTTTTTTTCCAGCTTTGGCGAGAAGGTCGGCGCGGCCTAGGCTGCAGCACGGCGGCGCCTGCTATTCAAACACAATACTCGGCACGGCAGCAGCAGCCGCACCACGCTCTTCGTTGACCCGGTCCCAGACCTTCGAGGCGATGTCGCGGTAGATTTTCGCTTCGGGGCCATCGGGCTTGGAGACGACAACCGGCGTGCCGGCATCCGAGCTTTCGCGAATGCCCATTTCGAGCGGCACCTCACCGAGGAAGGTGACGCCGAGGCGCTCGGCCTCGCGGCGGGCGCCGCCATGGCCAAAGATGTCGTAGCGCTTGCCGGTGTCCGGGGCGATGAAATAGCTCATGTTCTCGACGATGCCGAGCAACGGGACGTCGACCTTCTTGAACATGTTGAGGCCTTTCCGCGCGTCGATCAGGGCCAGGTCCTGTGGGGTCGAGACGATGACAGCACCAGCCAGCGGCACCTGCTGGGCCATGGTCAGCTGCGCGTCGCCAGTGCCGGGCGGCATGTCGACGACGAGCACGTCGAGACGGCCCCATTCGACCTCGCGCAGCATCTGCGTCAGCGCCGACATCACCATCGGGCCGCGCCAGATCATCGGCGTTTCCTCGTCGACGAGGAAACCCATCGACATTACCTTCAGGCCGTAATTCTCCATCGGTTTCAGGATCTTGCCGTCGACGGTCTGCGGCCGGCCGTGGATGTTGAGCAGCCTGGGCATGGACGGTCCGTAGATGTCGGCATCCAGCACGCCGACGCGCAGGCCGTTGGCGGCGAGGCCGAGCGCGATGTTGACGGCGGTGGTCGACTTGCCGACGCCGCCCTTGCCGGAAGCAACGGCAATGATCGCCTCGATACCGGGCACGCCACGTTTGCCCGAACTGTGCGAGGCGGGCGCGTGCGGAGCCGCACGCGGCGCGGCGGCAGCGGGCGCAGCCGGCGGAACGGGCCTAGGTGCGGGGCGCGACGGAACCGGCGCCTCCATGCCGCCGCCCTTCTTCTCGGCCGTCAGCGCGACGACCGCGCCGGCGACCCCGGGGATTGCCTTGACGACGCGCTCGGCGGCGGCGCGCAGCGGCTCCATTTCCTGGGCACGAGCGGCGGGAACGGTAATCGAGAAGAAGACCTTCCCGTCGGCGATGAAAATCTCCGAAACCATGCCGAGGTCGACGATGTTGCCGGTGAAATCCGGCCCGTTGACCGTCTTCAGACGCTCGGTGACGATTTCCTTGGTGACGGACATGGCAGTTTTTCCTTACGCAGCTTGCGCCTGAGATGCAGCTTGCACCTGAGATAATGCAGTTTCCGGACAGAACCAAGCCGTGGAGCAATGGCTGCCTTGGCGTGCCTGGAAAAGCGGCGGGTCCTGTCGGATTTCATCCGCGCCAAACGTCTTCCAGATAATCGAGCGCCGATGCGGCCAACAATCAGGTCAAGCAACAGTCGTCAAACGATCGCGGCGACCTACTTCGGTGACCAGCACGGGGTCGACAACCAGGAAAGGAGACCATCATGCTCGCAAACAGCAATGCAACGGCCAATCTCGCGGTGAAGGATCTCGCGAAAGCCAAGGCTTTCTATGAGGGAACGCTTGGCCTGAAACAGGTGCACGATGAGGGCGGCGAACTGATCGTCTACAAAAGCGGCGATACCACCCTCAACGTCTATCATTCTCAATTTGCCGGAACCAACAAGGCGACAGCGGTAACCTGGATGGTTGGCGACGAGATCGGCAACATCGTCAAGGAACTGAAGTCGAAGGGCGTCGCCTTCGAGCACTATCAGATGCCGGGCTTGACGCTGGAGGGCGATCTCCACGTCGGTTACGGAATGAAGGTCGCCTGGTTCAAGGACCCGGACGGCAACATCCTGAACCTTGTGGACAGGTAGATTTCTTTACGTCACCTCGCCAGGCCAACCGCCAGGTAGGTGAGCGCCGAAATCAAAGCGGTGGCCGGCAAGGTGACGATCCAGGCAATGACGATGTTGCCGGCAATGCCCCAGCGCACGGCCGAGACGCGGCGGGCGGCGCCGACGCCGATAATGGCGCCAGTGATGGTGTGCGTGGTCGACACGGGAATGCCGAGCCAGGTCGCGGCAAACAGGGTGATCGCCCCGCCGGTCTCGGCGCAAAAACCCTGCATCGGGTTCAGCCGCGTGATCTTCGAGCCCATGGTGTGGACGATGCGCCAGCCGCCGAACAGGGTGCCGAGCGCCAGCGCCGCCTGACAGGTGAGGACAACCCAGAGCGGTACATGGAAAGTCGCGCCGAGCATGCCTTGCGAATAGAGCAGCACGGCAATGATGCCCATGGTCTTCTGCGCGTCATTGCCACCGTGCCCGAGCGAATAGAGCGAGGCGGAAAAGAACTGCATGACGCGGAAGGTACTGTCGACCGCAAAGGGCGTCTGGCGCACGAAGAGCCACGAGACGACGAAAATCAGGATGAGCGCCAGGATAAAGCCGGTCGCTGGCGACAGGACGATTGCCGCAACCGTCTTGCCAAGCCCTGTCCAGACGATGGCGCCCACGCCTGCCTTTGCCACACCGGCACCTACCAGGCCGCCGATCAACGCATGCGAGCTGCTCGACGGGATGCCGGCGATCCAGGTGACGATGTTCCAGACTATGGCGCCGACGAGCGCCGAGAAGATAACCGCCGGGGTGACGATGCTGACATCGACGATACCCTTGCCCACTGTCTCGGCGACGTGGAGGCCGAAGAACATGAAGGCGATGAAGTTGAAGAAAGCCGCCCACAATACCGCGTATTGCGGCCTTAGCACGCGGGTGGAGACGATGGTGGCAATGGAGTTGGCGGCATCATGCAAGCCGTTGAGAAAGTCGAAGAACAGCGCGACGCCGACGAGGCCGACCAGCACGGGAAAGGCAATGGTGGCTTCCATCACCTAGACATTCTCAATGACGATGCCGCTGATCTCGTTGGCGACGTCCTCGAAGCGGTCGACCACTTTTTCCAGTTGGCCATAAATCTCGCTGCCGATCATGTACGCCATCGGATCGCTGCTGCCGTGCTTCCTGAAGAGATCCTTCAGCCCTTGCTCGTGCAGGTCGTCGGCCCGGCTTTCGACGCGCATCACCTCTTCGGCGATGGCGTTGAGGCGCACCGTGTGCGTCGCGACCTTGTTGAGCAGCGGGATCGCCTCGGCCACCAGCTTGGCGGCGGCGACGATGACGCCACCCATTTCCTGCATCAGCGGATCGAATTCCTTGCGCTCGAACAGCTTCACCGTCTTGACCGTCTTGTGCATCATGTCGATGGCATCATCCATCGACTGGATCAGGTCCTTGATGTCGCCGCGATCGAAAGGCGTGATGAAGGAGCGCCGCACCGCCAGCAGGACTTCCGCGGTGATGTGGTCGGCCTCATCTTCGAGATCGACGATTTTCTGGCACCAGAGGTCGATATCCCTGCCCTGGAGAAGCTGCTCCAGCGCCTCGGCGCCGCCGACCACGGTGCGCGAATGTCGTTCGAACAGGTCGAAGAAGCGATCTTCGCGCGGCAAAAGCTTGCGGAACCAGCCCAGCATGGTCGATCTCCCAGTTTCATCCACATAGCGCCGCATCGCGCCGCGGGAAACAGGTAGCCGGCTTAAAGGTGTGGATGCAGGGCAATTGTGCATCGCGCTTGCGGTGAGGCGCGATTTCCCCGACCTTGCAGCGAACCACCGGAAAGATCGCATGATCGACAAGCTGGAATTCTTCATCGCGCTCGCCAGGGAGGAGCATTTCGGCCGAGCGGCGGAGGTATGCGGCGTCACCCAGCCGACGCTCTCGGCCGGCATCAAGCAGTTGGAGGGCCAGCTTGGCGTCATGCTGGTCCTGCGCGGCTCACGCTTCCAGGGGCTGACGCCGGAGGGAAAACAGGTGCTGGTGTGGGCACGCCGCATCGTCGGCGACACCAGGACCATGCGCGAGGAAATGCGCGCGGCGCGCCACGGACTTTCGGGCCGTATCCGCATCGCCGCCATTCCGACGGCGCTCGCCATGCTGCCGCGGCTGACGACGCCGTTTCGCGAAAAGCATCCAGGCGTCACCTTTTCGGTGCTGTCGCGGACCTCGATCGAGGTGCTGTCGCTGCTCGGCAATTTCGACATCGATGCCGGCATCACCTATCTCGACAACGAGCCGCTGGGGCGGGTGACCAGCGTGCCGCTCTATGACGAGCGCTACCAACTGATCACCGCGATGGGAAATCCCTATTCCGACCGCGACAAAGTGACATGGGCAGAGCTCTCAAGCCTGCCGCTGTGCCTGTTGACGCCAGACATGCAGAACCGCCGCATCATCGATCAGCATCTGGCCGAAGCCGGCGTGCAGGTGCGACCGACGCTGGAATCCAATTCGATGATCGTGCTGTTTTCGCACATCCGCACCGGCAAATGGTCGTCGATCATGCCGCTCAACCTTGCGGAAACATTCGGCTTTTCCGAGCCGATCCGGGCCATTCCGATTGTCGAGCCGGATGCCAGCCACACGGTCGGCCTGGTGGCGACACCGCGCGAACCGCACACACCTTTGGTCTCGGCGCTGCTGGACGAGGCAATGGCGCTGGCGGACGATTTCCACGCCAACCGTTCCGCTAGACAGAGTTAGCCGAACGGAGCGATAGAAAATTTCTATCGTGCAACGAAACCGCTTTATTGATTTCAGAGGTTTTCTCTGGTTTCTTAAGCACTTAGCGATAAAGCGGCACGCGCATGTCGTTGTTCCAAAACAGCTTGATGCTTCTGGCCGATATGTATGGGTCGCTACGATAGGGAGGGCGCTGCATGACAATGCAGCCTGCAAGTACCGAGATCACGTCGCGCACGGCCGCGATCATCCAGGAGATGAAGGGCCTCGAAGGCCCGTTGCTGCCGATCCTCCACGGCATCCAGGAAGAGTTCGGCCATGTGCCCAAGGATGCGCTGCCGGTCATCGCCGAGGCGCTGAACATTTCCAGGGCCGAGGTGCACGGCGTCGTCAGCTTTTATCATGATTACCGCAGCCACCCGGCAGGCCGGCATGTGCTGAAGCTCTGCCAGGCGGAATCCTGCCAGTCGATGGGTTCGGACGCCATCGCCGCCAAGCTGAAGCAATTGCTGGGCATCGGCTTCCATGAGACGACCCGCGACGGTTCGGTGACGCTGGAGCCGGTCTATTGTCTGGGCCTTTGCGCTTGTTCGCCCGCCGCAATGCTGGATGGCGAGGTGATCGGGCGACTCAATGACGAGAAGCTCGACGAGATCGTTGCAGAGGTGCGCTCATGATCCCGCGTATCTACATTCCCGGCGATTCCGGCGCACTGGCGCTGGGCGCCGAAAAGGTCGCCAAGGCGATCGCCGGCGAGCTCGCCGAGCGCGGCATCGAAGCCAAGATCGTGCGCAACGGGTCGCGCGGCGCCTATTTCCTCGAACCAATGGTCGAAGTTGCGACAGCGAACGGCCGCGTCGCCTATGGGCCGGTAAAGCCGTCCGACGTCAAAAGCCTGTTCGACGGCGGCTTCCTCACCGGCGGCCATCACAAGCGCTGGCTGGGCTCACCGGACAAGATCCCCTTCTTCGCCAAGCAGACGCGGCTGACCTTCGCGCGCTGCGGCGTCACGGATCCGCTTTCGCTCGAATCCTACAAGAAGCATGGCGGGTTGAACGGACTGACGAACGCGCTGGCGCTGACGCCTGCCGACATCGTCGCCCAGGTTACCGAATCGGGCCTGCGCGGGCGCGGCGGCGCCGGCTTCCCGACCGGCATCAAGTGGAAAACGGTGCTCGATACCGCAGGCGACCGCAAATACATCGTCTGCAACGCCGACGAAGGCGATTCAGGCACCTTCGCCGACCGCATGATCATGGAGGGCGATCCGTTTGTGCTGATCGAAGGCATGACGATCGCCGGTATAGCCACGGGCGCGACCAAGGGCTTTGTCTATGTCCGCTCGGAATATCCGCATGCGGTGGCGGTGATGAACAAGGCCGTCGAGGTCGCCCGCAAGGCCGGCGTTCTTGGCGCCAGCGTGCTGGGTTCACCTTACGCGTTCGACATGGAGATCCGGGTCGGCGCCGGAGCCTATGTCTGCGGGGAGGAGACGGCGCTGCTCGATTCGCTCGAGGGCAAGCGCGGCATGGTGCGCGCAAAGCCGCCGCTGCCGGCGCATAAGGGGCTTTTCGGCAAGCCGACGGTGATCAACAATGTCATCTCGCTGGCCTCGGTGCCTGTCATCATGGACAAGGGTGCGGCCTTCTACAAGGATTTCGGCATGGGCCGCTCGCGCGGCACGATCCCGATCCAGATCGCCGGCAACGTCAAATATGCCGGCCTGTTCGAAGCCGCTTTCGGCATGACGCTGGGCGAAATCATCGACGATATCGGCGGCGGTACGGCCACGGGACGTCCGGTCAAGGCGGTGCAGGTCGGCGGGCCGCTCGGCGCCTATTTCCCGCGCGCGCTGTTCGACACGCCGTTCGATTATGAAGCCTTCGCGGCAAAGGACGGGCTGATCGGCCATGCCGGCATCGTGGTGTTCGACGACACCGCCGATATGCTGAAACAGGCGCGCTTTGCCATGGAGTTCTGCGCCATCGAAAGCTGCGGCAAGTGCACGCCCTGCCGCATCGGCTCGACGCGCGGTGTCGAGACCATCGACAGAATAGTCGCGGGCATCGAGCCGGAGAAGAACCTCGCTCTGGTCACCGACCTCTGCAACACGATGAAGTTCGGTTCGCTCTGCGCGCTGGGCGGCTTCACGCCCTATCCCGTGATGAGCTCGATTACCCATTTCCCCGACGACTTCAAGCCCGCGCCCGTGCGCGTGGCTGCCGAATAGGAGCTGGCAGATGAACATCAAGGCCGACTTCCCTTCCCTCGTCGAAGAGATCGACTACGGAACCCCCCAATCGAAGGCGCAGAAGCAGGTCACGCTGAATGTCGACGGGCGCAGCATCACCGTGCCGGAAGGCACCTCGATCATGCGTGCCGCGATGGAAGGCGGGGTCGAGATCCCGAAGCTTTGCGCCACCGACATGCTGGACTCCTTCGGTTCGTGCCGTGTCTGCCTTGTCGAGATCGAAGGACGCGGCGGCACGCCGGCATCGTGCACGACGCCCGTCGGCGAAGGCATGATCGTGCGCACGCAGACCGAGCGGCTTGACGCCATTCGCCGCGGCGTCATGGAACTCTATGTCTCGGACCATCCGACCGGCTGGAACGAACAGGCCGGAACCGGCGCGAGCGAGTTCGATGCGGTGGCGAAGTCGATCGGCCTGACCGAGAACCGCTACGGCATCGAAGGCCGCAACCACGTCAAGCCGGAAGGTGGCGTGGCGCCCGGCCATGGCTCGCTGGCGGTCGACTACATCGCCCGCGATGAATCCAACCCCTATTTCACCTATGATGCCTCGCAATGCATCGTCTGCTCGCGCTGCGTGCGGGCCTGCGAAGAGGTGCAGGGCACCTTCGCGCTGACCATCGAGGGACGAGGCTTCGAATCCCGGGTTTCGGCGGGGATGCACGAGGCGTTCATCGATTCGGAATGCGTGTCCTGCGGCGCCTGCGTGCAGGCCTGTCCGACCGATGCGCTGCGCGAGAAGACGGTGCTTGCCAAGGGCCTGCCGGAGCGCTCGGCTGTTACCACCTGCGCCTATTGCGGCGTCGGCTGCTCGTTCAAGGCCGAGGTGAAGGGTGACGAAGTCGTTCGCATGATGCCCTATAAGGAGGGGAAGGCGAACCACGGCCATTCCTGCGTCAAGGGCCGTTTCGCCTATGGCTACGCCACCCACAAGGACCGCATCCTGTCGCCGATGATCCGCGAAAAGGTCACCGACCCGTGGCGCGAAGTGAGCTGGGAAGAGGCGATCGCCCATACGGCCAAGGAATTCCGCCGTATCCAGTACCAGTATGGACGCACCTCGATCGGCGGCATCACCTCGTCGCGCTGCACCAACGAGGAAACCTATCTCGTCCAGAAGATGGTGCGGCAGGGTTTCCGCAACAACAATGTCGACACCTGCGCACGCGTCTGCCATTCGCCGACGGGCTACGGGCTCGGCCAGACCTATGGCACCTCGGCCGGCACGCAGGATTTCGATTCCGTCGACTTCACCGACGTCGCCGTCATCATCGGCGCCAATCCGGCTTCCGCTCACCCGGTGTTCGCCTCGCGGCTGAAGAAGCGGCTGCGCCAGGGCGCCAAGCTGATCGTGCTCGATCCGCGCCGCACCGAGATGGTCAAGTCGGCCCATATCGAAGCGGATTATCACCTGCCGCTGAAGCCCGGCACCAATGTGGCCGTGCTGACGGCGCTGGCGCATGTGATCGTCACCGAGGGCCTGTTCGACGAAGCCTTCATCCGCGAACGCTGCGACTGGACGGAGTTCCAGGATTGGGCATCGTTCGTAGCCTTGCCGGAAAACAGCCCCGAAACCGTCGGCAAATTGTCCGGCGTCGATCCAGAGCTGATCCGGGGCGCTGCGCGGCTCTACGCCACCGGCGGCAACGGTGCGATCTATTACGGCCTCGGCGTGACGGAACACAGCCAGGGCTCGACTACTGTGATGGCAATCGCCAATCTCGCCATGGCCACCGGCAATATCGGCCGGCCCGGCGTCGGCGTGAATCCGCTGCGCGGCCAGAACAACGTGCAGGGCTCCTGCGACATGGGCTCCTTCCCGCACGAACTGCCGGGCTATCGCCACATCTCCGGCGAAGCCGTGCGCGATATCTATGAGACCTTGTGGGGCGTGAAGCTGGATGACGAACCCGGCCTGCGCATCCCCAACATGCTCGACGCCGCCGTCGACGGCAGCTTCAAGGGCATCTACATCCAGGGCGAAGACATTCTGCAGTCCGATCCCGACACCAAACATGTCGCCGCCGGCCTTGCCGCGATGGAATGCGTCGTCGTGCATGACCTGTTCCTCAACGAGACGGCGAACTACGCGCATGTCTTCCTGCCGGGCTCGACCTTCCTGGAGAAGGACGGCACCTTCACCAACGCCGAGCGCCGCATCAACATGGTGCGCAAGGTTCTTGAGCCGAAGGCGCGCTACGCCGATTGGGAGGCGACGCAGGAGCTTGCCCGCGCGATCGGGCTGGACTGGAACTATCAGCATCCCTCCGAGATCATGGACGAGATCGCGATGACCACGCCGAGCTTCGCCGGCGTCTCCTTCGAGTTGCTCGACCGTGTCGGATCCGTGCAATGGCCCTGCAACGAGAAGGCGCCGCTCGGCACCCCGATCATGCATATTGACGGGTTCGTGCGCGGCAAGGGCAAGTTCATCCGGACCGAATATGTGGCGACGGACGAAAGGACGGGACCGCGCTTCCCGCTGCTGCTCACCACCGGCCGCATCCTGTCGCAGTACAATGTCGGCGCGCAGACCAGGCGCACCGACAACAGCATGTGGCACTCGGAGGACCGGCTTGAGATCCATCCGCACGATGCCGAGAACCGGGGCTTGCGCGACGGCGACTGGGTTCGGCTGACCAGCCGCTCGGGCGAGACGACGCTGCGCGCGCTGATCACCGACCGGGTGTCGCCCGGTGTGGTCTACACGACGTTCCATCATCCGGACACGCAGGCCAACGTCATCACCACCGACTTCTCCGACTGGGCGACCAATTGTCCGGAATACAAGGTGACGGCGGTGCAGGTCGGCGCCTCCAACGGACCGTCGGAATGGCAGCGCGACTATGACGAGCAAGCCAAGCAGAGCCGGCGCATCGCGTCTTTGCAGGCGGCGGAGTAGTCTTGAGCCCGCGCCGCAAAGCCACGACGCAGGTATCGCGGCTGGCGCACCGCGCGGTTGGAACGACGGCTGCCGACCGGATGGTGCCGGAGGAGACGCCGGTGGCGTTCTCCTTCGCCGGCACCACGCATGCGGTGATGATGGCAAGCCCGGCCGATTTCGAGGATTTCGCGCTTGGCTTCTCGCTGACCGAAGGCATTGTGGCTGCGCCGGAAGAGATCGAAGCGATCGAGGTCGAGGACCATGGCGCCGGCATCGACATTCAGATCCGCCTGAAGGACCGAGCCGACACACGTTTCGAAGCGCGGCGGCGAAGGCTCGCCGGCCCGGTCGGCTGCGGGCTTTGCGGCATCGAATCGATCGAGGAAGCAATGCGCTCGGTCGATGCGGTTGGTGCCTCAAGCCTTACGCTTGATGCCGACGACATCGCCCGTTCGGTCAAGCTTTTGTCCAAAGTGCAGCCGCTGCACACCGAGACCGGAGCGGTACACGCCGCCGGTTTCTATATGCCTGGCAAGGGCATCGTCATGGCGCGCGAAGATGTCGGCCGTCACAATGCGCTCGACAAGCTGGCCGGTGCGCTGGCCAAGGCCGGCATCGATGGCGCATCCGGTGCCGTCGTGGTGACATCCAGGGTGTCGGTCGAAATGGTGCAGAAGACGGCTTCTATCGGCTCGGCCTTCATCATCGCCGTCTCGGCGCCGACCGCCCTTGCCATCCGCACGGCGCAAGAGGCTGGCATGACGCTGGTGGCGCTGGTTCGCGGCGACGATTTTGATATTTTCACCCACCCCGACCGGGTGGTTTGCGGAGTTGCCAAGCATGTCGCATGACGAAGAACACATTATGAGCACCGCCGAGAAGCTGGTGCGCATGGCAAACCAGATCGCCGATTTCTTCCATTCCAAGCCGCGCGAGGAAGGCATTGCCGGCGTCGCCGAGCACATCAACAAGTTCTGGGAGCCGAGGATGCGGCGGCAGTTCTTCGAAATGCTGGACGACGGCACCGGGAACTTCAACGAGTTGGTGGTGGCCGCCTCCGCCAGGATCAGGCGGCCGATCACGCCGGCCGCGGCCGACCTCAAACTCGGACTCGAGCCCTCCCCTGCCGACGTCGCCGCCTCGCAGGAATAATCGCCAAGCCGCGCCGGCTTACATTCGCCATCGCTAAAGTTTAAGCTGCCGCATCCGCGCTGTTCTGCTATGGTTTGACGACCAGAAATCGTCAGGCCGGGGTGGAAATCTCGTGAGGCCGATCGAGACGCGATACGCCCGTAGCGGCGATATGAGGATCGCCTATCAGGTGGTCGGGCAGGGATCGCTCGATCTGGTCTTCGTGCCGGGCTTCATTTCCAACCTCGACCTGCACTGGGAAGACGAGGGCTATACCAGGCTCTTGAAGCGGCTTTCGGCATTCTCGCGGCTGATCCTGCTCGACAAGCGCGGCACGGGTCTGTCCGACCGCGTCGACGCGCATAACCTGCCCAGTCTCGAAACGCGGATGGACGATGTGCGCGCAGTTATGGACGCCGCCGGCAGCGGCCGTGCAGCCCTGCTCGGCTCCTCCGAAGGCGCGCCGATGGCGATGCTGTTCGCCGCCACCTATCCGGAGCGGACGCGGGCGCTGGCGCTCTATGGCGGCTATGCGCATTTCCACAAATGGGTGATGTCGCCCGAACGCCTCGACGCTTTCATCGAGATGGCGGAGACAGCCTGGGGCACCGGCGCCACTCTGCCCCATTTCGCGCCGAGCCGGGTCGACGACGCGCATTTCGCCCAGTGGTGGGCACGTTTCGAACGATTGTCGGCGAGCCCGACGGCGGCGGCGGCGCTGGCGCGCATGAACGCCGACGTCGACATCCGCCACATCCTGAACGTGATCAGCGCGCCGACGCTTGTGATTCATCGCCGCAACGATGCGCGGGTCGACCCCGATGCCAGCCGCTTCCTTGCACAGAAGATTCCCGGCGCCCGGCTGGTCGAGATTGACGGACGCGACCATCCGATCTGGACCGGCGATGTCGATGGGGTGGCCGACCTGATAGAGGAATTCCTGACCGGCGAGCGCGCCGTAGGCGAAGTGGACCGCGTGCTGGCGGCACTTCTGGTGACACGCATCTACGATACGGCGCGGCTCGGCGACCGCATGTGGAGCGAACGCAGCCAACGCTTCCAAGAAACCTGGCGGCTGCTGGTCGGACGCCATGGTGGGCGCTCTGTGGGCCTGCATGGCGAGTTGATGATTTCGCGCTTCGACGGCCCGGCACGCGCCATACGCTGCGCGGCAGCCCTGCGCGAGGCGGCGCAGGAAATCGGCGTGGCAAGCGCGCAAGGGGCGCATGTCGGCGAGATCGAAATGCGCGGTCCGCCCGTTGGGATGACGGCGCGGGTGGCGATGCAGTTGGCCGCCCATGCCGGCCGCGGCGACATTATCGCGTCGCGTCTGATCGCCGATCTGGCGGCTGGGTCGGGCCTGCACTTCACCGACGCCGGGCGCATCAGCGTCGACGAGTTGGAGGAGCGGCTGGCGCTGGTCCATGCGACGTCCGAACAGCATCTGGAACCCGCCTGCCGGCCCAAACCCAGGGTTGCCGAGCCGGCCGCATTGACGGCGCGCGAAAGCGAGGTGGTGAGCCTCGTCGCCGACGGCAAGAGCAATGCCGCGATCGCCGCCGAATTGAGGCTGAGCGAACACACGGTCAAGCGCCATGTCGCCAACATACTGCTCAAGCTGGACCTGCCGTCGCGGGCGGCGGCGGCGGCGTTTTCGGCCAGGCACCCTGGCCCGCACGGACCATGAGAGCCATGGCGCTTTCGGGCGAAGCGGCCATGGGCGGGTCAGCGCTATCAATTCTCTCCATGCAGGCCAGGCGGATGTCGTCGGGAAAGGTGCTGCGAACGGAGGAGGAAATGCTGACGTCGAACCAAACACTCAAATCGCTTGCGATAGCGGCAGGGCGCCAGCGATGAGGAGATCAAGGAGGAGGCGGCGATGTCCGCGATCGTGCGCCGCTGGTCAACGATGCTCAACGGCAGCCAGGTCGATCTGACGACCTTCAAGGAGCAGGCCGACGACGTGTTCGCGGCCGTCAAGGCGAAGTCGCAGTAACAACCACTGCCTGGCGACAAGCGCCCGGCAGCACTTCGACCATCAACCGCCCGGAAGACGGGCCAATGGAGGATGACATGCTGACCAAGACCCAAACAGTGGATGGTGCGGCGATCAAGAAGGCCATCGAAACCCGTGACGGCAAGATGCTGTCGAGCTTTTATGCCGACGACGCGCTGGTGCGGGTGATCGACCGCAACAACCCGCCGAGCAAGCCGCGCGAGATCCGCGGACGCGCCGCGATCACCACATTCTGGGACGACATCTGCAGCCGCGCGATGACCCACAAGGTCGATACCACCATCGCCGACGGCGACAGTCTCGCCTTCACCCAAGCCTGCGCCTATCCGGACGGCACGAAGGTGTTCTGCGCGGCGATGCTGGAGCTGAAGGACGGGCGGATCGCAAGTCAGACCGTCGTGCAGGCCTGGGACGAGTAGACCAACAGCCGGTGGATCAACCGCGGCCTGGGCCGCAAACCTGGAGGAGAAGACGATGTTCAGCGCCAGATGGCAGATCGACGCCAAGTTCGGACACAAGCAGACCGTGCTCGACCTGTTGAAGAAATGGGAACGCGAAATCGGCTCGCAGGTCGGCATCGACGAGCTGGAATTCCAGATCATGACCGGTTCGATCGGCGCGCGGGAGGCGACGGTAGAGTCCCATCATCAGGTCGAAAGCCTGGCCCAGCTGGAGGCGTTCTTCGCCAAGATCGGCAAGATCGACGCCCATGCCAAATGGGGCAAGGAGATCGAGCCCTATGTCGTGTCGGGCACCAGCCTGTGGAATATTTATCGCATTGTGGAGTAGTGATTCTTCTCCTCGTTTCACGGGGAGAAGATGCCGGCAGGCAGATGAGGGGCGGAGCCGGCTTTGCCAGGGACGTGCTGCCCCTCATCCGGCCCTTCGGGCCACCTTCTCCCCGTAAAACGGGGAGAAGGGAAGGCGCTAGCTGTGAGCCACCATCACATGGCGCACGGCGGTGTAGTCTTCCAGCGCGTAGAGCGACATGTCCTTGCCGTAACCGGACTGTTTCAGCCCGCCATGCGGCATCTCGTTGGTCAGCATGAAGTGGGTGTTGATCCAGGTGCAGCCATATTGCAGGCGGGCGGCCGTCGCCATGGCGCGCGAGACATCCTTGGTCCATACCGATGACGCCAGGCCGTAGTCGCTGTCATTGGCCCAGTTCACCGCCTCGTCGACCTCCGAAAAACGGGTAACCGAGACGACCGGGCCGAACACTTCGCGGCGGACAATCTCGTCTTCCTGCAGCGCGCCGGCGACGACGGTCGGCTGGTAGTAGAAGCCAGAACCCTCGCCCGGCCTGCCGCCGGTGGTGATCTCGATGTGCTTCAGTTCCGAGGCCCGCTCGACGAAGCTCGACACGCGGTCGCGCTGGCGGCGGGAGATGAGCGGGCCAATCTCGTTTTCAGTGTCGTCGGGACGGTTGTACTTGATGGTCGAGACGGCCGAGGACAGATCGGCGACGAGCTTGTCGTAGATCTTCTTGCCGGCGTAGATGCGGCAGGCGGCGGTGCAGTCCTGGCCGGCATTGTAATAACCGAAGGCGCGCAGGCCGTTGACCACGGCACCGAGGTCGGCGTCATCGAAGACGATGACCGGCGCCTTGCCGCCGAGTTCGAGATGCGTGCGCTTGACCGACTTGGCGGCGGCCTGCAGCACCTTCTTGCCGGTGGCGACATCACCGGTGATCGAGATCATGTTGACCTTGGGATGGTTGATCAGCGTGTTGCCGACGCTGTCGCCGCGGCCGAGCACGACATTGACGACACCCTCGGGCAGGATTTCCGCAAGGATCTTGGCAAGCTTCAGCGCCGTCAGCGGAGTCTGCTCCGACGGCTTGAACACGACCGTGTTGCCGCCGGCGATTGCCGGCGCCAGCTTCCAGGCCATCATCATCAGCGGGTAGTTCCACGGCGCGATGGAAGCGACGATGCCGATCGGGTCGCGCCTGACCATCGAGGTGTGGCCGGGAATGTATTCGCCGGCCACGACGCCCGGCATCGAACGGACGGCGCCGGCGAAGAAGCGGTAGCAGTCGACGATCGCCGGGATTTCGTCATTGAGCACAGCGTTGATCGGCTTGCCGCAGTTGAGCGCCTCGAGCGTGGCGAACTCCTTCGCGTCGGCTTCGATGCGGTCGGCGATCTTCAGCAAATAGCCGGAGCGCTGCGCCGGCGTGGTGCGCGACCACAAGACGAACGCCTGTTCGGCGGCGGTAACCGCCGCCTCGATCTGCGCCTGGCTGGCCTCGGGCAGGCTGAAGATGGTCGCCCCGGTCTTTGGATTGAGGATCGGCTCCTCGGTCTCGGTGCCCTTCTCGAATTTCGAGCCGATCAGCATCTGGGTGTCCATTGGATTCTCCCTTAACAGGAGCGATTAGCGAGTAGCTGAAAGCGAGTAGGGTTTGACCGTCGATCTTCCTTATTCGCTATTCGCCACTCCCTATTCGCTGTTTTTCATTTCCCGCTTCCAGCGATCTGGTCGCCATCGCGGGTAAGGTAATAGGCCGCAAGGATCGGCAGCAGCGTCACCAGCATGACGACCATAGCGACGACATTGGTGACCGGGCGCTGGCGCGGGCGGATCAGCTCTTCCAGCATCCAGATCGGCAGCGTCTGCTGCTGTCCGGCGGTGAAGGTGGTGACGATGACCTCGTCGAAGGACAAAGCGAAAGCCAGCATGCCGCCGGCAAGCAGTGCCGTGGCGATGTTGGGCAGCACGACATGGCGAAAAGTCTGAAAACCGTCGGCGCCGAGATCCATCGAGGCCTCGATCATCGAACCGGAGGTGCGGCGGAAACGGGCGACGGCGTTGTTGTAGACGACCACGACGCAGAAGGTGGCGTGGCCGAGCACGATCGTCCAGAACGAGAACGGGATGTCGGCCAGCGAAAAGGCCGAGCGCAGCGCGATGCCGGTGATGATGCCGGGCAGGGCGATCGGCAGGATGACCAGCAGCGAGATGGTTTCGCGGCCGAAGAATTTTGTCCGCGACACCGCCGCCGAACAGAGCGTCCCGAGGACCAAAGCAATCGCAGTCGAGATGGAGGCAACCCTGACCGATAGCGACAGCGCCTGCCAGACATCCGGCCGGTTCCAGGTCACGGCGAACCATTGCGTGGTCAGCCCTGGCGGCGGCCAGACGAAGCTCTTCTCCTCGGTGGTGAAGGCGTAGACGAAGATCAGCAGGATGGGCAGATGCAGGAACAGCAGGCCGCAGGCGGCGGCTATCTTCAGGCCGAGCGGAGCCGACTGGGAACCATCAGAGCGCATCGAAGGCCCCCATGCGCTTGGCGCCCCAGAGGTAGAAGCCCATGATGACGATCGGCACCACGGTGAAGGCGGCGGCGAGCGGGATGTTGCCGGCGGTGCCTTGCTGCGAATAGACCGCCTGGCCGATGAACAGCCGCGAGGTGCCGATGATCTGCGGGATGATGTAGTCGCCGAGCGTCAGCGAGAAGGTGAAGATCGAACCGGCGACAATGCCCGGCAGGGCCAGCGGGAACAGCACGTTGCGGAAGGTCTGTCCCGGCGAAGCCCCCAAATCGGACGAGGCCTCGACCAGATTGCCCGGCACGCGCTCCAGCGCCGCCTGCACCGGCAGGATCATGAACGGCAGCCAGACATAGACGAAGACGATGAAGGTGCCGGTGAACGATACCGACAGCGAATTGCCGCCGACGATCGGCAGCGACAGCCAGGCGTCGAGAACCCACAACAAATGCAGCTTGGCGAGGAGCCAGGTGAGGATGCCCTCCTTGGCCAGGATCAGCTTCCAGGCGTAGATCTTGACCAGATAGCTCGACCACAGCGGCAGCATGATGCCGAGATAGAACAGCGCCTTCCAGCGACCGCGCGCATAGCGCGCCGCGTAATAGGCGATGGGGAAAGCGATGACGGCCGAGGCCAGCGTGACCAAGGCCGCCATCGTCACCGTGCGCAGGATGATGTCGAGATTGGCGGCCTGGAACAGGTCGCCATAGGTCTTGAGCGTGAACTCACGGTTGATGAGGCCGGAAAACTCGTCGATGGAGAAAAAGCTCTGCGCCAGGAGCGCAAACAGCGAGCCGATATAGACGATACCCAGCCACAGAACCGGAGGCAGCAGCATGAGCAGCAGCAGGACCTTCGGCTTGCGCCAGAAAAGGTCCGATAGCGCGCCGCGCAAGCCGCCGCTGCCGGGCAGGATGGCGGGCGCTGTTGCACGCATCATGGCGGCGTCGAGGCTCATGCCGGCTCGTCCATCAGATGCAGGTGCTCGCGGTTGAAGGTGAGCACCACCGCCTCGCCTTCCCCAGGCAAGGCCGTGCCGGCGGGCACGATGGCGTGCAGCCGCAGCCCGTCGGCGTCGAGCGCCAGCTTCGTCGTGGCGCCGAGATAGTTGGTCGAGACGAGGCGGGCGGATACGCCTTCGCCACTTGTGCCCGCGCTGGCCGCGCGGCCGACGCGAATGGATTCGGGGCGAAGACTCCCCCAGCGATGCTGGCCGGAATAGCGCTGGACGAAATCCGGCGGCAGCACGTTGGAGGAGCCGACGAAATCGGCGACGAAGCGCGTCCTTGGCCGCTGGTAGATATCCTCCGGTGTACCGATCTGCATGATCTTGCCATCGTTGAAGACAGCGACACGGTCGGCCATCGACAGTGCTTCGCCCTGATCGTGGGTGACGAAGACGAAGGTGATGCCGAGCGCCTTCTGCAGCGACTTCAGCTCCTCCTGCATGTTCTCGCGCAATTTGAGATCGAGCGCGCCGAGCGGCTCGTCGAGCAGCAGCACCTTTGGCTGGTTGACCAGCGCACGGGCGAGCGCGACGCGCTGGCGCTGGCCGCCGGAAAGCTGGCCGGGGCGGCGGGCGCCATAGCCGGGCAGCCGCACCAGTGACAGCGCCTCTTCCGCCGCCTTGTGCCGCTGAGCCTTGCCGACGCCCTTGACCATCAGCCCGTAGGCGACGTTGTCGAGCACGTTCAGATGCGGGAACAGCGCATAGTCCTGGAACACGGTGTTGACGTTGCGGCGATAGGGCGGAACGCCCTCGGCGCGTTCGCCGAAGATCGAGATCGAGCCCGATGTCGGCTGCTCGAAGCCGGCGATGAGGCGCAGGCAGGTGGTCTTGCCGGAACCTGACGGGCCGAGCATGGCGAAGAATTCGCCCGGCACGATGTCGAGATCGACCGCGTCGACGGCGCGCACGCTGCCGAAATGGCGCGAGGCTTTCTGGAAGGAGACGGCGGAGGTCATGGGCTGTCCTGATCTGTCAGGCAAATCAATTCGGGCTGCGGTGCAGCGTTCTTCTAGCGGGCGTTTGCGCTGCCCCTCATCCGCCTGCCGGCACCTTCTCCCCGTACAGTGACGGGGAGAAGGGAAGCACTCCAAGACCGGTGACCCCCCTCTCCCCGCTTCTTCACGGGGAGAGGGTAAGGTGAGGGGCGGCGCTGCACTCTCAGGCGAAGCGCGGAATCACCTTCCGCCGATGACGCCGATATAGTCCGACACCCAGCGGTAGTACGGCACGCATTGGTCGTTCTGGGTGGCGCATTTCGACACCGGGGTCTTCCAGAACTTGATCTTGTCGAAGTTCTCGTAGCCGTTGGTCTTGCAGCCCTCGTCGGTCAAAAGCTCATTGCCCTTGCAGGCGGCGGGCACCACGGGCAGCGAACCGAACCAGGCCGAGACATCGCCCTGCACCTTGGGCGACAGCGAATGTTCCATCCACATATAGGCGCAGTTGGGGTTGGCCGAATCGGCTTCCATCATCGTGGTGTCGGCCCAACCGGTCGCGCCCTCCTCCGGAATGGTGGACGCTATCGGCTTCTTGGCGGCGACCAGCGTGTTGACCTGGAAAGGCCACGAGCCGGAAGCGACGACGCCCTCGTTCTGGAAATCGTCGACCTGAATGGCGGCGTCATGCCAGTAGCGGCCGACCAGCGTGCGCTGGACGCGCAGCAGGTCGAGTGCCGCCTTGTACTGGTCCTCGTTCAGTTCGTAGGGATCCTTGATGCCAAGTTCCGGCTTGTGGAACATCAGATAGTTGGCGGCGTCCGCGACGTGGATCGGCCCGTCATAGGCCTGGACGCGGCCCTTGTTGGACTTGCCGTCCGGCAGCTTCATTTCCTCGAAGACGACATTCCAGCTCTTGGGAGCTTCCTTGAACACGTCGGTGTTGTACATCAGGACGTTGGGACCCCACTGGTAGGGAACGCCGTAGTGGGCGCCGCCAACGGTGAACCACGGCGCGTCCTTGAGGCGCTCGTCGACGGTCTTCCAGCTCGGGATGAGATCGGTGTTGATCGGCTGCACACGCTTGCCGGCAACGAGGCGCAGCGAGGCATCGCCCGAAGCGGTGACGAGGTCGAAACCGCCCTCATTCATCAGCGAGACCATCTCGTCGGAGGTGTTGGCGGTCTTGACGTTGACCTTGCAGCCGGTCTCCTTCTCGAAGGAGGTCACCCAGTCATAGCCCTTGTCGGTTTCGCCGCGCTCGATATAGCCCGGCCAGGCAACGATGTTGACCTGACCTTCGCCCTTGCCAAGTTCCTTGACCTGGGCGACGGCCTGACCGGAAAAGGTCAGCGCGACCGTCAGAGCAGTGCATGACTTCAGGAATGAATTCATTGTCGATCTCCCATTTAGGCGCCTGACCCTGAAAGCCGGTTTCGGTCTTCGCTAGGGGTCACGCGCGGACTGAAAACTGTCAGTTCGTCCGTTGGGCTTGATGCCGCTCTGATGGCGGCTTTGGTCCCTGAACCGAAAGTGCTTTGAAAATTCCGGTTTCGCAAATTCATTTATCAGAAGGGCGATATCGGTTTTTCCGATAGGTTGCAGCCGATCTCTCAGGGACGCTGGCGAACCGTCCGTTGCGACTGGGCAAGGCCGATGAAATCGCGCGCGGCCTGCGGCAGACCGGAGCCGCGCCGCCAGACCATGCCGACCTGGACCACCGGCAAGGAGCCGGAAATATCGCGCGATTCGATGCGGTCGCCTTCCAGCGACCAGGGCCGGTAGACGAGGTCGGGCAGCAGCGCCACGCCGGCGCCGGTGGCGACGAGACTGCGCACGGCTTCCACGGAACGGGTGCGGAAGGCGACATGCGGCTTGGCGCCGATTGCCGTCAGCAGCTTGCCGGTATTCTCCTCGATCTCGTCGACGGTCAGCATGATCAGCGTTTCGGAGGCAATGTCGCCAATGCTGATGATGTCGGCGCCGACGAGCGGATGACCGAGCGGCAGCCACAGCCGATAGGCCGAGACTTCGAGGATTTCCGACTGCAACGCGGTGCGGTCGCGCAAATTGGAGGTGACCATGACGGCAATGTCGAGCTTGCCGCCGATCAGGAGGTGTTCGAGATAATCGCCATTGTCCTCGATGGCCGAGACCTCGACACCGGGATAGGCGCGGCGGTAGCGGGCAAGCAGATCCGACAGCACATAACCAGCAACCAGCGAGGTGACGCCGAGCTGCAGCCGGCCGGCCGCCACCGCCTGCTCGCCGGAGAAAGAGCGGCGCGCGTCGGAAACGTCCGCGAGGATTTTCGTCGCGTGGCGCAGGAACTGGTGGCCCTTGTGGGTGATGTTGAGGCCACGCGGATGGCGTTCGAACAATTCGACGCCGAGATCGCTTTCAAGCTCCTTGATCGCTTCGGTGACCGACGACTGCGAGATTGACAGGTTCTGCGCGGCGCCCGAAACCGTGCCTTGCTCGGCGACGGCGATGAAGAACTGCAACTGGCGGATGGTGAAAGCCATGGCCGGACTAAACACGGCGGACGCGATGCTGGGAAGTGGCGACCGGCGAACACTTGACGGCTTCGCCAATCGTAACTAACTAAGTTACATGAAACGCAACAGCCGACTGTCCTCGACCTTGCACATTCTCGTCCACATGGCCGAGAAGCCCGAACAGGCGCTGACCTCCGAGCAGCTTGCCACCTTCATCCACACCAATCCGGTTGTGGTCCGCCGCACCATCGCAGGCTTGCGCGACGCCGGCATCGTCACCTCGTCGCGCGGGCACGGTGGCGGCTGGCTGCTCGGGCGGGCGCCCGAGAAAATATCCCTGGCCGAGATCAGCGTCGCCCTTGGCGAGACGCTGCTGCCGTTCAGCACCGAGCCGGAAAGCCCCGGCTGCCTCGTCGAGCAGGCGGTGATCGCCGTCCTCGACGATTTTCGCATCGCCGCCGAAAGGCTGCTGGCGGAGAAGCTGAGCAGCATCACGCTGGCCGACCTGACCGCCGATTTCCGCCGCCGTTTTGATCTCATTGGAGTCTCCAGCCATGCAGTATGATCTTGCCGTCATCGGCGGCAGCTTTGCCGGCCTGTCCGCCGCCATCCAGGTGGCGCGGGCAGGACGCAAGGTGCTGGTGATCGACGCCGGCCAGCCGCGCAACCGCTTTGCCGAGTATTCGCACGGCTTCCTCGGCCAGGACGGGCGTGCGCCTGGCGCAATCCTGGCTGACGCAAGGCGGCAGCTGCTGGCCTACCCGACAGCCAGGGTTGTCGACGGGCGCGCCGACAAGGCCGTTGCCGCCGGCAGCAGCGATTTCGAAATCACCACCGATGGCGACGAGACATTCGGTGCCGCACGATTGGTGCTGGCCACCGGGGTGCGCGATATCCTGCCGGAGGTTGCCGGGCTTGCCGAGCTCTGGGGCAGGAGCGTGCTGCACTGCCCCTATTGCCACGGCTACGAGGTTTCCGGCGGGCCGCTCGGCGTGCTCGCAACCGGCCCGATGTCCCTGCATCAGGCACAGCTGATCGCCGATTGGGGTGATGTCACACTGTTCGGCAATGGCCTGTTCGAACCCGACACAGATCAGATGCGCGCGTTGGAGAGCCGAAAGGTGCGGTTTGAGCCCACCAGCGTTGCCGAGTTGCGGGAAGACGGCTCCGGCGGGTTGATCGTCCACCTCGACGATAGCCGAAAGGCCGGCGTCAGGGCGATGTTCACCGCTCCGCGCAACATCATGGCCAGCCCGCTGGCCGAACAGCTCGGCTGCGGCTTCTCCGAAGGCCTCCTCGGCCCGGTGATATCAGTCGATGACAGGCAGCAGACGACCGTGCCCGGCGTCTACGCCGCCGGCGACGCGGCACGCTCGATGCACAATATTGCCTTTGCGGTATCGGGTGGCACCTTTGCGGGCGTCTGCGCCCACCAGTCGCTGGTGTTCGGCTAGAACCCGGCTTCCTCGCCGGCGATGCTGAGCCGCGCGCCGGCCTGGGCCAGGGCGGCAGCCAGGTCGTGCGGCGGCGAGCGGTCGGTGGCGAGTTCGGAAAAGCTGTCGAAGCCGCAGACCTGGACCAGACCAAGACGGCCGAATTTCGAGTGATCGGTGATGACGAGGGACCGCTGGCCGCGCGACAGCACCATGCGGGCGAACTCGGCCTCATCCAGATCAAAATCCATGACGCCCATCACCGCGTCGACGCCCCCGGTGGAAATGATGGCGTGGCTGACCGAGAAGCGACTGACAAAATCAATCGCCGAGGCACCGAAAGCAGCACCGGAATCGCTGCGCAGCTCGCCGCCCGCCATATAGACCTTGTTGCCGTTGATGGTGGCCAGGGTGCGGGCAATATCCGAGGAATTGGTGACGACCGTCAGGCGCCGGTGGCCGAGCAGTTCACGCGCAAGGAACGAGGTCGTCGTGCCGGTGTCGAGCATGATCGATTCGCCGTCGCGTATGGTGGCGGCGACCATGCGGGCAATGACGCGCTTGGCGTCGGCGTTCTCACGCATACGCCGCTCGAACGGCGCTTCGCCGATCATCGACGGCAGGCCGATGGCGCCATGCATCTTGAGGACAGAGCCATCACCAGTCAGTGGCTTGACGTCGCGGCGCACCGTCTCGAGCGACACGCCCAGCCGGTCGGCCAGACTGGCGATGGTGACGGTGCCCTCTTCCTGCAGGAGCCGCAGGATCTCGCCGTGTCGTTTGGACTGGGCCATCTGGTTTCCCGAACTGATGCTCCTGACCGATTTTAAGGTAATTCAAGTGCTTTTAAAGGAACTACCTTACGCTTTCGGGCAAAATACCCAAAAAAAGTCACACCTTTTTATTGACAAGCGGGCAGCCCTGGCGTGAAATCGAAGACATCAATAGGCTTCAGATCTGCGACTGGGGGCAGAGCCGCAACTCAGTGGTCAGGCCGTTTGGAACGTGCCTGTTCAAGGAATTTTCAGATCCGCGGGGGCGGATGCCGGGCTCAAAAACCTGGCCAAGGGGCTCGTCGGTGCGGTGCGGGATACCGATCCTGGCGTCCCGCACCGACGAGATCATTTACGTTTCTCCCGCCATCGTTGCGCTGTTCACGGCGCCTTGTCGAAGCCCAGCAAACCAGGGATGTTCCGTGACCGCCGAAGATCGCATCCGCGCCCTGCCCTGCTGGACCGGTGGCATCGAGATCGCACCGCTGCCCGGCGGCCTGAGCAACGCGAATTATGTGGTCAAGGACGCGGCCGGACGACATGTCGTGCGCTTCGGCAAGGACTATCCGTTCCACCATGTCTTTCGCGAGCGCGAGGTTATGACCGCGCGGGCGGCGCATGCCGCCGGTTTCGCGCCAGCCGTCCGCCATGCCGAGCCAGGCATACTGGTGACGGAATTTCTCGGTGCGAAAACCTATCTGGCGGAAGACGTGCGCGCCAATCTCGGCCGGGTCGCGGCCCTGATGCGCGCCTTCCACCGGGAGATGCCCAATCACGTCTCGGGCGCCGGCTTCATGTTCTGGGTGTTCCATGTCATCCGCGACTATGCACGCACGCTTGAGGAAGGCGGCAGCCGCAAGCGCAGCGACTTGCCGCGCCTTTTGACACTGGCCGACGAACTGGAGCGCGCGCAGAAACTGCTGCCGATCGTCTTTGGCCACAATGACCTGTTGCCGGCCAATATTCTCGACGACGGCAACAGACTATGGCTGATCGACTTCGAATATGCCGGCTTCAACACGGCGATGTTCGACCTCGCAGGCGCCGCCTCCAACGCCGGCATGAGCGACGAGGAATCCTTTGCCTTCCTGACCGCCTACTTCATGAAGGAACCGGACGAGGCGATCCGCCGTTCGCACGCGGCCATGCAATGCGCCTCGCTGCTGCGCGAGGCGATGTGGAGCATGGTCTCCGAGCTCTATCTCGACGCACCGGGCATCGACTACGTCGCCTACACCGAGGAAAACCTCGCCCGGCTCGACGCGGCACTGGAAAACTACCGGACAAAATACGGGATACAGAAATCATGACATTGCCGAGCCAGGCCGCCATCGTCGTCATCGGCGGCGGCATCATCGGCTGTTCGACGGCCTATCATCTGGCGCGCGACCACAAGGCTGACGTGGTGCTGCTGGAGCAGGGCAAGCTGACCTCGGGTTCGACCTGGCATGCCGCCGGCCTTGTCGGGCAATTGCGCTCGTCGGCGTCTATCACCCGCGTGCTGAAATACTCCGTCGACCTATACAAGGGACTGGAGGCCGAGACCGGTCTCGCCACCGGCTGGAAGATGACCGGCTGCCTCAGGCTCGCCACCAATGCCGACCGCTGGACCGAGTACAAAAGGCTGGCGACGACAGCAAAAAGCTTCGGCATGGACATGCAATTGCTGTCGCCGGACGAGGTGAAAAGAATGTGGCCGCTGCTGGAGACCGGCGATCTCGTCGGCGCCTCCTGGCTGCCGACCGACGGCCAGGCGAGCCCCTCCGACATCACGCAGTCGCTGGCCAAGGGCGCGCGCATGCATGGCGCCAAACTGTTCGAGGATGTCCGCGTCACCGGCTTCGAGATGAAGGACGGCCGCATCACGGTGGTGAAGACCAACAAGGGCGACATCGCTTGCGACAAGGTGGTCAACTGCGCCGGCCAATGGGCGCGGCAGGTCGGCGCTATGGCCGGCATCAACGTGCCGCTGCAGCCGGTGAAGCACCAGTACATCATCACCGAGAAGATCGACGGGCTGGCGACCGACGCGCCGACCATCCGCGACCCGGATCGGCGCACCTATTTCAAGGAAGAGGTCGGCGGGCTGGTGATGGGCGGCTATGAGCCTAACCCGCAGGCCTGGGCGACTGGTCTCCCCGGCGACGACGTTCCCAATGATTGGGAATTCAGGCTGTTCGACGACGACTACGACCATTTCGAGCAGCACATGAGCCAAGCGATCGCGCGTGTGCCGGCGCTGGAAACCGTCGGCGTCAAGCAGATGATCAACGGGCCGGAGAGTTTTACGCCGGACGGCAATTCCATTCTCGGTAAAGCGCCCGAATGCGCCAACATGTTCGTCGGCGCCGGCTTCAACGCCTTCGGCATCGCCTCGGGCGGCGGCGCCGGCTGGGTGCTGGCCCAATGGGTGGTCGACGGCGAAGCGCCGCTCGACCTGTGGGTGGTCGACATCAGGCGCTTTTCCAAACTGCACCGCGACCGGCAGTGGGTCTGCGACCGCACGCTGGAGGCCTATGGCAAGCATTACACGATCGGCTTCCCGCATGAGGAGTATGCCACCGGGAGACCCCGCATCGTCTCGCCGCTCTACGACAGGCTGAAACAGCAGTGCGCCGTGTTCGGCTCGAAGCTCGGCTGGGAGCGGCCGAACTGGTTCGCGCCGCAAGGCGTCGAGCCGCAGGACATCTATTCGATGGGCCGGCAGAACTGGTTCGCGGCGGTCGGCGACGAACACCGGCATGTGCGGGATAAGGTCGGCATCTTCGATCAATCGTCTTTCGCCAAATACGAGCTGACCGGGCCAGATGCGTTGAAGGCGCTGGACTGGATCTGCGCCAACGACGTCAGCAAGCCGGTCGGCCGGCTGACCTATACGCAGCTTCTCAACACGCGCGGCGGCATCGAGGCCGATCTGACGGTGGCGCGGCTGGCCGAAGAGAAGTTCTATATCGTCACCGGCACCGGTTTCCGCACGCATGATTTCTCATGGATCAGCGATCATATCGGCGAAGGGCTCGACACCATGCTTGTCGACGTCACCGAGGATTTCGGCACGCTGTCGCTGATGGGTCCCCGGGCGCGCGACGTGCTCTCGGTGGCGACCGGAGCCGACGTGTCGAATGCCGGCTTCCCGTTCGGCCATGTGCGCGAGATTGCCATCGCCGGCCACACGGTTCGGGCACTGCGCGTCACCTATGTCGGCGAACTCGGCTGGGAACTGCATGTGCCGATCGCGGCCACCGGCGAAGTCTTCGACGCACTGATGGCGGCAGGCGAGAAGCATGACATCCGACCGGTCGGCTATCGGGCGCTGGAATCGCTAAGGCTGGAAAAAGGCTATCGCGCCTGGGGATCCGACATCACCCCCAACGACACGCCACAGGAAGCCGGGCTCGGTTGGGCGGTCAAGCTGCGCAAGAACACCGATTTCGTTGGACGGCGCGCGCTGGAAAAGACCAGCGGCGCGGCACTGAAGAAACGCTTTGCCGGCTTCACGGTCGAAGACCCCGAGATCGTGCTGCTCGGCCGCGAAACCATCCTGCGCAATGGCGAGCCGGTCGGTTATCTCAGCAGCGGCGGTTATGGCTACACGCTGGGCAGGAACATCGGCTACGGCTATGTGCGCAACGCCGACGGGGTGAGCGATGATTTTCTCGCTTCCGGCGACTATGAACTGGTGGTTGCGATGGAGAGGACGCAGGCCAATATCCACCTCGAGCCGATGTATGATCCGGCAGGCGCCAGAGTCAAAGCGTAGGTCAAATAACGCGCAAAGCGAGGCCGCGGCTTGGTACCGTGTCGGCCTCGCCGGGCATCGAGACGTAAGGACGCGTTTCCTCGACGCGGGTGATGAGGCCTTGCGCCTCGATCTCGCCGACACGCGTGGCAAAGCCGGCATCCCACAGCGTGTTCTTGACCGTCAGCACGATCACGCCGCCCGGACGGCAGATGCGGATTAGCTCGTCCAGCCCCTCGACGCCGACATGGCCCGAGGTGAAGACGCCGGCCGAGATGATCCCGGCATAGGCATCGTCGTCAAAAGGCAGATGACCGCCCAGCGCCAGACAATGAAACGCGGAATAGATGCCCTTGCGGGCCGCCTGGTCCAGCATGCCTTGTGAAATATCGAGTGCCTCGACCAAGGGATAACCAGCAATATCAAGCCATTCACCGATGAGCCCGGTGCCGGCCCCGGCATCGAGCAGCGGTGCTGAACCGCGCGGCAGATGGCGGGCCAGCAACGCAAGGCAGATCGTCGGATGGCGATAGCCGGCGGCCGACATGTCGGCGTCATAGGTTTCCGACCAGCGGTCATAGAGTGCAGCCACCTCTTCGGGCCGTTTTGCCGCGTAGGCCGCGCCGAGCGCGCCCTGATGTTTGCTGTCCGCCACTTTTATCCAGTCCGCCAATTTTTGATCTCGCAGTGATGATAGCCAAAGCGCGAAAATTGTGGAACCGTCGCTGCGACAAATAACAGCGTGGGGGCGCAGGCATGGTGACAGACGAGGCGCGTGCCGCACTGGACGCCATTCCCATGCTGGCCGGCTACAGCGGGCCGCTGGAACGGCTGGGCGGCCTCACCAATCTCGTCTTCAAGGCCGGCGACTTCTGCCTGCGCATTCCCGGCAAGGGCACCGAGGAATACATCAACCGGGCCAACGAAGCGGTGGCCGCGCGCGAAGCTGCAAAAGCGGGGGTCAGTCCCGAGGTGCTGCATGTCGACCCCGGTACCGGGGTGATGGTGACACGCTACATCGCCGGCGCCGAAACGATGTCGCCGGAGAAATTCCGGACACGTCCGGGCAGTCCGGCACGCGCCGGCGAAGCCTTTCGCAAGCTGCACGATTCAGGCGCGGTGTTTCCCTTCCGCTTCGAATTGTTCGCGATGATCGACGATTACCTCAAGGTGCTATCCACCAAGGAGGTCGCCCTGCCCGCCGGTTATCATGACGTGGTGCGAGACGCCGAGAGCGTCCGCTCGGCGCTGGCCGCCCATCCGCTGCCGATCGTCGCCTGCCACTGTGATCCGCTGTGCGAGAACTTTCTCGATACGGGCGAGCGGATGTGGATAGTCGACTGGGAATATTCGGGCATGAACGATCCGCTCTGGGACCTTGGCGACCTCAGCGTGGAAGGCAAATTCGACACGGCCCAGGACGAAGAGATGATGCGCGCCTATTTCGGCGGCGAGGCAAGGCCGGCGGAGCGCGGCCGCATCGTCATCTACAAGGCGATGTGCGACCTGTTGTGGACCTTGTGGGGGCTGATCCAGCTTGCCAACAACAACCCGGTCGATGATTTTCGCGCTTATGCCGATGGCCGTTTCGCTCGCTGCAAGGCGCTGATGGAGACGCCGGAGTTTTCGCGGCATCTGGCAGCAATACACCGGGGCTGAGCCTGGACTAACTCACGCCCTTCGGCACGTTTTCGGGCGGCACAGTGGTCTCGACCACTTTCTGGCGATGGAAGATGAACAGGCCGGCGAGAACAACGATGGCCGAGCCGATCAGGATGCGCGGACCGGGAACGTCGCCGAAGAACACCAGGCCGAACACCACCGCCCACAGCAGCAGTGTGTAGTGCAGCGGCGCCAATGTCGAAGCCGGCGCCAGCTTGAGCGCCCTGGTGATCATCAGGTGGGCGCCGCAGGAGACGATACCGAGCAGCAGCATGGCGCCGAGATCGAGTGCCGACGGCGTCTGCCAGGCGCCGATGGTCAGCACACCGCCGACCAGCAGCGTGCCGATGGTCTGCCATGTCACCAGATTGGTGTCGCTGGTGCCACGCAGGCGGCGGTTGAGGATGATGGCGAAGGCGAAGGAGATGCTGCCTACCAGCGCAAAACCCGATGACAGCGAGAACGCCGCCGAGGACGGTTTCAGCATGATCAAAACGCCGCAGAAGCCGAGCAGGATCGCCATCCAGCGGCGCCAGCCGACCTTTTCGCCAAGCAGGAGGTGCGAGAGTGCCGCAACGTAGATCGGCCCGGCCATGTAGAAACTCATCACATCGGCAAGCGGCAGATAGACCACGGCGGCATAGAATAGCGCGGTGTCGAGCGTGGTCATCACCACCCGCAGCAGCTGCAGCTCCAGGCGTTCCATGCGAAACAGCTTGGCCGGGCCCTGATTGGCGATCATCGGGCCGAGCACGAAGAAGGCGCCGATAGAGCGGATCAGCACCACCTGGCCGACGGAGAAGCTGGCGACCAGCCACTTGCCCATGGCGTCGTTCAGCGCAAACAGGAAGTCGCCGGCCAGCATCAGCAGAATGCCGGCCAGAAGCACATTCCTGATCGTCGAATTCTGCGCCACGGGCTGCGTCATGCCGATCCCGATTCCTCCCTAGTTAGCCGCGTCGTAGACGGAAGCGGCGGCTTTGACGAGGAGAAAACCGGAAATCGGCAAGGCCAGCCTCGGGAATCGGCTGGGTCTGCGCGATTCAGTTCCCTTTTGGCTGCGGCCTGAGAATAATGGGCCGATAGATCACCGGCCTGTCCCAGGGGTCGAAAGCCGGGGTGCGTCTGAGCTCCGCACGCCGCTCCAGATCGATGCGCTGCAGACACTCGGCAAAGGCATCATTCTTCTTGACGAAGCCGTAGGACCGGCATTTCGCTTCGTCGGCGGCGCGGCGGTCCTCTGCCGTCACCGTCGTGCAGCCGGTGCAAAGCACCGTCAACGCCACCGCCATCACAGTCTTGCGCCACATGGAATCCTCCTCGAATAAAAGTGGAGCCTTAATGTAGACTTATTTCCGGACGGGCGAAGCTCAGAGCCTTGATGCAGATGCGGTGTCCTATTGGTCCTGATGCGAATGGTGCCGTCGGTTCACAAGTACCGGCCTTCCGTCGATGGACAGCCTGGTTTCCTGCTTCGTCCGCTCCGCCACCACCTTGCCCCTGGCGATGACGCACAGGCGTTCGGCGCGCAGGCGCAGGGCCTCCACCGGATTGCCGGCATCGAGGACGACCAGGCTGGCGCGCTTGCCGACCGCCAGGCCGAGATGATCGAGGCCCATGATCGCGGCATTGACGTTGGTGACCATGTCGAAGCAGCGCGCCATCTCGGCCGGGCTCGACATCTGAGCGACGTGCAGGCCCATGAAGGCGACATCGAGCATGTCGGCGGTGCCTAGCGAATACCAGGGATCGAGCACGCAATCCTGGCCCCAGCCGACGCGAATGCCGAGCGCCAGCATTTCCTTGACCCGAGTCAGGCCCCGGCGCTTCGGGAAGGTGTCGTGGCGGCCCTGCAGCATGATGTTGATCAGCGGATTGGGAATGACCGAGACGTCGGCCTCGGCGATCAGCGGCAGCAGCTTCGAGACATAGTAATTGTCCATCGAATGCATCGAGGTGAGGTGCGAACCGGCGACCTTGCCCTGCAGACCAAGGCGCTGCGTCTCATACGCAAGCTGTTCGATGTGACGCGACAGCGGATCATCGGTCTCGTCGCAATGCAGGTCGACCATCAGGCCGCGCCTGGCCGCGATCTCGCACAGCTCCGTTACCGAGCGCGTGCCGTCGGCCATGGTGCGCTCGAAATGCGGGATGCCGCCGACAATGTCGACGCCCATGTCGAGCGCGCGAATGGTGTTTTCACGCGCCGATGGAGCGCGATAAAACCCGTCCTGCGGGAAAGCGACCAGTTGCAGGTCGATATAGGGAGCGACCGTCTTCTTGACCTCGAGCAGCGCCTCGACCGCCAGCAGCCTGTCATCGCAGACATCGACATGGGTGCGGATTGCGAGCAGGCCCATCGACACCGCCCAGTCGCAATAGGCCAATGCGCGATCACGCACCGCCTCATGCGTCAAAAGCGGCTTCAACTCGCCCCATAGCGAAATGCCTTCGAGCAGCGTACCCGACGCGTTGATGCGCGGAATGCCGTAGGAGAGCGTCGCGTCCATGTGGAAATGCGGATCGACGAAGGGTGGCGAGACCAGATTGCCGCGGGCGTCGACCTCGGTCCGCGCAGGACCCTGCAGGGTGGGCTCGATCGCCGCGATCGTCTCACTGCTGATGCCTATGTCGGCAACCCTGCCATCAGGCAGTGTGCCGCCGCGAACGATAAGGTCGAAAGCCATCTGTCGTCATCCCGTCAAAAGAATCATCTGATAGTGCCGAGGCTGAAAATCGCATCCCGTCGATGCCGCTTGCAACAGCGGTTTGTCCGCGGCGGCCGCGGATGGTTCCATCCGGCCGCAACTCCCTCTATAAGCCGCCTTCGTTGTCCCGGTTTCAAGGATCCGCCGTTTGTTTCGTTTCTTCCGCTCGACGGAAAACCAGCGCCTCGTTGCGAGGTTGATCCGGGAATCCTTTTATCAGCACAGGTTTGGCTACGGCGCCGCCATCTTGTCGATGCTTGTGGTGGCCGCCACGACCGGCGCCAGCGCCTGGATTCTCAAAGAGATCACCGACGAATTCGTGGTCTTCAAGCGGATTGACCGCGTCAACCTGATTGCGGCGGGGGTCGCCACGATCTTCATTCTCAAGGGTCTCGCCAACTTCATCCAGGCTTATTTCATGAGCCGGGTCGGCAACGCCATCATCGCCGATCGCCAGCGCAAGATCTACGACCGAATCCTGGCGCAAGGCATCGAATTCTACCATTCGACCTCGTCGTCCGACCTGATCACACGCATGACCAACAATGCGCAGGCGGCGCGCAACGTGCTCGACCTCGTTGTCACGTCCTATGTGCGCGATCTGTTGTCGCTGGTTGTCCTGGTAGGAGTCATGGTCTGGCAGCAGCCAGCCTTGTCTATAATCTGCTTCGTCGTCGGCCCCTTGGCTATCTACGGGGTCAACCGCATCCTCAAACGTGTTCGCAAGTTCGCCGCGATGGAGTTTCGCTCGGTCGGCCAGATCGTGCAGGTGATGCAGGAAACGGCAATCGGCGTGCGCGTCGTCAAATCCTTCAACCTCGAAGGCGCAATGCGCAACCGCATGTACAAGGCCGTGTCGGACGTCGAGAACCGGGCCAATAACATCGCGACGCTGGAGGCTGCGACAAGCCCAGTGATGGAGACGCTGGCCGGGCTGGCAATTGCCGGGGCCATCTTCGTCAGCGGCTTCCTGGTCTTGCAGGGCGGCCAGATGCCGGGAAACATCATGGCCTTCATCGGGGCGCTCCTGTTTGCCTATGAGCCGGCAAAGCGCCTTGCGCGCGTGCGCATATCGCTGGAAAGCGGTATTGTCGGCGTGCGCATGATGTTCGAGCTCGCCGACCAGCCGCTGACTCTGGTGGAGAAGCCCGACGCGAAGCCGCTTCTGGCCGGACCGGGCGAGATCCGGTTCGACGCCGTCGACTTCGCTTATCAAAACGGGCCGCCGGTGCTGGACAGGTTCGATCTGACGCTTGCGCCCGGCAAGATGACGGCGCTGGTCGGGCCTTCCGGCGGCGGCAAGTCGACCGTTCTGAACTTGATCATGCGCATGTACGACCCGAAGAGCGGCAGGGTGCTGCTCGACGGCCAGGATATTTCCCATGCGACGCTCGCATCGCTGCGGGAAAA
Source organism: Mesorhizobium sp. M7A.F.Ca.MR.245.00.0.0 (assembly GCF_003997415.1). Taxonomy (NCBI): domain Bacteria; kingdom Pseudomonadati; phylum Pseudomonadota; class Alphaproteobacteria; order Hyphomicrobiales; family Phyllobacteriaceae; genus Mesorhizobium; species Mesorhizobium sp. M7A.F.Ca.MR.245.00.0.0. The sequence continues at coordinate 557 of NZ_RZTE01000034.1, read as the reverse complement.
GATCGCCTATGTCAGCCAGGATACATTCCTGTTTGCCGGCACCATCATGCACAACATCCGGCTTGGGCGCGAGGGTGCGACCGACGAAGAGGTGATCGCCGCCGCCAAGGCGGCCAACGCCCATGACTTCATCAGCGCACAGGCGAAAGGCTACGAGACGGATGTGGGTGAGAATGGCGGCCTGCTATCGGGCGGCCAGCGTCAACGGATCTCGATCGCACGCGCCATGCTGCGCAATGCCGAGATCCTGCTGCTGGACGAAGCGACCAGCGCGCTTGATGCCGAATCGGAAGCGCTGTTCCGCGACGCGCTGCAGCAATTGACGGAAGGCCGCACGACGATCGTCATCGCGCACCGTCTATCGACGGTGCACCAGGCAGACACGATCGTGGTGCTCGAAGCCGGCAAGGTGGTGGAAAGCGGCCCGCACAAGACCTTGCTCAAGCAGGGTGGGCTATACCAGAAGCTTTATGAGTATCAGTTGATGCCGTAGCACACTCTTCCCTTCTCCCCTTGTGGGAGAAGGTGGATCGGCGCGCAGCGCCGAGACGGATGAG